>JAEEHU010000061.1 GCA_016280975.1 Acholeplasmatales bacterium | reverse complement strand
TCTCTTTAAACCCTTAATTACTCTTTGGTTATTTTCGTCATACTTTAATGTAATTGTTGTTTCACTTTTAACATCTGCTGAAACAGTGTAATTTGCGATGTATCCTTCATTCTTTAAAACTTCAAGAATAGCACTCTTAACTTTTGAGCTAGGGATTACAACTGTCTCTTTACGCATTTGATTTGCGTTTCTGATACGAGTTAACACATCAGCAATTGGATCTGTCATCATAACCTGATTCCTCCTTTAATATTACCAGCTTGACTTTTTAACGCCTGGAATTTGACCTTTATATGCTAATTCACGGAAACATATACGGCATAACTTGAACTTACTAATTACAGCATGTGGTCTACCACAACGCTCACAACGAGTATATTCACGAGCACTATATTTTGGTTTTCTATGATTTTTAACAACCATTGATGTTTTTGCCATAATTTATCCTCTTACTTTCTGAAAGGCATACCCATTAATGCAAGTAGAGTACGACCTTCCTCATCTGTATTTGCTGTAGTAACGATAACAATATCCATACCACGAATCTTCTTAATCTTATCAAAGTTAATTTCAGGGAAAATTAATTGTTCTTTAACACCTAATGTATAATTTCCACGACCATCGAATGCATTAGCATTAACACCATGGAAGTCACGTACACGTGGAAGTGCGATTGAAACTAGCTTATCGAAGAATTCATACATCTTTTCACCTCTTAAAGTTACCTTGCAACCAATTGGCATACCTTCACGTAACTTGAAGTTAGCGATAGACTTCTTTGCCTTAGTTACAACTGGCTTTTGACCTGCGATTTGTGTTAATTCTTCTAAAGCGTCATCTAATACTTTAGAGTTAGCAACAGCGTCACCAACACCCATATTAATAACGATCTTCTCTAGCTTTGGGATTTGCATAGAAGATTTATAATTGAACTTGTTCGTTAATTCTGCCTTAACAGAAGTTTGATATTTATCTTGTAAACGATTCACGAAAGTTTACCTCCTCTCTAAGACTATTTAAACTCATAACCAGATTTTTTAGAAACTCTGATCTTATTATTTTTTTCATCAACCTTAATTGATACTCTTGTAGGCTTATTAGTCTTTGGATCTAATAACATTACATTTGATGCATCAATTGGAGCTTCCATTTCAACAATTCCGCCCTCTTGGTTAGATTGACTAGGCTTTTGGTGCTTCTTTACCTTGTTTACACCTTCAACTACTACTTTGTTAGTCTTAGGATAAACTCTTAATACCTTACCAGTTGTTGGCACCTTATTTCCCTTTTTATCTACGGTAAATTTATTCTTACCTGCGATTACAACTACTGTGTCTCCAGTTTTAATATTCATAATTTACCTCCTTATAGTACTTCGGGTGCTAAAGATACAATTTTCATGAAATCCTTATCACGTAACTCTCTAGCTACTGGCCCGAAAATACGAGTTCCACGTGGAGTCTTATCTTCACGGATTAATACTGCTGCATTCTCATCGAACTTAATGTATGAACCATCAGCTCTACGTAAACCAGCCTTAGTACGAACGATAACTGCCTTTACAACGTCACCCTTCTTAACTTGTCCGTTTGGAGAAGCTTCCTTAACAGAACATACAACGATATCACCAACATAAGCGTATCTATGTAATGCTCCACCTAAAATTTTAATAATTAATAATTCACGAGCACCGCTATTATCAGCAACTGCTACTCTTGTTTCTTGTTGAACCATGATAGTACCTCCTTTTTAGACCGTATTATAGTGATTCTTTTGCCTTTACTATCTCAACTAATACATAATGCTTAGTTTTAGATAGAGGTCTAACTTCCATGAAGTTAACAACATCGCCAACCTTAGCAGTATTGTTTTCATCATGTACGTGGAATTTAGTTGACTTCTTAACACGCTTCTTATAAATCTTGTGTGTTCCGAATGTATCTACAGATACCACGATTGTTTTATCCATTTTGTCAGAAACTACTGTTCCTTGAAAAAACTTACGACTATTGCGTTCCATGTTGTCTCCTCCTATTCTGAAGCCTTGCTAGCATTTTCTTTTTCAGTTAAAACTGTCTTCATTCTAGCAATTGTTCTTTTGATTTCACTCATACGAGCAGGCTTTTCGATATTACCTAGAGCAGCTTGAAACTTTAAATTGAATAATTCTTCCTTTAATTCAGCGATCTTCTTATTGATTTCTTCAGCTGATAAAGCGCGAATCTTTGTCATTGTGTCTTTCATTCTGCCACCTACTTTACAATAATCTTAGTTGAGCAAGGTAACTTATGAGATGCTAAACGTAAAGCTTCACGAGCGATATCATCAGATACACCTGCAACTTCGAATAATATAACATTTTGTTTAACTACTGCAACCCAGCATTCAGGAGAACCCTTACCAGAACCCATACGTACAGCTAATGGCTTCTTTGTCTTACTTAAATGTGGGAATACTTTAATCCATACTTGTCCTTGACGGTTCATCTTACGTGTAATAGCGATACGTGCAGCTTCAAGTTGGTTGTTTGTTAACCAACAACCTTCAGTTGCAACTAGACCATAATCACCGAATGCAAGTTCAGTACCGGCCTTTGCCTTACCATGGAAATAAACTCTATGAGGACGACGGTATTTTACTCTTTTAGGCATTAACATAATTATTTACCTCCCTTAGAGTCGTCTTTTTCTTTTCTTGGTCTTGGCTTATTAGGACGTCTTTCTTCAACTGTTCTAGGTTGAATGTCGAATAATTCACCCTTATAAATCCAAACCTTGATACCTAACTTTCCGTATGTTGTATGAGCTTCAGCTACTGCATAATCAACATCAGCACGTAATGTTTGAAGAGGAACTTGTCCTTCATTATATCCTTCACTACGAGCCATTTCAGCGCCGCCTAAACGACCAGAAATTAATGTCTTAGCACCCTTAGCTCCAGCCTTCATTGCTCTTTGAATAGCAACCTTTTGAACTCTACGGAATGATGCTCTTGCTTCTAATTGCTCAGCGATTGACTTAGCAACTAATGTAGCATCAAGTTCAGGCTTCTTGATTTCAACGATATTTAAAATAATATCTTTCTTAGTAATATATGCTAATTCTTTAACAACTTTATTCTTTGTTTCAGCTTCCTTACCAATTACGATACCAGGCTTGCTAGTATGTAATGTGATTTTTACACGATCCTTATTGTTTGGACCCTTAACACGCTCAATAATAACGCGTGAAATAGAAGCTTTTGCGTACTCCTTATTAAGGTACTCACGAATCTTAAGATCTTCATGTAATAAATCAGCAACTTTTGTTCTATCTGCATACCATGCAGCATCCCAATCACGGTTGATACCAACACGTAATCCTACTGGACTAACTTTTTGACCCATGTGTTTAACCTCCTACGCATTTTCTTTCTCTGCAACTACTAATGTAACGTTGCAAGTTCTTTTGATAATTACATCACCACGGCCCTTAGCACGAGGTAACATTCTCTTCATTCTGATACCATCTGTAACATATGCTTCTTTAACATATAAGTTATTAGTATCCATATTGTAATTGTGTTCTGCATTTGCTATAGCAGAATTTAATACTTTTAAAACAACTTCAGTTGCTTGCTTGTTAGTAAGCTTTAAAATAGCCTTTGCTTCAGCTACATCCTTATTACGGATTAGGTCTACAACAAGACGAGCTTTACGTGGAGTTACTCTAACAGTATTTGCAATTGCTTTTGCTTCCATTATTTTATCTCCTTATTAATTTGATTTTGCTTTTTTATCGTCTGCATCATGACCACGGTAAGTTCTTGTAGGAGCAAATTCACCTAACTTATGACCTACCATATCCTCTGTAACATATACTGGAACATGCTCACGACCATTGTATACTGCGATAGTTAAACCTACGAAACTAGGGAATATAGTTGATCTACGTGACCAAGTTTGAATTACCTTTTTATCACCGGCTTCATTTTGCTTTTCAACTTTCTTTAATAAGTGTTCATCAGCAAATGGGCCTTTTTTAATTGAACGAGCCATCTTGTTCCTCCTTATTATTTATCATTTCTTCTACGAACTATTAGTTTGCTAGAAGCTTTCTTATGTTTACGAGTCTTTAAACCTAATGCTGGCTTACCCCAAGGTGTCATAGGAGAAGGACGTCCAACTGGACACTTACCTTCACCACCTCCATGAGGGTGATCATTAGGGTTCATAACTGAACCACGTACTTCTGGTCTTAAACCCATGTGACGAGCACGACCAGCTTTACCGATTCTTACTAATTCGTGAGATTCATTACCAACCTCACCGATTGTAGCCTTACAAGTAGCTAAAACCTTTCTAACTTCACCAGAACCTAAACGGATTAATACATATCCTTCTTCACGTCCTAAGATTTGAGCAGAAACACCAGCACTACGTGCTAATTGTCCACCCTTACCAGGATGAAGTTCAATATTATGAATTAAACTACCAACTGGAATATTGTTGATTGGTAATGCGTTACCAACCTTGATATCTGCGTTAGCACCAGAAACTACAGTTTGACCAACTTGTAATCCCTTAGGAGCTAAGATATATCTCTTTTCACCATCTACATAGAATAATAATGCAATGTTTGCACTTCTATTTGGATCGTATTCGATTGTCTTTACAGTTGCAGGAATATTGTCCTTGTTTCTCTTAAAGTCAATAATACGATACTTTTGCTTAACGCCGCCACCTTGATGACGAACTGTAATCTTTCCTGTATTATTACGTCCACCCTTTGAATTCTTTGGTGCTAATAATGATTTTTCAGGAGTGTCAGTTGTAATTTCTTCGAATGTTAAAACTGACATGTTACGTCTACCATTAGACGTTGGCTTATATTTTCTAACTGCCATAGTTAATAATTCCTCCTATTATATTTCGAAAGCATCGATCTTGTCGCCGTCAGCTAACTTAACGATTGCCTTCTTATAAGCTGGCTTGAAACCTTCATGTTGGCCAACTCTCTTGTGCTTTGGTAATACATTGATTGTATTAACAGATAATACTTTAACCTTGAAAATTTCTTCAACTGCATTCTTGATTTCAATCTTGTTTGCACTCTTTGCAACCTTGAATGTGTACTTGTTGAAGTTTTCCTTTAAACCCATAGTCTTTTCAGTGATGATTGGACCTTGGATAATATCAAATGCCTTTGTCATTACTTAAGTGCCTCCTCATAATATTGGATTGCAGCTTCAGTTAATACTAGGTTCTTGTAACATAATAGTTCATAAACGCTAGCATCATTGGCTGGTTTAACAATTACAGTATCGATATTTCTACCAGATAAGTAAATGTTTGTTGCTTTTGCATCTTTATTACAATCTAATTCTTCAGGTGATAAAACAACTGCTGTTTTACCTTCTACCTTAATATCAGATAAGAATTTAATAAAGTTCTTTGTCTTTGCTTCATCAAATTTAATTGAGTCTACAGCAAATAATGTGTTTTCCTTTACCTTATAAGATAAAGTGTTCTTTAAACCAAGTTGCTTAACTTTCTTATTAAGCTTAAATGCATAACTTCTAGGAGTTGGTCCGAATACTGTTCCACCACCAACCCATTGAGGAGCACGGATAGAACCTTGACGAGCACGTCCTGTTCCCTTTTGTCTCCAAGGCTTACGTCCACCACCGCGAACTTCACTACGATTCTTTACATCATGTGTACCTTGTCTCATAGCAGCTCTTTGAGCATTAACAACATCATATACAACTTGTTGATTAATTTGTTCAATTCCGAAAATAGATTCATTTAACTCTAAATCTTTAATCTTTTCTCCAGATTGATTTAATAATGCGATTTTTGGCATAATAAATCTCCTTTCTCTTACTTAGCTGCCTTAACAGCAGTCTTAATTACTACAAATCCCTTTTTAGGTCCTGGTACATTACCACGAACTAGGATTAATTCTCTTTCGCTATCAACCTTAGCGATTGTAAGGTTTTGAAGAGTAACTGTTACATTACCCATATGTCCTGGAAGCTTCTTACCCTTAAGGTTACCCTTAATTGCACCCATTGAACCTACTTCACGGTGACAAGCAGAAACACCATGAGACATTCTTAATCTTGCGTGATTATAACGCTTGATTGTACCTGCGAAGCCCTTACCTTTTGATGTACCAGTTACATCGATAACGTCTCCTGCAGCAAAAATATCTACTTTAACTTCTTGGCCTACATTGTAAGATACTAAATCATTTCCTTGTGCCTCTGAGAAACGGAATTCTCTTATGAAGCGCTTAGGAGCAGTGTTAGCCTTAGCAACGTGACCCTGTTCAGGCTTATTTGATAAGATAACTTTCTTATCGCATACACCAACTTGAACAGCAACATAACCATCGTTCTCAACTGTCTTTTGTTGTAATACTACGTTTTGTGAACAGTCAACGATAGTAACTGGAATTAAATTTCCAGCTGCATCGAAAATTTGAGTCATGCCCAATTTTCTACCTAAGATTCCCTTAGCCATTGAAATTTTCCTCTTTTCCTAAATTATTTTTTTAATTACTTCTTTAATACGATATCTACACCTGAAGGTAGATCAATGTGCATTAAAGCATCAATTGTTTGTGGTGTTGGAGCCACAATCTCGATTAATCTCTTATGAGTTCTTCTTTCGAATTGTTCACGTGAATCCTTGTTAACGTGAGGTGAACGAAGAATTGTGAATACTTCCTTTTCTGTAGGTAGTGGAATAGGACCATTTACCTCTGAACCAGTCTTCTTTACGCTATCAACGATCTTCTTTGCAGATTGATCTAATAACTTGTGATCATAAGACTTTAAACGAATTTTGATTTTTTCTTTTGCCATTTTAAATAACTCCTTTCGCCTATAATCGTCGTATAGACTTGCTCCATGGAAAAACCCAACACGCTGTTAATGACAACGCTCTTCGGTGTGTCGGCAACCTTCCACTTCACAGCCAATTCCTGCTCGATATAGAGCCTTTTACATTATACACGAATCATTTCCTACATGCAAGAATTTTTTTAAATAATTTTTTAAGCTAATTTTAGATAAAAATAAGTGTAGGTTTTTAAGCCTACACCTAATTAAAATAATATATACTTTGCCATTTCTTTTGCAATTTTAAATAAATAAAAAAGCTTACTCAAATGAATAAGCTAATTTATATTATTAATATTTTCTAATCTTACCATCTAGACCATGTAGCATTACATATGATCCGTCGTTTTTATTCTTGGCAATTGATTGAGCATAATCAAGAGCTTCCTTTTGAGTCTTAAATAATTTGATTACCTTATCAGAGCCTTGAATAAATACCTTCCACTCTCTACCATCATTATCTCTTTTAGAAACATGATATGCAGTTTTAGCACTTGAAGCTTGAGGTTTTGGCGTTACAACCTTCTTTTGAGTGGCTGATTTTGTGTTTGGTGCTTTTGATACTGGCTTTTCAGTATCCTTCTTCTTAGCCTTAGTTGCTACTGTTTTTGTTGCCATTATAACATCTCCTTATTTACATAATTATAAATCATTTAATTATTATTATCAATCATTAAGCTATTATGTTTCTTAATAGACTCAAAGAACTGAATTATATTATTAAATATGTCTTCCATATTATCCTTATTAATATTATATATAATAAATATAATTCTTCCTTCTTGGGATGTTATTCTTAAATTCTTATAATTTCTAATATTCTCAAATAAGAATATACCATCTTGTTGTTTAGATTCATCCTTACTCATAAAGAATTTAATTTCATTATTTCTATTCTCGATTTTAATAATACCTATTTCATTTGCTTTAAATCTCATAAATCTTTCAAGCATGAATAGATATAATTCTTTAGATACTGGTCCGAATCTATCCTCAAGCTCACCAATTAATTCCTTTATCTCATCATAAGACTTTAGATTATCTATTTTCTTATGAATACTAATTCTTACATCATCATTAGGAATATAATCAGTTGAGACAACTCTATTTACTATTGGAGCGTAATTTATTAATTCCTTTGGCTTCTCATCCTTTTTATTGATTTCCTCATCTAATATCTTTAGATACATATCAATACCTACAGATTCAACGAAGCCAGATTGCTCCTCACCTAGTAAATCTCCTGATCCTCTAATAGATAAATCACGCATTGCAATCTTAAAGCCAGAGCCAAGCTCATTAAATTCCTTAATAGTCTTTAATCTTTTTTCAGCTTGTGGAGTTAATATCTTTCTTGGCTCATACATTAAATAAGCATAAGCTATCTTATTACTTCTTCCGACTCTTCCTCTTATTTGATACATTTGAGATAAACCAAGTCTATCGGCATCATGAATAATTAATGTATTAGTATCAGGCATATCAATACCTGTTTCAATAATAGTTGTACAAATTAATACATCATATTCCTTATCAATAAACTTTTGGATTACATTTTCTATTTGATCTTTAGTAAGTCTTCCATGTGCAACACAAATTCTTGCATCGGGAACAAGTGATTTTATATGTGCTTCCTCATCAAATATAGTATCTACAAAGTTATATAGATAAAATACCTGTCCACCTCTTATTATTTCTCTTTTTATCGCATCAGAAATAATCTTATCATTTCTTTCTAGAACATATGTTTGAATAGGATATCTATTTTTAGGAGGAGTTTCAATCATTGATAAGTCCTTTATTCCCATCATAGACATTTGAAGTGTTCTTGGAATAGGGGTTGCAGATAGGGTAATACAATCGATATTAACCTTTAATTCCTTTATCTTTTCCTTATGAGATACTCCAAATCTTTGTTCCTCATCAACAATTAATAGTCCTAAGTCCTTATAGGCTACCTCATTTGATAATAATCTATGAGTACCAACAACTAAATCAACAGAGCCTTCCATTAAATCAAGAATAATATCGTCCTGTTTTTTCTTAGGAACGAATCTAGATAATAATTCAACTCTTACACCATACTTATCCATTCTACTTTTAAATGTATGATAGTGCTGACGTGCAAGTATTGTAGTTGGTGCTAGTACCGCAACCTGCTTACCACCAAATATAGCCTTAAAAGCAGCTCTTAGGGCAACTTCTGTTTTACCATAACCAACATCACCACAGATTAATCTATCCATTGGCTTTTTAGATTCCATATCGCGCTTAATATCATTTATAGCTCGCTCTTGGTCAGGAGTTAAATCAAATTCAAATTCACTTTCAAATTGCTTTTGTTCCTCTGAATCAGCTGGGAATTCAAAGCCATTTTGCTTTGTTCTTTCTGAGTATAATTTAATAAGCTTTTCAGAAATATCATGAACTCTTTTTCTAACTCTAGCCTTGGCTCTTGCCCAGCTTCCATCACCAATAGTATTTATTTCAATACCCTCTACATCCTTAGATGCATATTTCATTATTGATGATATTTGCTCTAAAGGAATATAAAGTCCAGTATTTCCACCATAGGTAATAGAAAGTACATCTCTTTTAATACCTGATAAATCAAGTGTCTTTATACCCTCATATACACCAATACCATAATCGTAATGAACAATATAATCTCCTATTTCAAGCTCATCATAATTACTAATCTTTTGAGCATTCTTATAAATAGATTTATATTTAGCACGCTTCTTATAATCATATTCAAAAATAGTTTCCTCATTTAAGATAACTAAATCACTATTTTCTAAATCAAATGAAGGAAGTTTTGATTTTTCTAAATATACAACATGAGTCTCTAGCTTATCATAATCTCTAATAGATGCTAGATTAACATTATTTTCGTATAGTAATTCCTTAATATTTTTGATTCTAGTTTCATTAGTAATAGAAAGTATTACCTTCTTTTTAATACTATAATCCTTAATATCTTGAACGATAGCCTTAGTATTAGCCTTATAAGGAATAATATCCTTAGCGTGAATATTAATATCATATCCACCCATATCTCTTAAGCCTTCGATTAAGACATTACCAAGCTTAATTACATCATGAGCACTTTTAAATAGATCAAGGGACTCTAATGAATTACCACCAATTCTTCCACTATAATCAAATAGATCCATTTTTAATCTTTCATAATATTCAATACTCTTTTGAGGATCTATAATATATATTTTCTTATTTTCCTTAAAATCAAATATAGTAGTCTTCGAATCATCAAATAGACTCATATATTTACCTGATATGCTATCAAGTGATTTATGAAGTGTAATATTCATCATATCATTCTTATACATATCATCTTCTATTTGAGATAATTCATAATTATCAAGTGAGCTATAAAGCTTTCTTTTTACCATATCAATATCACTATCATCATATAGTAATTCCGATACTGGAATAACTATTACATTATCGATAGCATCAAGTGATCTTTGTGTTTCAATATTAAATTCCTTTATTGTATCAATATCATCACCAAAGAAATCAATTCTTATTGGGTTTTGATATCCAAGCGGGAATATATCTAATATTGAACCTCTTTTTGAAAACTCACCAGTCTTTGATACAGTAAA
Source organism: Acholeplasmatales bacterium (assembly GCA_016280975.1). GTDB lineage: Bacteria > Bacillota_I > Bacilli_A > Acholeplasmatales > Anaeroplasmataceae > Anaeroplasma. The sequence goes on along the minus strand of JAEEHU010000061.1, from coordinate 14,787 downwards.
TACTTTTTCATAGCCTGATTTAACTAGTGTTTTCATCATCTTATTAATATCATATGTTTTATCATGCTCTATTTTAAATATAGAATCACGCCAAGTATTAATATTCATTTCGTATTTAATCGCACCATGAATATTAGTAATAACTATTTTTTTACCATCTGATATTAATGAAAATATTGTCTCTATTCTTTCATATAGGAAGTCACCTGATTGGCTAATCATTTCAACAGACAATAATTCATCCTGTGGGAAAAATAGTACATCATCTTCATTTATTATTCCACATAATGAATCATAGTATTTTTGTGCTTCAAATAAAGTCGGTAAAACGACAAAAATACTTTTATCATTAGAATAAAAGTCAGAAGCAATTAATAACTCATTAAAACCATCAGATGTGCCACCGATTTTAACGTTATTCTTTATTAACCTTTTAATGTCTTCTCGTTTTGAAAAATAGTCTAAAAACATATGTATCACCAGAACAAAAAGGACTAAAAATTAGTCCTCAGATTTGAATTATTTATTTGTACTATCAATTGCTTCCTTGATTAATTTTGGTAACATCTTACATTCATTAACTGAAATTGCAGAGATTGTTACTCTTAAAACATTACCCATAGGAATAATATGTATCTTCTTTTTAACAAGATATTCATATGCAGCCTCAGGGTTATTTGCAGGAATTGTAATGAAGAATCCACATTCAAATGGTAAAGTAGTTAAGTTAACTTTCTTTGCTTCATCTAAAAATGTCTTAGCTCTTAGAGCTAAAGTCTTTCTTGATTCCTCAAGCTCACGCTCGAATTCAAGCTTTAATTCCTTATCCTCAATTATCTTAGTAATTAAAGACATACCTAGGTTTGTTGTATTACTCCACTTACTTCTTGATGAGAACTTGTTAGCTCTTGAGAAGTCATTTAATACTTCCTTATCCTTTGATACTGCAATTTGAGCACCAACTCTTACACCATAAAGTGCGAATGTCTTACTTCCAGAGAATGCCATAACAACAAGTGCGCTCTTATTAAGCTTTAAATACTTCTTAATATTATTTCTTGTTGCTATAAATCCTCTATGGTCATAATCTAAATATGCCATATCATGAAGTAGGATTATTGGTGTTCCATCAGCTGATAATTCATTTATTACATCAATTAGCTTATCCCATTCAGAATCCTTCATAATATATCCTGTTGGATTTTGACATGGGTCATTTACTACTACTAATACTCTTTTTTGAATCTTCTTTAATTCAATCATCTTATTTCTTAAATCTTCGATATCGAAATTACCATTCTTATCGAATAAGTTATATGTTGCAAATGATTGATTATTTTCATAAGCTACTTGCTTATAATTACCCCACATATAATTTGGAAGTAAAATCTTATCATTAACATTAGCGTAATTTGCAAATGTATTAGAAAGTGCACCAGATCCACCAGGTGTTGCCATAACACATGAGTTATCCTTGAATAATTCATAGTCATCTCTAAATACCCACTTCTTTAATGCTTCATGGAATTTTGGAGATCCAGGTGTAGATGCATAAGCATATTTTTCATCACCTGTTAATAAATTAAGTGCCTTATCTACTGATTTAAATGTAAATAATTTACCATCCTCATCATAAAGCATACCAATAGTTGCGTTAACTACAGATTTATCCTTTAGCTTTTCTTCCTTAGCTATCGCACCTAAAGTGATTATATTACTCTTATCTTCTTTAGATAAACTTCTTTCGCTTAATAGGCTCATAAATATCACCAAGTATATAAATATACTTACCTTTCTTATTATTTCCCTAGATATTTTAACATAAAGATTTTAAAATGTTAAACTTTATTTTTAATAAAATAAAAAGATGAATAAATACATTTAGTAGTACTTATTCATCTAATTATTTACTCAATCATTATAGTCTTTTTAACATCCTCTTGTTTTTTCAATTTCTTTAAATTAATAAACAAGATTCCGTTTTCCATTTTGGCTTTAATATCATTTTCATCTACACCTTCTAGATAAAATGATCTAGTCATTTCCATAGATACCCTTTCACGTCTTAGATAATTTTTATTATCCTTGTTATCTTGATTCTTACCTGCCTTAATAGTTAGATAATCATCTTGATAGCTAATTTCAATCATATCCTTTGTAATACCAGGAACCTCAACCTCTAAAGTATAGGATTCATCATCCTCTACAATATTAGTTTTCATCTCCTTAGCAAATACATCATTAAAAGCTCCTTGGAATAAATCGTATAAGCTTCCTTCATTTTTATTTAGTCCGTACATAATATCTCCTCCTTATTCAATAACAATCTTTGTCTTTGGTTTTTCTTCAGGCTTCTTTAGATTAATTGTAACTGCTAAGATACCATCTTCATATTTAGCGTTAATTGTATCCTCTAATATATCATTGAAGTAAATACTACGTTCGTACTTCATAGCATTTCTTTCATGGATTAAATACTTCTTATTATCGCCCTTTTCTCTTTTAGCAGCGATTGTTAAGGTAGAATCCTCAAATGATACAGTGATATCCTCCTTCTTAACGCCTGGGATTTCAGCGTATACTATAAACTTGCCTTCCTCCTCTACTACATCGATAGGGAATGATTTATATCCTCCATCTCTATAAAACATATTACTTACTTGATTCGCAAAATCATATAATTCATTTCTCATTTCAATTACCTTCCTTTTTTGTTTTGAATTTGTTAGCACTCTATGTGGTTGAGTGCCAATTACACCTATAGTATATATCATCATATTAGCACTGTCAATACCTGAGTGCTAATTTTTTTAAATTTTTTTATAAAAAAAACGAACATGATTTTTATCACATTCGTTTAGTAATTAATATAACTCTATAAGCTTCTTTTTAGGATAATGCTCTAGTATTAATTTCTTTATTGGCTTATATAGGAATAACACTGTTATTACATTACAAGTAATTAACACAAGCTCAAATGGAATATCCTGAATTATATATACAACTGGGTCAACCTTAAAGAAAATGACTGTTGATCCCCAGAAGATCATTGAATATATAAATCCAGCTATACCAGCACCTAAAGCCAAATAAAATTCACTTTTATTTCTTAATAGATACCCTAATATTAAAGCTATTTCATATCCTATCAGCATTGGGGCAATAACATAAAATGTAAATGACCCCATTATTAAATTATCGAGTAATACATGTACGATTACTACAAGTGATCCATCAACTATACCTATAGTAGCTCCATAGACAACTATCAAAAAGAAGGTTAATTGAACATTTGGAATAAATGTTAATGCTTCTTCTTGAACAAAAAGTATAGCTGTAAGCATTACTATATAGCATAATCTTTTAACGGTCACTATTTCATCTCCTTACTCTAGTCTCAATAAATGTAACTCTCATATTATCGTATAATACAATACTTGAAATACCTGAGGTTGCATATTTGTCATCCACATATATTGCGATATATGTTGTAGTGAAATCTGTTTTTATTGTTGAAATATCATATAGGATTTTACCATAGGTTGAATCAGATGTTCTTACCTCATACTTCTCTATAATTAATTCAGCTAAGAATTCATGATTAGTTTGAAATGTATCATCAGATACAACATTATTATCTATATCAACTATTTTTATTTCTACATTCTTATAATCATTATTACCTCTATTTAAAAATACAAATAATAATACTGTAGTTGTTGTTATAGCTACTAATACTAAAGAGATAACAATTTTTAATATTAAAGACTTATGCGAAGATATTTTGCTTTGTTCCACTATCTCTTAATGCCTTATATGAAGCAAGTGCAGCGTAAATTTGTGCTGTTGAGAAGTTTGTTGTAGTATCTGCCTCATATACCTTTATTAGATTTAAATTAGAATCGTAGAAATTTTCAAATAATAATTCAACTAAATCCTTACCAGCTTGATTTTCATATTGGCTTGATCTTGGGTTAACACCCTTAGCTGCGAATGGTAATAATAATAAAGCTGTTGATGTACCATTTTTAGTATCTGATGATGTGTAATTTATCCAGTCATAATCATATTGAACTGCAATTGGGAAATCAGATAAGTTAATCTTAGTGTCATCATATAAGCCAAGAGCTGCTTCTTCCCAAACAAGACCATCATAGCCTGATGATGCATCAGCCTTGTAAGTTGTTGAAAGCACACTTGTTAAATTAGCACTTGTCATATTTAAAGCCTTAGCTGGTGATAATGAGAATGGATACTTATATTCACCATAGAATGCATAATCTGTAGGTAAATTATTTAAGTATTCTTGATAAGCTACCTTATAAGCACTTGGAATAGCCTCTCCTATTGCCTTACAAGCATAATAATACTTACCAAAGTTAGCCTCATATGTTGAACCGTATTCATCATATACATCATCAAATGTATCAAATGCTACATTATTAAGTGATGCTAAAAAATCACTATGATAGCTAATTGTAGTTAAATCACTATCATATCCTGTATTCTTTAATAAATTAATTAACATGAATTCCCAGTGGTTAGCTGTATATGTTACAGTATTAAGCTTTAATGCTGGAGTAAGTACATCCTTAATATAACCATATAATGCCTTATCAACTAGTTTATCAACACTATCTAATGTGTTACTTTCTTCATACTTAACAGTAATACTTGTTTCACCATTAATTACGATATCATCTACTGAAGTAAGCTTTTGATTATTTGAATTATAAATATTTAAAGTATAATTCTTATCCTTATATGTATATTCTGTATCAGCAATTTGATATTTGCCATCCTTTAACACAAGTTCAAAGCCTAATGACTCTAAACAAGCCTTAGCGTTATTTCCAACATATGATAATGTTTCATTTGTGTTTGTAAATATTTCATCCTTAAGAGTAACATTTAATTTGTTTGTTTGACTTGATGCACTACTACTTGTAGAAGCTTGTGAAGATTCTGCACCTGTTGAAGCTTGAGTGCTAGTATTTGCACTATTTCCATTACAAGCTGTTAATACTACTAATCCTAAACCTAATAATCCTAAATTAATTTTTCTTTTCATTTTCTAATAATCCCTCTAAACAATTTACTAAACCTAAAGCATCCTTTGTGTAATAGTCAGCGTCAATTGATTTTGCAATTTCTTCTGTTACAACTGCACCACCAACTAATATATGAGCCTTAGTATTGTTCTTTCTTAATGCTTTTATTGTATCCTCCATTGAGATAACTGTTGTTGTCATAAGTGCAGATAGACCGATTGCAAATGGATGATATAAATTATCGGCCTCAACTACCTTTTCAATTGGGGTATCTTTACCTAAATCAATTACCTCATATCCATAGGATTCACATACAACCTTACAGATATTCTTACCAATGTCATGAACATCTCCCTTTACTGTTGCCATAACAACGGTTGCCTTTTTACTATCTGACTTAGGGAACTTTTGACTAATTACCTCAAAAGCCTCCTTGGCAGCTTCTGCAGATGATATTAATTGTGGTAAGAATAATTTACCCTTATCATATAATGTACCTACATCAGCAAGTGCCTTAATTAATATTTCGTTAATAACATATAGTGGAGGATTCTTCTCAAGCTCCTCTAATGTTAATTTCTTTATCTCAGGCTTTAAACCCTTTTTAACTGCGTTATATAAATCTAATACCTGATTTGTTGCAGTTTGAGTAGCTCCAACCTTAGTAATACTTGAAGATACCTCTACATCTTGATATTTTTCTATATACTTTTCAGAGCCCTTATCAATTCCCATTAATACATTATAAGAATCGATAGCGCCCTTCATATCAATATCAAGTGGATTTAATATTGGCATATTTAATCCAGCATACATAGCCATAGCTAGGAAGTTTCTATTTAATAGTCCTCTATAAGGAAGACCAAATGAGACATTTGATACACCAAGTGCTGTATGAACACCTAATGATCTAACAAGAGTTAGTCCCTTTAATGTTTCTTTTACTAAATCTTGTTCTGCACTTGCAGTTAATACAAGTGTATCAATAATGATTCTTTCTTTTGGAATTCCGTATTCTGCTGCCTTAGCAATAATTCTTTTTGCAATTTCAAATCGCTCCTCGGCAGTCTTAGGTACTCCCTTTTCATCAAGTGCAAGTCCTAATACAACAGCACCATACTTTTTAACTATTGGGAATACTCTTTCCATAACAGCCTCTTCACCATTAACAGAGTTAATAAGTGGAATACCATTATAATATCTACATCCCATTTCAAGGGCATCCTTATTTGATGAATCAAGTTGAAGTGGTAGATCACAATATTCTTGGATTCTTCTTATTGCGTTAACCATAACATTTGCTTCATCAATTTTAGGAACACCTACATTTAAATCTAGCAAATCCGCACCAGCCTCAGCTTGCTTAATAGCCTCAGTTACTAAATATTCATAGTTTTCATTGACTAAAGCTTCCTTTAGCTTTTTCTTTCCTGTTGGATTTAATCTTTCACCACAGATCTTTACATTTTCAATATCAACTAATACTGAAGATGAATTAATTCTTGTTTTTCTTTCATTATTATTCTTTTTAACATCTAATCCCTTATATTTAGAAATACCATTTATAAACTCAGGGTTAGTACCACAGCATCCACCAATAATAGATACACCTAAATCAACGAACTTTTTAGTATATAAATCAAATTCATCAAACTCTAAATCATAAATAGTCTTACCATTCTTTAAAGTAGGAAGTCCTCTATTTGGTTGAATGATAACGGGTATATGTGATGATTTAACAAATCTTTCAACTATTGGATATAATTCTTTTGGTCCTAAGCCACAGTTAATACCTATTGCATCACAGCCTAGGTTTTCTAATGTGTTCGCAACAATTTCTGGAGTTGAACCAGTTAGGGTTCTTCCTGTTTTATCAAATGTCATTGTTGCAAATAGTGGCTTATTTGAATTTTCCTTAACTGCCAAAATAGCTGCCTTAACCTCGTAAAGATCAGAGAATGTTTCTAATATATATCCATCAACTAAATCCTTAGAATATTCAACAATCTCTTTAAATGCATTATACGCATCATCAAATGATAAATCACCAAGTGGAAAAAGCATCTTTCCAGTTGGTCCTATATCAAAAAATACGAGCTTACCTGTTGTTCGTGCATTTTCTATAGCCTTAGTAGCTAACACTTTAATATCATATGTACCATGATATTTAATTCTATTTAATCCGAAGGTATTAGTAGTTATAAAATCTGAATTAGTATATGACTTATGAATGTCTTTAATATCACTTTCATGTGTTATATTTAATTCCTCTGGTATAAATGAAGATAGATTCTTCTTTTCTATTTCACTTCCCATACCACCATCAAAAATTAATATCTTTTTTCCTAATTCTTGTAACATACCTTTCCCTCCTTCCTTAGCTCGCACTTTTCCTTGACTGTGCAATTACCGCATTCCTTATTTTTCTTAACTCCGATTGCGATAATTCCACACATGGTTTTAAGTGGAACCATTAAGTTAGATTCAAGTAAGCTTACACCAAGCTTCTTATTATCTAAATACTTAAATATTTCTCTTATATCATCTGTCTTAGTACCTTGATAGCCAGGACAGAATCTATATGAATGCTCGAATTTAAAATTATCAGCCTCAAATTCATCAGCCTTATATTCTAAATAAGCACTTGATACCGCATCAAATACTAAGCATTTTTTCATATCTATAAGAGAATAATACTTACATCTATCATCAATTTTTTTACCTAGAGTAGTTAATACTAGCATATAGCTATCACTACCATCTAAATATTTTTGATAGGCTTGATTATTATTTAAAAAATCTAATCTGTAATCAAATGATGCGTAAATATAATTAAATTGATTAATTTTTTCTATTTCCTCTAATACTTCATCAATTAGCTTATCAATTTCAGGATCACGTTCTATTTTTTTATATCCTAAATACGAATAAACCATATTATCAAATTTAGAAATATTCCTTAATGACGTTTTCAAGTCTTCCTGTCACCTCTTTAGCAGTTTCAACATTATTCATTACATATAAATGAATACCAGGAGCACCCTTCGCAAGTAAGTCCATAATTTGATATACAGAATAGTTATATCCTAATTCCTTAAATACTTTAGGATTATCCATATAGAACTCTAACATATTCTTATAATTAAGTGGTATTGTTGAACCACACATTTGCTTTACTCTTTGAATACTCTTAGGTGAGGTAAGTGGCATAATACCTGGAATAATAGGTGACTTAATTCCTATTTTTCTTGCCTCTGATACTAAACGATAATAATATTCATTATCATAAAATATTTGAGTGATAAAGAATTTAGCACCTTTTTCTTCTTTTTCCTTCATATGAACTAAATCATCCTTTAAAGAATCACTTTCAATATGACCCTCAGGATAGCATGCACCACCTAATGTAAAATCATATTTAGATAAATATTCCATCAAGTCTGTTGCGTGCTTAAAATATTTACAATATTCACTCTCATAATCAATTGGCTTATCGCCTCTTAAAGCTAGAATATTTTCAATGTTATTCTTCTTTAATTCAGCACATACTCTATCTATATCCTCATAAGATGAAGGACCACCAGTTAAATGAGCAATTGATTCAATATTTAAATGATTCTTAATATATGATGCTATTTCAACATTACCCTTTGAATTAGTACCTCCTGCACCGTAAGTTACAGAAATAAAATCAGGATTAAGCTTAGCTAGCTCATCTAATGTAGCCTTTAGCTTATCAATATCATCTAAACCCTTTTTAGGAGGGAATGTTTCGAATGATAATGTTCTTTTTTTATTTAATATTTCATCAATTCTCATAAATATCACCCAAGTCCTTAATTATATGGTAGAAACTACCCTATTATAGATATTATACTACCTTCTTGCCATAAGTAATATACATAAAATTAGTAGTTTGCCATAGTTTTTTTCTATGGCAAAAAAAATAACGGATTATCTCCGTTATTTATTAAATGATTCAATTCCTTCTTTTAGAAGCTTTAATGAAAGCTTAACATTCTCATGACTTGTCGCAAGATTAATACGAATAAATCCCTCGCCAGTTTTTCCATATTCCTCACCTGGATTAATTAATAGTCCAGTTTTTTCTAATATATGATCACATAAGCCCTTAGAATCTAAAGTAATTTTAGATACATCAATCCACGCTAAATATGTAGCCTTTGAATCGATTAATTTAATATCTTTTATATTAGCTTCTATATATTCCTTATAGATTCTAAAATTTTCATCAACGTATTCGTTCATTTCCTTAATCCAATTATCGCATTTAGTTAAAGCTGCGATAGTTGGTGCGATACTAAAGAAATGTGGTTCTGCGACTTCATCTGTATTAAGTGCACGTTCAACTCTATTTTTTAGTCTTCTATTCTTTGCTATAACAATAGATGATGATACACCTGCCATATTACATACCTTAGTCATAGACATGAGGGCAATTACATTATCTTCTGTATTTTTTATAGAGAATATTGGATTGTATTTGAATCCAGATCTTACTATATCCTTATGTATTTCATCTGAAACTAAAATAATTTCATATTTATTACATAACTCTACTATCTTTTCTAAATCCTCTTTTGAATAAATTAGTCCAACTGGATTATGAGGATTAGAAATAATCATCATAGAAGATTCAGTATTCTTTAATTCTTCTTCAAGTAGCCTAAAGTTAATACTATATTTACTATCCTTATACTCTAAGGGACACTCAACAATTAATCTTCCGTTATTATAAATTGAATTAAAGAATATATTATAATTTGGAGTTAGAATAATTATTCTTTCTCTTGGATTAGTTAATGCTCTTACTATTGTTGAAATAGATGGAACTACACCAAGTGAGAATATCATATCCTTAGTATCATATTTGATATTATGATTTCTATATTCATAATCCTTATATGCTTCAAATAGCTCATCTGGAATAATTGAATAACCATAGGCACCTATTTCTACTCTTTTTCTTAATGAATCAATTATTTCAGGTGCACACATAAAATCCATATCAGCTATATTCATAGGAAGTTGTGATTTAGTATTATCCCATTTATATGAAGTTGTATTTTTTCTTTCTGCTAATTTAGAAAAATTATACATTACTTTTCCTCTACTATAATTTTAGTCTTATTCTTATCAACTATATCCTCATCTAAGATTATTTCATCTATCTTTCTTGCATAAATAATACCTGAATAAGGATTCTTTATACTATCAATTTTAGAATGAATATCCGCATCAACATTATTAACACGCTCAAAGGCTAAATTAGTATTTAAAAGCTTACAATTAACAAGCTTAATATTATCTATATAGCACATTCCTTGCTTAGAATCGATAACACAGTTTATAAATGTTAAATTCTTACTATTCCATCCTAAATACTCACCAATAATAGTTGAATCATATACAACTACATCCTCAGTATTCCAAAATGAATCCTTTGAATCTAATTTAGCATTATGTATCTCAATATTCTTCGCACCATCAAATAAATAATTACCTGAATGATTCCAGTTATTAACATAAATACCCTCTGAATTCATTCCGAAATAATCACCACTTGATGAAATATTATTCATTTTAATATTCTTACAATTCCATAATGTCTCTTGAGCATTTGGAATAGATACATTATCAAGTGTGATATTTTCTGATCTTCTAAATTGCTTTAGAGATGCAATTAAAGAATTCTTAATTGTAATATCCTTTGTGTACCAAATACCACTTCTAGACATTTCAATAAATGTAACATTATCACATTCAACACCATTACAATACCAAAGTGGATATTTATATTTAAATGATGAATCCTTTATTTTAATATTCTTACATTCCTTTAGTGGTGATTCACCATTATCGAATGTAGAATTAATTATTTCCGTATCAGAAATATTATATAAAGCTCTTTCGCCTTCGAAATAGCCTTCTTTAATAGTTTTCATATTATGCCTCCTTAGCATCTCCTGTTATTTTGAAATTTACATCACTAAATTCTCCTACTGTTCCTTTAGTTGCGAACATAGAAACATAGATATAGTCCTTATCAATTGATGCATAATCAAAATCAGTAAATGTCTTTTTAAATGTAATTCCATTATAAGTAACATCGACAAACACAACCTGACCTAATCTTTCGATTTTTAAATCAAGAATATCGCCCTTCTTATAAAAGCCATCAATAACATTAGGCTCCTTTACTATTTCAGTTGTCATTATTCTTGATACTATTGCGTAAGTTAACGCGTCAGTTGTAAGTAACGCTGATGCTATATAATTATTTATTCTTCCTTCACTCTTAGTCTCTTGAGGTAAGTAAGCATCTCCTCTTAGCATTAAGCCAATAGCTGATTGCTTAAGTGATAAAGTCTCTTTTATAACAACATGAGCACTAAAAATAAAATTCTTAGTCTTATCTACTTTCTTTATCATATGGCATAGGCCATCTGATGTAGAATTAAGCTTACCATTAGCCTTATAGCAACCAACAATATACTTATTATTCTCATATTTTGCAACATAGCCTGAATCCTTATCAGGTACTACATCAAGCATACCAAATGCTGTACCATAAAATTCATCATGAGAATTAAAGAATTCACTATCCTTATAATTACTAAAATCAGGTGTTATATATTCCTTATATTGATATGATGGGTTAATCTTTAATGCATCATCACTAGGATATTCTAATGTTTTAATATATTTCTTTAATTCTAAATTAGATTCATTTATAGCATTTGCGATAAAATAAGCAACGTGATATGCACCTAAATATGACATATGAGAATTATCAACACTATTAGGATTATATGTTAATATTCCATCTTTCATCATTCCTTGAGTTAAGGCATGTTCCTTAAGTGAGTTCTTATAGCCTAAGCTCATTAATAAATCACGTGTTTTAGTTGTTAAATCTATTGTGAAAATATTCTTTTCTTTTCCTAAATCTAAAATAGCCTTCCTATAATCACCAAATGGTGTTATATGAATGAAATTACCTAAATATTCGTTAGACTTATCAAGTCTTACAACAGGAGTTAATAAAACTGGAGTCACTCCTTTTTTTATTGCCTTAAGTGCATATTCGTAATAAAGGATATTTTTAAATGATCCTTTATCCTCAACACCTAAATCTCCTCTTGTAAATCTAATCTTATCGTCATCCTTTTCATCATTATGACCAAAGCCAATGAATAAAAAGTCACCTTCTTTTAGATTATCAAATACTATACTATAGTTTTCTTCAAGTAAATAACTCTTAGAGCTTCTTCCTGATAAGGCGTAGTTAAAAATCTCAACATCAAAGTATTGAGACAAAAGCTCTCCATATCCATATCTTGGATAGAAAAAGCTAACATCATTAAATTTCGCCACTGTTGAATCGCCAACTAAAAAAATTCTACTCATATTAAACCTCTAGTATCTAGATTATAACAATTAATAGTTATAATCTCAAATAATAAATGACCTTTTATGTAACAAAAAGCACGATAGACTTACCGTGCTTAGTACTATAATAATTTTTCAATATCTTTTTCTGATAATAATGTAATGTTATTTAAAGATAACAATTTCGCTGTAATACCCATACCATTAATTTTAGTTCCACTAAATGTTCCATCATAAATATAATTTACTCCACATGATGGGCTTCCATCCTTTAATATGGCATATTTTATATTATGCTTTTCAGCCTCTATTAATGATAATCTCGCACCCTCATTAAAGTTTTTAGTAACATCTAAACCTATTTTATTAATGACCTTATAGCCAATTATTTCACTAGGCTCTCTTGGAATTAAGAGTCCTCCTAACACTTCAGGACATATAGGTATTAAATTATATTTTTCCTTTAGCTTTAAAACTTTAGGATTATAGTTATTCTTTCCATTATATTTAGTATTATTACCAAGTAAACAGCTAGATATTAATATGCTTTCCACTAAAATATATCCTTAAGCTTAATTGTTTGAAGTCTATCTGGACCAACAGAGAATAAAACTATTTCTGTCTTAGTTAATTCTTCAATCTTTCTTAAATATAATTGAGCATTTAAAGGTAACTCATCAAATGACTTAACATTTGTGATGTCTTCCTTCCAGCCCTTCATAGTTACATATAAAGGCTTAACTCTTTCAAGCTCAGATAGAGTTGCTGGAACTGTATTAATCTTCTTTCCATCTAGCTCATATGCATAACAAATCTTTATCTCATCAAGACCTGATAATACATCAAATAGCATTAATGCTAAATAATTAATACCAGATACTCTTCTTGCATAATTTAAGGCAACACAGTCTAAATATCCAACTCTTCTTGGACGCTTAGTAACTGTACCATATTCATGACCACGCTCTCTAATATAGTGAGCTAAATCACCATCAAGCTCAGTTGGGAATGGACCTTCACCAACTCTTGTAGTATATGCCTTACAAATACCTAAAACATTATTGATATATCTTGGAGCGATACCAGCATTTAGAGGTACTGAAGCTCCTGTAGGTGATGATGATGTAACATATGGATATGTACCATGATCGATACAAAGCATTACACCTTGTGCACCTTCAAATAAAATCTTAGATCCCTTTTCGATTTCTTCTTCTAATAATAAAGATGTATCAGTAACAAACTTCTTAATTTGTTTTCCATATTCAACATATTCATTATAAACAGTGTCAAAATCAAGCTCAGGAAGACCTAGCATCTTAAGCTCCATATTCTTGATTGTTAATGTTTGAGATAATGTTGCTTTAAATAATTCAGGATCAACTAAATCAGCAATTCTAATACCGATTCTTGATGCCTTATCCTCATATGCAGGACCTATACCACGCTTAGTAGTACCAATTTTCTTATCACCCTTGAATGCTTCATATGCACCATCGAGCATTTCATGATATGGAAGTACTATATGTGCTCTATTTGAAACGAATAATTGATAATCCTTTATTCCTCTTGCCTCTAAGCCTCTTAATTCTTCAAGCATTTGCTTAGGATTAATAACCATTCCATTTGCCATTACGTTTTTAATTTTTGGATTGAAGATTCCAGATGGAATGCTTCTTAAAGCGAATTTTTCGCCGCCAAATGTGATAGTATGACCAGCATTGTTACCACCTTGACTTCTTACAACTACATCTGCTTCTTGAGCAAGATAGTCTGTAACTTTTCCCTTTCCTTCGTCGCCCCATTGGCTTCCAACTACTACTAATGTACTCAAAGTACCATCTCCAATTCAAATAATTTACAACATAAATATTATACAAGATAGCTATAAAAAAAACAAACAAAAATTAGATATTATAGCTACATATTAAATTTATTCTTTTGACTTATTCTTTCATTGATAGAATTAACAATAAGTTCTATCTTTTTGATATATCTTTTTACTGTACTCTCTGACATATTTAAGCTTAATGAAATACTTAAATTAGTATGATAATATTTTGTTGTTATTAGCTTAAATAAATCGCATAAATTCGTCTGATTAACAGCGTCAGTTATATCTAAAAACTCTAATACATAATCATATGTGCTACTACTATTATCAAAATGAAAACTTCTATATAACATTAACTTCACCCCTATAAATAAAAAAAGCACTATAGGATTAACCTATAATGCTTAATTTAATTATAAATCGTTAATATCAGTTTCTTCAACTTCAATATCATAATCAGACTCTTCTTCATCGTCATCTTCTGATATT
>JAEEHU010000060.1 GCA_016280975.1 Acholeplasmatales bacterium | reverse complement strand
CTGAGCCTAATACAACTATCTTCTTTCTATCTGATCTAATTGATTCATTTTCATGATCATATGTTGAGTATAGGTATGGAACATCACTTGAATATTCTCCACCACATGTATCAACCTTCTTATATACTGGATAAATATTATTTTTCTTTCTTAAATTATAGATATCAATATATGTCTTATTCCAGCATCTAGCAATATATGAATCAGAGAAGCCCATCTTCTTTGCATCATATAATACTTCAACATCAAGAGGATTAGCCTTAATAACCTTCTCCATCTCAACGATATTATTTAAATTATGTAAGAATAATCTATCAATCTTTGTAATATCGTATAAATCATCGATATCAGCACCTAATCTTAAGGCCTCACAAATGCCATAGATTCTTTCATCATCTTCCTTCTTAATGAAGTCAATGATTTCAGCAAGTGACTTATCCTTAAGCTTAGCTAATTCTAAATGATCAACCTTATTTTCTAAAGATCTAACAGACTTTAATAATGATTCTTCAATAGTTCTACCAATACTCATTACCTCACCTGTTGCCTTCATTTGAGTTGAAAGCTTACGGTTAGCATCTTGGAACTTATCAAATGGGAAACGTGGGAACTTACATACAACATAGTCAATTGTTGGTTCAAATGAAGCTACTGTTGCTGCAATCTTTATTTCATCAAGTGTTAAGCCTACTGCGATTTTTGATGAAACTCTTGCAATAGGGAAGCCTGATGCTTTAGATGCTAGAGCACTTGAACGAGATACTCTTGGGTTTACTTCAATTAAGTAATACTTAAATGAATACGGGTCTAAAGCGAATTGGATATTACATCCACCCTCTAGGTCTAATGCTCTCATTAGCTTTACAGCTGATTCTTTAAGCATTGAGAATTCCTTTAATGTTAATGTTTGAACTGGAGCTAAAACTATTGAGTCACCAGTATGTACACCAACTGGGTCAATATTTTCCATAGAACATACTGCAATTACAGTATCGTTCTTATCTCTCATCATTTCGAATTCAATTTCCTTATAGCCCTTAATTGATTTTTCAACAAGAACTTGTGAAACAGGAGATAGCTTTAATGCATTCTTTGCAAGAGGTAATAATTCCTCATCATTTTCAGCAAATCCACCACCAGTACCACCTAAAGTAAATGCTGGTCTTAGGATAACTGGGAATCCTATATCATGTGCAGCCTTAACTATTTCATCTAAATTATTAGCTATTTCAGATTCAATAACTGGTTCTCCTACACTAATACATAGCTCTTTGAATAATTCTCTATCCTCAGCCTTATCGATTGTATCAGCCTTAATACCAAGTAATTCAACACCACACTCATCTAAAATACCCTTTTTAGCTAGTTGCATACCTAAGTTAAGACCTGTTTGACCACCCATAGATGCAATTAATCCATCTGGACGCTCATATCTTATAATTTTAGCAACATGCTCAAGATCAAGTGGTTCCATATAAATCTTATCTG
This sequence comes from Acholeplasmatales bacterium, assembly GCA_016280975.1. Classification (GTDB taxonomy): domain Bacteria; phylum Bacillota_I; class Bacilli_A; order Acholeplasmatales; family Anaeroplasmataceae; genus Anaeroplasma. The sequence continues at coordinate 6,431 of JAEEHU010000060.1, read as the reverse complement.
CGATATTTGGGTCTGTCATAATTGTTGCTGGATTTGAGTTAACTAAAATTACCTCATATCCTTCTTCCTTTAAAGAAAGACAAGCTTGAGTACCTGCATAGTCAAATTCTGCAGCTTGACCAATTACAATTGGACCAGAACCAATAACCATTATCTTTTTTATATCAGTACGTCTAGGCATTTTTCTTACCTCCTAATAGCTTAATAAATCTTAAGAATACATAATCATCATCACCAGTTGGAGCTGGGTTAAATTGAACTGCTATAACCTTATTCTTTTCATCCTCAACACCTGTTATGATTCCATCGATAACATTTTGATGAGTTGGCTTTAAATCAGTCTTCTTTAATGATTCAATATCAACTGCATATTGATCATTTTGACTTGTAATCTCAATCTTATTATTCTTTAAGTTTCTTACAGGAATATTACAACCATTGTGACCTACCTTTTGCTTATATAATTTAGCACCATAAGCTAGCTCAATGATTTCTTGACCTAAACCTACACCTAAAATAGGCATCTTACCCTTAAGCTCATTAATTGTATCTCTTAGGTTTGTAATATCATATGGATTAGATGGACCATCAGAGATAAATATTCCATTTGGTTTATATTTTAAAATTGTTTCCATTGATGCATTATAAGGTAATACTACTACATTACAAGATAAATCCTTTAGCATCTTGATTAGGCTTCTTTTTAAGCCTAAGTCAATTACAGCTATTGTATACTTATAATTTAATGTACGAGAATACCAAACCTTCTTAGTTGAAATTCTAGCAACTACATCATTTGGAATGCTATATTCCTTAATTTTCTTTAAGCAGTCTTCAGTTTTAGTATCAATGTTTGCAATCATTGCCTTCATTGAACCTTTTTCCTTGATGATTCTTACTATTTCTCTAGTATCAACACCAGAAATACCAGGAACACCATTTTCATCCATCTTTTCATATAACTCATGTGTATATCTAAAGTTAGATGGATACTTACTGTATTCTCTTACAACTAAACCTGAAATAGTAAGCTCATTTGATTCATAATCCTCATCTGTCATACCATAGCTACCTATAACGGGATAACCCATAACCATAATGTATTCTAGATTTGAAGGGTCTGAAAATGCTTCTTGGTAACCAACAACTGATGTGTTATAAACAAGCTCTGCAACCCTTTCAGTATCAGCACCAAAGCTAACACCCTCAAAAACTTCTCCTGTTTCTAATACAAGCTTCTTATTATTTTTCATAAGTTCCTCCTTTGTAAATAACCTTGCCAGATTTTATAGTTAAATATGTAAATCCATTTAATGTTCTTCCGATAAATGGACTATTCTTACTTAATGATAATATTTCACCATATGAATATGTATGTGATTCATTTATCTTAAATACAGAAATATCTGCAGTATAGCCTTCTTCTAATCTTCTTTCTGGAAGATTGAATACCTTGATTGGATTATAAACCATTAAATCAAGCATTCTATCATAGCCAATTATTCCAGTTTTAACAAACTCTGTATAAATAATTGGGAACATTGTTTCAACTCCTAATATACCATTTGGAGCTTTCAAGAATTCTAATGCCTTTTCAGCTTCACTATGAGGTGCATGGTCTGTTGCGATAATATCACAAGTTCCATCAATTAATGCTTCAATACATGCAAGTCTATCACCATCACTTCTTAGTGGTGGATTCATTTTATAATTTGGATTTAGATTTACTAAATTCTTATTTAAAACTAAATGATGTGGAGCTATTTCACAAGTAATGTTTTTATAGCCTTCCTTTTTAGCTTGTCTTACTATATCTAAAGATTCCTTAGTTGATAGATGACAGAAATGATATTTACAGCCAATCTTTTTAGCAAGCTCAACTTCTCTTTTAACTGCTAGGATTTCACCTTCAGGCTCTTTAGTCTTTAAGTATTTTAAATCCTCACTATGAGAAGCAACTACAATATCATACTCTTTAGCCTTAATCATTTGGGAAGCTAATATTTCAACATTATGATTTCCCATACCATCATCTGATATAGCTTTAACTAAATCATGAAATGAATCTAAATCAGAAGCTTCCTTTGCAAGCTCACCTTTAGTAATTGAACCATATGGGAAGCAATTTATTACTGCGTCCTTATTTATAATCTCAATTTCCTTTAATAGATTTTCTCTATTATCAGGAACTGGATTTAAATTAGGCATTGGCATACATGTAGTAATTCCACCTTTAGAAGCGGCTATTGTACCTGATTTAATAGTTTCCTTATATTCATAGCCTGGCTCTCTAAAATGAACATGAACATCTACTAGGCCAGGTGTAATAAGCATATCAGTACAATCATATGTTTCATAATTGCCATCTATATTAATATCAATCTTAACGATTTTATCTTTATCTATTAAAATATCCTTTTTTATTAACTTATTATCCTTAACTATTGATCCATTCTTTAATAAAATCATAGATTACCATCCAAGCTATCACTAATAACAGCCATTCTTACATAAACTCCATTAGTCATTTGTTTATAAATTCTACTCTTTTCACATTCAGCAACGCTATCTGCAATTTCAACACCACGGTTAATTGGAGCTGGGTGCATAATGATTGCTTTTTCTTTCATTTTCATCATTCTTTCATAAGTCATACCATACTTCTCATGATATTCTTCTTTTGTCATATTCATCTTTTCTTGATGACGCTCAAATTGGATTCTTAATAGCATAATGATATCCATTGTTTCAATTGCTTCATCAATTGGTAAATATGGTGCACAATGATCATTGAAGATTTCAGGTCCAGAAATATATACTTCCATTCCTAAACGCTTCATAATCTCAATATTTGTATGTGCAACTCTTGAATGAGAGATATCGCCTACTATACAGCACTTTAATCCTTCAAACTTACCGAACTCCTCATGAATAGTCATTAGGTCAAGTAAGCTTTGTGTTGGGTGGTTTGCCTTACCATCACCACCATTAAAGATAGGAATCTTAATTGTTTCAAGCTCCTTAAAGTATTCATCCTTTGAATGTCTTATTACAACACCATCAACACCTAGTGCTTCAAATGTTCTTACTGTATCATAAAGTGATTCACCCTTAGCAATTGATGATAATTGTGTATCAAAGTCTACAACCTTAATTCCTAAGTTCATTAGAGCACATTGGAATGAATATTGTGTTCTAGTTGAATTTTCAAAGAATAATGTTGCGATTTTCTTATCAGGATATTGAATTCTAAAACCTTTCTTTATTTTTTCTGCATACTTAATTAATTCAAGTATTTTCTCAGTTGATAAATCTTTTAATGTTAATAGGCCTCTCATATTTTCCTCCAAAAAAAATAGTTTTCCAGCCAAAAAGACTAGAAAACTAGTAAATACATAATAATCATAAAAATTATACATAAAAATTAGTCTTGTTAGCCTCTCTGGACTATCTTAAAGCTTTCTAGAATATATTAGCACGAATAGGGCTAATATTCAAGATTAAGCTATCATATATTTTAAAAAAATATAAACTAAAAATTATCTATAATATTATGGTCTAAATAGATTATCATCTGTAAATGAAAAATCTTGTTTTTCGTTATTTGTTAACTTTACAAATCCTGGGAATGAAGTTAAGAAAACATCACCCTTTAATGCAAGCTTTGCCTTAGCTCTTTCTTCATCTATTGATTTATAGCCAACAGGTGCGTAAAGAGGAACTGTATTGTGCTCAAGGCATGCTGAAACAAGCTTTAATCTAAATTCATCATTAATAGTAATATAATCTGGGAATAAGCTTGGTACAACCATTATTGCATATACTATACCATCTCTTTTGCAGATAATATTAGGTACTTCCTTTCTTGGGAAACCTTGCTCAATCTTAAAGCCCTTTGGAATAATTATATTCTTCATAATATAAGTTATTGCCATATCTGCAAGCTCACTATTTGATATTCTATCCTTCTCATCAATTTTCTCTGGTACACCATCTGCCCAAATACTTTCTGGCTTATTCATTTCCATTTGCCACTACCTCCAAATTCATCTCTTCATCATCTTTTTTTCTAGTAAAGAATTTTACAATTCTCTTTGGGAAAAAGCTTGCTGTTTCCCAAATAACTGTAGGAATTAGCTTTACTGTTTCCTTATAAGCATTTCTTCTTATATCCTCTTTAGTAACTATTGCACCATCAGAATATAAATATCTTCTTGCAACACAACCAATTCTTAAAGTTAATATTGCATTTGCACAACCATCTAGGAATGATTCAATTAATTTACCTAGCATTGGTATTTCACTAATAGTATCAAGTGCAGTTTTAGGCATTACATCCTGTAAAGTTAAATTCTCTAAGCCATCAGCTATTAATGCTGTTGCGAATACATTAACAGTTAATTTACTTAAATTCTTCATAGATGGTCTAAATCCACATTTTAATACTAGTTCTTTAATCATTTTTACATTAACTGCAAATGTAGTCATCATATCAAATTTACCATTTTGACATATTGCAGTTGAAATCATTACGATTTTTGCATTTCTAATAATTATTCCATTTAATTGCTTTCTTACCGTATTTTGGAAAACATATGAAATATTAAATAATAATTCATCAGGATTATGATAGCTTGTAAGTAATACCTTTTGATCTTCAGGAAGCTCATTATTCTTAACTATTACCTTTGCAACCTTCTTATAGGTAGAAATTGTCTTTCTTGATCTATCATCAACTGTTGTAATAATCGCAAGGCTTGGGCTCTTAACAATTATAATAATTGGTCTAATTATACCAAATACTAATACTAATACCATTAATGCGTAAAAGCCAATTTCTAAATATAGGCCAAATGATTCATTAAGTGATCTAATTTTAGAACCAATATTTAAAACTGCCGATAGCATGATTACTGCGAATAATACTAAAGATGATATCGCAATTACATACCATAAATATTTACTTTTGCTTTCCTTTCTGGGGTTCTTCTTTTTCATTACCTTACCTCAATTTTAAAAAGTGGAATAATAATCTTCAATTCTAATAGGCATTAGATCTTCTCTTATTTTCTTTGAATCTAAATCTAAATCAGAATCAAGTGAAATATATCTTGATTTTGATGCAGATACATACTTAGCAAAACTTGTAAATAAAGTCTCAAATGCACCTTCAATATCTAAGGATAATGTTGCGTATACATGAGTACAATTATTATTTGTAGAAGATAAAATCATACCATATATTTCATCATTTTCCATTAGTAACATTCCAAATAAATCAAGCTCATATAAATGCTCAATACACTTTTTAATCATATTAAGCTTTCTAAAGAAAAATGGACCATTAACATTAGTATTATTTGTTTTATAGTTTGTTATAAACTCAAATACCTTTGTAAAATCTTCCTTTTTGATAGTTTTACAATAATAATCCTTATGAGCCTTCGCAAATGATTTAATAATTTTAGTATTTTTCTTATAATACTTTCCATTATTTAAATAATTATCAGCTATATAGATATAGGTTGCTAGATTATCCTTCTTTTCTGATTTATAGCCAAGCATTGAAAGCTTTGGTCTTAATTCCTCTGTTATTGCACCTATATTGAAATCAAATCCATGATCCTTTGCATCCTCTTCCATATCAAGAAGTGATAATTTTAATGAACCATTTCCAATAGGTGGTAAATATACATAGCCTATATCTTCTAAATAATATTTAATGTATGTGAATTCTGGTGTATAAGCAATTTCTGGTTTATATAAATCACTCCAAATAAAGTACCAATTTGGGTCATATTCAGTTAAGAATTCTGTGCTATCTTTTAGGATAGTTTTTAATCTTTTAGAATCTAAAAAACCATATTTATGAAAATTAATCACTCATATCACCACACTCTTTTAAATTATATCATTATTTTTCATAAATTTAAACGAATAAAAAAGGCCAATACTAATTTTTTAGTATTGACCAATCATATTATACCTTAGCGTTATTTAAAGTCTTATTAATTGTATTAATATACTTTCTATCGAAGTTTGCTAGAATCTTACCCTTAGTTGTATCCTTTGGATAATATTTATCAAATGCATAACCAATTGCAATATCATAAATAACATCCTCAAGTACGATATCTTCTCCTGCTTCGATTTGAGCAAGTACTTCATCTAAATCAGTATCCTTTAAAGCAACTAAATCATCATATACAGCATTAGTTGGCGCATCATAGTCAACATAATATGTATTTGAAAATTGTGGAGTTACTTTAGTTTCAGAATCCTCTTCATCAATTAATACATCATTTGAATTCATAAAATCAATGAACTTGTAAGCTAAATCCTTATGCTTAGCTTCCTTTGTCATAACTAGGTTATCACAGAATGCGATTGTATCATCAGGAATAACTAAATCAAATCCGATTTTATATTCT
>JAEEHU010000059.1 GCA_016280975.1 Acholeplasmatales bacterium | reverse complement strand
TTATGAGCAGCTGTGTTTTCATATGACTCGAAGCTTGTAAGCTTAGTGGTATCTAATACACCGCCAGCAGAGTATAACTCTTTATTCTCTAATGCAATGGTTCCGTCACATGAACCTTCTCGATTTGAATCACCACAGCTTGCAAGTGCGAAAACTGATGATAATCCTAACACTGTTAATAATCTTTTAATTTTCATTTCTTTCTCCTACCTATTATCCTTTAATGAATCCGTCATACTTACTCGTGATGCCTTTTTCTTTAATACTAATAATGTTAATGCGTAAGTTGCAACTATAGTTCCAATTACAATAAATATTGTTTTAACACTTAGTGTAACAGGCATTATCATATTATTATTCGGTATTGTTAATTGGAAATATATACTTAGTATTAGATATGCAAGTGGCATACCGAATAATAATCCAAGTGGAACAAGTATGTGATTTCCATCAATAATCATTCTATTTATTTCACTCTTTTTATAACCAAGTACCTGTAGCATTGAGATATTTCCTTGGTTATCCTCAATTATTACATTTACAACAGTGAATACTGCGATAACACAGATTAGAATACCTATTATTAAAACTGTATAGATAATAGGAGTTCTTTCCTGAAGCTTCGCATCCTTTTGCTTTTCAATAGATGACTTTTGGAAAATATTCATTAAATCTGATGAATCATAAAAATCATTCAGAGCTGTTTTTGATAAAACTATATTATATATACCAATATCCTCTATCTCTTCATTATTTAAAGCCTTTGTTATTTCTGTTTTAAGCTCAGCAGGCATTTCCTCTTCAATTCCTGGTTGGAAAATATAGGACTGAATAGTTTGAGCATATGATTTAACAACATTCTTTTTGCTTGTTAGAATATATGATATTAATCCGTTATCTATAATACCCGTAAGCTTAAATGTTAGATCTTCCTCATTGAAGTTAGAGTAAATTGTTATATCATCGCCCTCTTTTACATGCATTAGCTCTGCACATAATTTTGACATATAGAATGAATTATCATCTAATGTTTCTATTTTTTTACCATTAGTAAGAGTTGTATACCATAAATTACAGTTATTAATATCAGCACCCATTAGAGGTATCTTTCTATTATTAGCCTCGTATATTGTTGCAATCATATAATTGCAATCCTCACTAGGAACCTCTTCGTCTATGAATTCTGGTAATTTAAGTGTGTATTCATATTCGAAATCTCCAGCCTTTTTCATTGCCTGAGATACGATTGCATCAATAGTATCAAACATCATTAGCGATAATGTGATAATCAAAGTAGAAGCAGCGATACCTAGGAATACTACAAATGATCTACCCTTATTAATTAATAGAGATCTAAGTGGGAACTTATATTGAATCTTAATTCTCTTATTAGTTAATAGCTTAGATGACTTAGATGCTTTACCTGCACCTCTAAGAAGAGTAGTAATAGGCTTATTAATTAGCTTCTTAACTGTGAATATAGATGCAAGTACATATATAGCAGTAGGAAGAATAATTCCTAATATTGCAGTATACCATGGATAAACAAATGATATATGCATTACCTCAAAGTCTCCGGTCGCGAGTTTACCGAAGAATCCAACAGAAATATAAATTATTATTGTCATTAGGATTCCACCAACTAAGCCCGGTATCATTGACATAATCGAGTAGTGGAAGCATATCTCACTTTCTCTATAGCCAAGTGCCTCAATTGTACCAATAATCTTTTGATCATTTTTAACCTTAATATTAAGAATGATTGCGATTAATAATACAACTGCGATAGGCATAATTGCTAGGAATAGGAATGAGAATGATATATACATCTTTGGTCTTACATAGAATATCTTTATTCTTGATGAAGAAGTAGCTACATCATATGTATATGTAATATGATCATTAAATAATCTGTCTCTTAATGCTGATACATCAGTTTCACCATTTTGATTATATTTTAGTGCATATGATCGAGCAGCAGAGATACTACCACTTTTACCATTATATAATTCATCAAAGGATGTGTTATTTAAATAAGCTAGTAAGAATGAATCGTAATTAGCATAGGAATCTGTTGCCTCTTCAAGACCATATAAATAATCTGGTCTTATAAAGTAACCTACAACCTTAAATTCTTTTCCTGCTAAAACTATTCTATTTTTATCACTTTTAAGTGAAATATTATGTCTTCCTGCATATTTTTCATTAATTACTATTTCATTGTTTGCAAGATCATTAATAGTATTGATGGTTTTACCTTCAATAGTTTCAGTTATTTCATATTTATTTATTTTTTTGTTTTCTCTAAATACTCTTGCGTGAGTATTTGGTGTAGTTTTATCAGAACCATCTTTATCTATTGATTTTACATCAAGGACATTTAGATATTTTTGTTCCTCAATTAAAATATTGAACTCATTTTCTAATATTGCAATCTCATCATCTTTAATTTCAATAACTGATTGAAAGCTTGCATCCTCAACTACATTGGTTTTAAATTTCTCTTCGACAAAGTTTTGAATACCTAAACCACAGGTAAAAAGAAGAGAGAATGCCATTACAGATAGCATAGTAAGTAAGGATGCGGCCACATAGAAAATAGCATTAGATTTTATGTTTCTTTTATATCTACTGTTTAATTTCATGTTTAGCTTCATATAAATCACCTTATAGCTCTAGATCAATTGCCTTAATCTTATTTTCGTTTTCCACAATTGAATGAACGTTACCATCCTTAAATCTAATTATTGTATCTGCGATTCCTTGGATTACCTCATTGTGTGTGATTATTATAATAGTTGTATGATATTCCTTATTAATTTTTTCAATAACCTCTAAAACACTTCTTGATGATTTAGTATCAAGGGCACCAGTTAGCTCATCGCAAAGAAGAATCTTTGGATTTTTAACTAAAGCACGTGCGATAGCGATTCTTTGTTGCTGACCACCAGATAATTCTCTTGGGAATCTATCCTTAAGTTGATCAATTTCTAAGGCCTTCATTATTTCATCAATATTAAGGTTAGTTTCCTTATTTGAAATATCTGATACAACCTCAATATTTTCTAAGGCAGTTAAGTCAGGAACTAAGTTATAGAATTGGAATACAAATCCAATTTTTGATCTTCTATATTCAGTCATTTCTTTCTTATTAGCCTTTGATATATCAACACCATCAACTACAATTGTTCCACTAGTTAAAACATCTAATCCTCCTACCATATTTAAAAGAGTAGATTTACCAGAACCTGATGGGCCTAAAATAACATAAACCTTACCTTCCTCTAAGGATAAATTTACATCATCTAGTGCGTTTACTAGTGATTCTCCACTACCATATTGTTTTTTTGCATTTTTAATTTCTATTAACATAATTTTCAACCCCGTTTCTAATATTTTATTATATTAGAAATATAATTTCAAATGATTAAAATAAAAATGACATTAAAATGTAACTTATGATATAATTATCCTAAATGATATCTAGGATGTGAAATCTATGTTTGAAAATCTACAAGACAAGAGCTTTATAACATTTGAAGAGTTCAATAAAAAATATAATAAAAAAGAAGATATTTCATTTAAATATTTTTTAACTGTATATAATACAGAAAGCTTTTATGAGGCTTACCTAAAGGATCTAAAAAAATTTAAGAAATATTATGATGAAAAAAGCTATAATAAACTTTTAAAAATCAAAGAAACTGATGTAAAAATAGTATTTATTCCAGTATATAATTCAATCCTAAAATCAAAGACATTTGATTATACATATCAGGAAAAGACAATTAAGGATAAGAAACAAGAATTTACATTAAGATCAACAAGAAAAAAGTTTGAAGCACGCGCAGAAGGCTATGACGATAAGTATAATGTTGGTGAGAATATCATTTCACAAGAGAAGTATGATTTAAATGATTTCTATTTAAAAAATGCTTTAATTTTAAATGATTGTGACTTTAAAAAGTCATATGAGAATGCCTTAGCTAAATTATCTGATTTACAAAATAAAGAGGCAGCTAAATTAGATTTACTTGATGTTAAGGTAACAGAGCGTCACCCTAACGAAACAAGAGAATTATTCTTAGTTCCATTTTATATGCTTAAATCTAAGGATGATAAAGTATACTTTATGAACGCAGTAAATGGCTCAAAGGATGATGTTGAAATAGAAGATAGCTTCCTAAAGGAAGATATAAAGAAGGAAAAGGATGATTTCCTAAATGAAGTAAAAGGAAATATTAATTTCTTAGATAGTAAAAATAGAAAATATTTCAATCTTTTATATGTAATTAATATGCTATTTTTGGCATGTGGTATTGTTGGATTTAGCTTATATTTCTTTATAACTAAGGACTTTAATGGACTTAAAATGGCACTTACTTATGTTTTATTAAGCGTTTCAATAGTTGCCTATATTTTAGTAAATATTTATCCAGATAATTATCATCATATTCCAGCAAAAATTAATATGATGATATCAAATGGAATTGATTATAAATCATATAATAAGAGTGAAATATTTGTGATTATAAACAAAAAATATAAGGGCTTTTTACTTAGAGCACTTGCAACTATTTTATTTACAGCATTAATGGTTTTAATTGCATTAATTATCATATTATTTGTCTAATTTTTGAGGTTTTATTATGTATGGATTAAAGATGAAAAATGAGTACATATTAGATTTAATAGATGGTATTAAAAATACAGATGCTAGATTAAAATCTACATCTATTAGAGGAAAAATAGGTCTAATTGATACTGATACTAACATCTTATATGCATACTGTAATTTAGATGATGTAATAGAAACTACATATGAAGAATATATCCTTTGGCATGTATCAAAATATTACACATATTTAGATGCTAAAGCGACTATAGATGATTTAGAATTTACAAAATTAAGAGAAAAAGCCTATTTTTATAGCATAAGCAATATAGAAAAGCTATCTATCCCACCAATTGTAAATCCAATTAATGAAAATGAAACATGGATTCAATTTAATGAGGATGATTTTACTATCGGCTATAAAAAATTATCTTTATTTGATTTATAAAAGAAGGTGAAATTTTGACTGAGAATGAAAGAATAACCTTACCGGCATGGAAACGCCTTGTAATGGTTTTATTTGCAATTATTATATTTGGTGTTCAGGTTTCAGTTATAGTTTTCCTCTTTTTTTATTACCAAGAAATATCAAAAAGATTTCAACAGGTATATTTAGTATTTGAGGTTATCGGTGCTTTATATGTCTTGTATATAATTAGAAAGCCAATTAACACAAGCTATAAATTAACTTGGGCAATTTTGATATTAATATTCCCAATTTTTTTCTGTATTTTATATTCAGTTAATTCAACATCAAGAAGATTATCTAAAAGAAAAAGAACTAAAATTCATAAGAATGTTGAATTAACAGAAGTAGAATCAAATATTGAGGAATTAAAGGAAATTGATGAGGAATCATATCGTATGGCACGTATTTTAGCTATTGATACATACGCTCCATGTTATTCTGATTCAAAGGTTGAATATTTTAGTGATATATCCTTAAAATTCGAAGACATGCTAAAAGAAATAAGGAATGCAAAGGAATATATTTTTATTGAAACATTCATTATTTCTAAAGGCTTTTTATGGGATAAATTATATGAAGAATTATATAAGAAGGGATTAGAAGGAGTTCAAATTAGAATCCTTTATGATGATATAGGATCTAGAGGAAGCCTTACTAAGCCTTTAGTAAAGAAAATATCAACAATTCCTAACTGTGAGATAGCAAGCTTTGAACCTTTAGGTTTAAACATAAACCTAACAGCTAATTATAGAGACCATAGAAAAATAACTATAATTGATGGAAATGTATGTTATTGTGGTGGAGATAATTTAGCTGATGAATATATTCATAAAAAGGAAAGATTCGGCTTTTGGCGCGATTCTTGTATGAAGTATTATGGAAGATGTATTTTTAGCTTCACATTATTCTTTAGTGAAATGTGGTATTCATCTACTAAAAAGGTGCTTAAATTTATAAAAAGAGAAAATGAGTATAAAAAATATAACGAAAATGAGTTTGTAGTACCATTTGGAGATGGTCCACTTTACACATCTCATACAGCCTATGATTTATTCATTTCAATGATATCTCAGGCTACATCATCAATTTATATTTCAACTCCTTATTTTATTATTGATAGTGCCATAATTGATCTTCTTGCAATAAAGATAAGAAGTGGTATTGATGTTAAGATTTTAATGCCAAAAATTCCAGATAAAAAAATCCCATTTTATATGGGAAGAGCAAACTATAGAGAGCTCTTAAAGGCAGGTGGAGGAGTATATGAATATACTCCAGGCTTTAATCACTCTAAGGCTATAATTATTGATAATAAGTATGTATTTATTGGCACAATTAATGTTGATTATAGAAGCTTATTTTTACACTATGAATGTGGCGCTTTAGTCGCAAATAGTAAAGAAATAAATAAGATGACTATAGATTTTAATGATGCAATAAATGAATCAGAAAAAATAGAATATGATAAGTGGCGTAAGCGTCCATTTATTCAAAAAATTATAGCATTTATCGCTAATATTTTTGCCCCAATGTTTTAGCATTCTAAAATTGATTAAATCGATTTTTTATTTTATAATAAAAATAGTTTATTTTTATGGTGGTATTTTATGGAAGGACAACAAAAGAATTCAAACATCATATATTATTTTAACGATAGTACAGTTCTAAAGTTTTTACGTAAGGTTTTAAATGAGATAAATCCTAAATATATGGATGCCTCAATTAGATCTGCATATATCCTAAAAAAATATATCGAAAGATACAATTTCATAGGAAAAGATGAAGGCACAAAGCTTGTTTTATTATGTATGCTAAAAAATATTGGTGTATTTTATATGGATGGAAAAATTCCAAGAAATAATAATGCACTCGCAGCAGCATCAAGCTATGCATTCTTAAAGAATTGTTCTCCATTTGGACAAGATGCTAGACCACTATTATTCTATAAGAGTAAATATTTAGAGGGAATAGATGATAATTTAGTTCATAATGAGGGATTATTACTAAGCTTAATTAATCAAGTTGTTTTATATAATTATCAGGAATATACACTTGATGAAACGTATGAATTAATTAAGAATGATAAGCGTGGTATATTCCATCCGGAGCAAATAAAAAAGCTATTTAAGCTATTAAGAGAAGATTC
>JAEEHU010000001.1 GCA_016280975.1 Acholeplasmatales bacterium | reverse complement strand
TTAGCATCAGCGTTAGCTGTATATTCAGTAGTACCACTTGCAAAAGCAGGGGATAACTCTAAGCCATCTATGGATAAGCTCTTTAAGTTATTATCTTTTGAATAAGATGCTTTCTTTTGAGCTTCAGTTATTACTGTAACTGTTTTAGAACTAACAGATACACTTAAATTGCTTTCATTATCATAGTCTCTAGCTCCAGCACTTTTAACACTTATTTTTCCACTACCAGTACCAATTGCTTTAAATTTATATGAGTATGATTTAGATTTAACTCTTACACCATAATCTATAACAGGTGATTCACCAGATACTAGTTTAAATTTACCTTTGTCATAATCAGGAGTAAATTCCCAACTACCAAGTCCAGCTGAAGAAGAAATAGTAATTGTTACACTAAATTCTTTACCAACAACTATCTGACTTGTTGAAGATGATACTTTGATTGATGCTGATGCAGCATAAACATTATACATTCCGATAAATGTAAACAAAATACCAACAAATAATAAACTAATATTTTTAAATATTTTTTTCATAATTTACTCCTATAAGGATTTATCCCCCTTTATATGTTTTAATACTTGTAATAAATCTAGAATAGTTATTTGACCATCACCCGATGTATCAGCAGATAATCTATTAGCTTCTGCTAATTGTTTATCTCCTTTTATTACTTTTTGTACTTGTAATAAATCTAGGATAGTTACTTGACCATCACCAGATGTATCACCTTTAATAACTACTGTATAAGTTTTACTTTCGATTAGGGTAGTGATAGTAATTGTAGCACCAGTACCAATAGCTTCATTACCATTTAATACTGTATCTCCATTTTTAACTACTACGCTTTTAGCACCTTTTTGAATTAAGCTGTTTGTAAGAGCATCTACTGAGGTATTGATAGGAATATTTCTAACGAAGTTTCCATCTATAGCAAGTCCGGCATCTTGAGCAGGGTTGTTAGCTTCAGTAGTATCATTTATTCTTGTAATTGTAATTGTATATTTTTTTTCATCACCAGTTTGTGATCTAACTGTAACTGTTATATCAGTCATTTCAGTTGTTAATTCAATTTCACCAGTTCCTGTTACTGTAGATAATGAACTAGCTCCAGCAGCTTTAACATTTACTTTAGTAACAGATTCAGGAATGAATGCTTCATATGTTAATACATCTGGATCAAATGCTGGTGTTAATTGATATCCTTCAACTTCTAAACTAGATAATTCATTGTTAACATCTCCTGAATTAGGTAGAGAAGTGTAAGCTGGCATATTATTATAAATAGGTATTTCAAATATGAAACCTTCACCTAACATATTTGCTCCTCTGTATGAATCATAAGATTTATTTCCTTCAGTAGCAGGTGCTTGAATATTTGTCATATATTGATGAGTGAAGTGACTAGCACTAGCATCAGGTGAAACATTAAATTTTTGATAATATTGAGTTCCTTGGCCTTTATTGATGTAACCATTTGCTAAGAATCTACTTCCTTCAACAATAGCTGTTTCAACGTTATTCCAAACTTCACCACTTCTGTTAATTAGTTTAGCTGCATATGCAAGACCTCTTACTACTGGATTATATGTAACTCCATCAATAGTTTCAGCATAAGCTCCTATATTGAAGAAGTTGTAGTATCCACTGTATTTTTGACCTTTGAATGTAAATTCACATCCATTTGTTGAATCACTTCCATTAGCACCAACTTCAACTCTAATTCTACTAGCTATAGCTACTGGACTAATATGATTAGTTCTACCAGCAGTAACCATTGGAATAGTATATGTATCAGCACCTAAAGCGCCACTACCAAATATTCCCTTAGCTAATGCTAAATATGATTCTTCCATACTTTCATTGTAATCTAGTTTTTCAAACATGAATATTCTTTCTTCAGTTAACCAGTTTCTAGGATCCATATAGAATGCTATAACACCAGTATTAACAGTGAACCAACTAGAACCTTCAGCTGGAGTAGAGGAGATTCTATAAAAATCATTTTTAGTTTGCATGTAATTTTTTCCTTCTTCTGCAGATACTGCATAAGAGAAGTCAAATCCTGTATTTTTAGCTTGGAATTGCCAATTAGGATATTTATTATGCAAATAAGTTAAGAATGGAATATATGTATCAGGGAAGCCAGCAGTTTTTAATACTTGTGTATAAGCTTCATCTGTAGCAACTGTGTTTTGTTTAAGAGTAACATAGTTCTTACATATATATCCTGTTTGATCTCCATAATATTGTATTCTATACCATTTACCACCAGAGCATCCGCTAGTTCCACCACTTACTTCTTCAAGAACATTAACATTAACACCTAGTGTAAGAGTTCCTTTACTAGCTGAGTTTTTATTAGCACTAGTTCTAACATTAACATCATTTCCATTAATTCTAGCAACCCAATCAGTAACAGTTATTTGATTAAAAGTAGGATCAATGTATGAAACATATTTGCTACATACATATCCTTCTTTTCCTTTATAAACAACTTTTACCCATCCGGATGCACATCCTTCTCCAGCAATAGTAGTTTTATCTAAAACTGTGATAGGTGTGTT
>JAEEHU010000058.1 GCA_016280975.1 Acholeplasmatales bacterium | reverse complement strand
TACTTGCGTAATTAAATGGCGCATGTGGTGAAGAGGCCTAACACAGCGGATTGTGGCTCCGTCATTCGCAAGTTCGAATCTTGTCATGCGCCCCAAATTATTAAAATTATCCTTTAAAAAGGATTTTTTTTATGCTAAAATGAAGTTGTCGAAAGACATGCAACAAAATAATTAGATGTGAAAAGGGATAGTTGTCGCTATCCCTTTTCTGTTTTATAATTTTTCAAGACGTAAAAAAGCTACCATACTTATTAGTTATGGTAGCATTTTTTATTACATTATATAACTTAGCTTATCAATAATCTTTTCATAATCACTAGCACTTGTATAAACATGCATTGTTGCATCAGCACCACTTGCTGATAATGCTCTTACAGTTACTTCTTGTGCATGAACTTGATCTGCAGGGAATGATGTATTATAAGCTGTTTCATATTGATATAAGATATCACTTACTACACATCTTAGGATACTTGATTCAATTACAAGCTCTATTTCTTGTGTTGTTAATTGTGTTAGCTTGTTTTCATTTATTGTATATGAATCCTCAAGATTATGTGGAGTTCCATCTGTAAATACATTTAATCCATTTATTAAGTTAACTAATTCAGATTGAGTTAATACCTTTATTGTATTATTTAAATAATCTGTTGTTGATAATACATAATTATCATTTGCTTCAACATAAGCTGTATCACCATTTACATCAAACTTAGATGTGATTGTTGCTCTTAGAATGTCACTATCAGTTAATGCATTAATTGATGCTGCTGTTGTTGGAATAACAATATTTAATGATTCAATATTAGCTAAAGATGTTAATCCTAAGCCATCCTTTAATGCATATAATAACTCACCAACTTTTTCTGCTTTTACAACACTATATGTTGAATCATATGAAGATGTTGGAATTAAAATAGTTGGATTTGAGCCTTGAGCTATTGTTATTAGCTTATCTGATACTGTTGCATTTAATAAATATGATGATGTTAATGCATCAATTGAATCTGATGATAATGTTACTTGAGATACATTATCAAAGCTTTCAATATCGAAGCTTGCTCCTAATGAATTGATGAAATCTACGATATTTTCAAGCTCACCCTTCTTAACAAATGATAAATTGATAGTGTTAATTGTTTCATTCATAAATGCACGAGCATCTGATTTTAATACTGAATCAGGTGATGTAATTAAATCATTTAATTTATCATAGATAATTGATTTAAATATAGTTGATCTATAAATTGTATCAAGCTTTGTTTCACCAGTATAAATAGATGATTGAGCTGTTATCTTTGATAATAATGAAGATATATTGTCGAAGTTTGCAACATCAATATCTAAATCTATAACATTGTCTATTATTGCTTCAAATTCTGCATATGAATAATATGTTTCATTAAGTGCACTAAATACCTTAGTCTTAGTAGCATTTGCTTGTTCTTCTGTTATTTGAGGCTTAATTGTGCTATCTAATAATGTAGAAATAGTTGAAACTAAGATTTCACTTTCATAGATTGATTCAAGTAAATCATGACCATTTGTTGCATAATTTGTCTTTAGGTTATTTAAAATATTTGTAAATACATCAGTTTGATCGCCTGATGATGAATTAATGATTGAATCAATACTGATTGCTGAATTCTTAATAGCTGTTAATAGCTTTTTTGTTTCTCCAGTTCCTGATGCTAACCAGTTTTCAGTTTCACTTAAATTAGAAGGAATAACTATAGCTTCTGAATCACTTGCAAATTTCTTAATGATATTTGATAATGATCCTTCAATAATTGAGCTTTCAAGTAAGCTCATATCTACTCTTTCAATAACCTTATCTAGGCTTTGATAATAAGGGCTTGTAGAATCAGTATAATCAACCACTATATCAAGTAAAGTTCCAACCTTATCAACTAATTCAGTTAATTCTGATTTTTTAATCATATCTACTCTTGTTCCATCAACAACTAGGAATGCTGAATTTGGAATATATAATTGAATATCTTGACTAATATCCTTCTTTGAAAGAATTACTGCTGATAGCATAGATGTTAAAATCTTTGAATCCATCATGTAATCTAATACTGATTTGTTAGTTGTTGTATCCTTTACAGAAATATTTGTAAATACATCTCTTAATTTAGAAACGACATTCTCGTCATTAAGACCAGTCATTAAATCATTAATTAACTGCTTATTTTCTTGATTAGATAAAATTGCTCTTACTGAATTTAATAATGATGCTGTTTCACCATTTTCTCCAGCATAATCAATATTTCGTTCTAGATATGCAGTTGGATATATACCAGTTATGAAATCATTTAAGAAATTATGAGCTATAGATGTAGATAATACCTTATCAACAATCTTAGATGATTTTAATGAAGTTTCTATTGCATTATAGCTTGCAATATTTTCAGCATATTTTTGATCTGTAGTATCAAATATCTTAAACATTGTATTTATGATATTTGTATACATATTTTCACCTGTGAAATCATCAAAATTGATTCCAGCAGATTCTACTAGATTTGCCATATTTAATACTGTATCAAGTAAATTAATAATTTCTTGACACCAGTCAGTAACATTAGACTCCTCAGCCATTAGATGAACTTGTTCTAATGTAATCATTTCAGGAGTTTCTGTTGTATTTTCTAAGTATAGGTTAGTTAAGGCTGTAAATAATCTTTCAAATACCTTATTAGCCTCAGCCTTCTTTTCAGTTCCTAAAATAGATAATCCTTTAAGTGCAGGAACGAATCCCTTAATATAAATCATTATCTTTTCTTGCATTGTTTCTACATTTGCTGCCTCTAGAATTGATACAGCTGCTAAAACTAATTGCTTAACATCATTTTTATTAATAATTGTTTCAAGTGAGAATACAGAAGGTGCTTCATCTGTTTGATCTGAAGGAATATTTGGAGATTTATATCCTCTCTTGAACATTATTTTAATTATTTCTTTTACATCATCTGGTAAGAATGTTAAATCATCAACATTTTGAGCTAATGAATCAATAAATGAAATACCAAAATCAATGAAGAATGACTTTTCATTAAATTCATTAATAATATTTTCGAATCCTGCTTGGAATTCTTCATTTTGGAACATTTCAAAGATCTTATTTTTTTCTTCTGGTGTTGCATTTTGATCAAATAAAGAGCCTGCAACAGTTGGATCTATTTTAACCATTAAATCAAATGTTTGTCTTACAAACTTTGTATAATTACCAATTTCCTCTGTAAAGTAAACTGTTTTAGATGTTGTACCATCATTATATTGACCATTAAGTACAATATTAGATATTGCTAAATAGTATGGAACATTATTTCCATCTCTAATTGTATTTAAAATCTTAAATATACCATGGTTTCCATATTCACCTACAGCAGCATAATATTTATATGCTTCATTAAGTGTATTATTTTCACCAAATGGAGTTACAGTATAGTCATATTTTGCCTCTCCTACTCCACCACCAAATATATAAAGTGCAGAACCTAAGAAGCTCATATATAATAAACCAACTACTAGTCCTCTAAATGTACCTAGTAAAGAACCAAACCATATATGCTTTTTATAACCACTCTTTTCAAGTGATTCTTTATTTTCAACTTTCTTCTTATGTCTTCTTTCTGGATAAGCGATAAGATAGATAAGATAGAAGATAAATAACAATACGAAATAAATAATCCATGCTACTAGTGCCCAAATAATGTGATATACATATTGAACCATAGCTTGAATATATGGAGATGTTTCACCTATTGCTGTTTTAATTGATTCATCAAGTCCAGCTTGATTTGAAATATATTCAGTTAAAATACCTGTTAGAGTTGTATTGCTTTCACTTACGCCAAGCATTCTTTGTAAGCCATTCTGTCCCATAAATGTATTGGCAATATTAACTGAAAGTGTATCACTTGCACTTAAATTGACCATTACAAAATAGAATATTAAGCATAAAACGAACGCAACTATTGATTGTATGAAAAGTATTAAGCTTTTTCTAAATCCTCTAATTAGACCAAAAACGAATCCCCAAATTACCATAAATGCAAATAATAATGTAGGAATTAATACTATTAAAGTTGTGGACATCGTATCATCTCCAATCGCTATATATTTTATTTTACAATTTTTTATAACCTATTACAATTAGAATATAATAATATTATTATATTTTAAATTAAAAATAGTGCTTATTCTTGTTGCAAATAAAGCGTAGTTATGATAAAATTGACAGCGTATATCGAATAGGGGTATGGTGTCAATGGTAGCACGCGGGTCTCCAAAACCTTTAGTGTGGGTTCGAATCCTACTACCCCTGCCAGTTTTTAAATACACACAGTTAAGCCAATGTTTAGGTTTAACTGTTTTCTTTTTATATGAAGCAAAAGACAATCACTTATTATAATGATTGCCTTAAATATTTAATGTATTCGGTTATACTATCGAAGCCATTTTTTTGGGCTTCTTTTTTTTAATGCTAAGATATCATCAATATCTGTAACCTCTCCTATTGTGATTTATAAACTAATTATGACTTCAATAAACAATATAGTAAATATAATCATTTATAACATTGTATAGAAAATAAAAAGGCTGTAGGTAATTAAGCTTTAAAAGCTTAATAACTTAACAGCCACTTAATTATTAATATAATCTATTTCTCTTTTAAAAATGTAATAGAAGGTATTTTTTTTAAAAAAACTGTTTATAGCAGATTTTAGTTTTTCATTTAACATATAAATTTTGATCTCCAGTTGGATTCTTAGTAGAAAAACCTATATTTACAATATGGTCACCAACTCTTTCTATTTGTGAAATAATTGTTATATAATAAGCTCCAAGCTCCATGCTGCAATTTTCTTGTGATAATCTTTCG
>JAEEHU010000008.1 GCA_016280975.1 Acholeplasmatales bacterium | reverse complement strand
TTAAAGTAGGTAATGTTTCTGGATATGCTGCTACATCAGCTAAGGCTGCTGGTGCAGTACCATGTCCGTTTGCATTATAAGTGATTGTAAATTTTTGTACAGCTTGAGATGACTCAGCTCCTCCAGAAGTTTGCTCTCCTGCTGTTGCTTCACCTTGTGTTGAAGCACCTTCTGTTCCACTTTGACCAGTTGTTGCTTCTGCTGGTGTTGTAGAACTTGATTGGCTAGGATTATTTGTAGTATTACAGCTTGCTAAAGCGAATAAGCCTAAAGATAATGCTAGTCCTAAAAATAACTTTTTCTTTTTCATTTTCTTCTCCTTTTCCCGTTTATAAAGTATAAAACGAAATACAAAATTATTATAACAATAAAAAAATTAAAAAGAAAGCGCTTTTTTGCTTATTTTACAAGATAATTTCAAATATTACAAAATGCAAAAAAATCATTAAAAAAGACCAATTGCCATTTCGACATTTGGTCTAGAATAAATTTATTAGAAATTATCCATATGAATTTCAAAGAAGCTTTGTGGGTGATTACATACAGGACATACCTCGGGCGCTTCTGTGCCTACTACTATATGTCCACAATTTCTACATTCCCAAACCTTTACTTCGCTCTTTTTAAATACCTCTTGCATTTCTACATTTTTAAGAAGTGCTCTATAGCGTTCCTCATGGCGCTTTTCTATTTGAGCTACTGCTCTAAACTTTTTAGCAAGATCTAAAAATCCTTCCTTTTCTGCAGTTATGGCAAAGCCCTCATACATATCAGTCCACTCGTAGTTTTCACCATTTGCAGCTTCAAGTAGATTTTCTTCTGTAGAGCCAATGCCATTTAATTCCTTAAACCATAGCTTTGCATGCTCTTTTTCATTGTCTGCAGTCTTTAAGAATAATTCTGCGATTTGCTCAAATCCATCCTTCTTGGCCTTAGATGCGAAATAAGTATATTTATTTCTTGCTTGTGATTCTCCTGCGAATGCAGCTAATAAATTCTTTTCTGTTTCAGTTCCTTCATATTTATTTTTCATAATTTAGTCCTCCTAGTGTATTAATTATATTATAGATTCATAAATATAAATATGAGGTGGAGCTTAAAAGTAACATATTCAATAAAAATGTAATAAAAAAGGGATTATAATCCCCATTTTTTTATAATATCTTTTTTACTAATATTCCGTTTTTATAAATTGAATTAGCTGATATTACGCCACGTACATTTGATAGTGGGTAAATATTTGTATTTTTTCCAACTATTGTTCCTGGATTTAATACACTATTACATCCTACCTCAACATAATCAGATAAGAATGCACCAATCTTTCTTAAATCAGTTTTAATATCATTACCCTCATTATGAATAACAATATTCTTCTTATCTGATTTGATATTAGATGTTATGGCACCTGCTCCCATATGAGCATGGAATCCTAATATTGAATCACCAACATAATTAAAATGTGGTACTTCTGCATTATCAAAAATAATGGCATTTTTAACCTCAACTGAATTTCCAATAACTACATTATCTCCAATTAAGGCTGCTCCTCTTATAAATGCAGAATGTCTAACTTCAGTATTTTTACCAATAATTGTATATTCACCAATATAGGCAGATTCAAATACCTTTGCAGTCTTATGAATCCATACATTAGGCTTAGCCTCATTAAATTCATTCTTATCTAATTTAGAGCCTAATTCAATAATTAAATCCTTAATTCCTTTTAATGCTTCCCAAGGATATTTAAATTGTGATAAATAATTTTTAGCTATTGTGTGATTTAAATCAAACAATTCTTTAATTTCAATATTCAAAATATCACTCCTATATATTATTTACTATATTAACTAATTCAGAAGAATATTTTTCTACTAAATCCTTACTACGTGCCATTACAGATACTCTAATTAAATCCTCAGTACCTGATGCTCTAATGATTATTTTACAATCATTATTTAAATCCTTCTTTATTTCGTCTACTCTATCAAATAATGCTTTAGAATTTAAAACCTTACTCTTATCCTTAACCTTAATATTAACCATCTTATCTGAATACATAACTACATCTTTAAAATATGATTTAATATCTGTATTTGTTTCTTCTAATATTTTAATAATAAGGATAGCATTTAACACACCATCACCTGTATGAAGAATATCCTTAAGTATAATATGTCCACTATTTTCTCCACCAACAGATAGATCATTATCAAATAGTGCTTTAATTATATATTTATCTCCAACATTAGTTTCAACTATCTCAATACCATAATCATTTAATGATTTAATTAAACCTAAATTAGACATCATAGATAATACTACCTTATTTTGGTTTAGCTTATTATTAGCCTTTAGGTATCTTGCATAAATATAAATAAGCATATCTCCATCTATAGTATTACCATTGCTATCTACACATAACACTCTATCGCCATCACCATCAAAGGCAAAGCCAATATCAGCCTTATTATTAACAACTGTTCTTTTTAATAATTCAAGATGAGTTGACCCACAGCCATTATTGATATTATAGCCATCTGGATTATTTGCAATAACTGTTAGATTATCTGTAATTTTATTAAATGCTAAAGGTGCTGTTTTATAGGTTGCACCATTAGCTGTATCTATAACTATTCTCTTATTTGATTTAGTTATAAATTTATCTAAGAATGATAAGTAGATCTCCATTCCATCCTCAACATAGTATTTACC
>JAEEHU010000007.1 GCA_016280975.1 Acholeplasmatales bacterium | reverse complement strand
TATCATATTAGTTAATCCTTGCATTTCCTTCTTTAAGGTTTCCTTATAGTAGAAATCCTTACCCTTATGCTCATAAAGGTTTGTGACATCCTTAACCTCAGATTGGTCTATTTTAATACTATCAACATTTTTTAATGCGTTCATGATTTTTATATCACCTCAATTTCTACACCTTTAATTATAGTTTAAAAGTCCGTTTTAAACAAGAAAAAAAGCCATAAAAATGGCTTATTTTTCATAGAATATAGAACCACCTATAAATTCTCTTAAAATAGAATTACAAGGGACCCATTTTGAATCTATTGGCTTTATATATTTTAAAATATTTAATAATCTATGAGCTACGAAATATTCTTTATAATCCTTTGAGATTTTACTAAGAATTTCCATGGCTGGCTTCTTTAGAACTCCAAGCTCATATGATAATTCAGAATTAAATACGAAATCTGCATGCTCCTGATATGGATAAATCCAACGGAATTCTCCACGTCTTACAGAAGGCCACATTTCAATTGTTTTTCTAGGATCACTATTACGATCTCTATAATCACGAACAAGCCTTCTTAAAAGTCTCACATCAGTCATAGAGATTGGCGTTTCAGCATCTATATGAAGCTGAGATTGTGGTGCAATATAGATTCTATATTTATTATCTCCTGGAATTGAATGAGATAAATCATCATTTAACGCATGTATTCCTTCAATCATAATTGGTTGATTCTTTTCAAGTCTTATTGGACTTTGGAATTCTCGCTCATGAGTCTTAAAATTGAATATAGGAAGGCTTACCTCATCTCCTTCAATAAGCTTAAATATTTGTTCATTGAATAATTCAACATCTAAGGCGTCAATATGCTCATAATCAGGCTTTCCATCCTCATCTAGAGGATAGTTACCCTCAGTCTTATAATAATTATCAATAGATATCATCAAAGGCTTTATACCAAGAGATGTAAGCTCAATTCTAAGTCTATTAGTAAATGTTGTCTTACCACTAGATGATGGTCCTGCAACACATATTAATTTAATATTTTCTATATCATTCTTAATGTTTTGACCAAGCTCTGCAAGAAGGTTATTATGCTTTGTTTCACATAGATTAATAAGTTCTCCAGAATTGCCTGTTTCAACAATTTTATTGAACTCAGAAATATATGCAGCACCAGTAATATTTCCCCACTTATTCGCATCCTTTAAATACTTTCCAAGAACTGTTTCATTTACAAACTTTGGAATGTTTCCGTTAAGCTCAGCACGGGGATATTGAATAATTATACCTGGAGTGTATAGGTTAAGCCTAAACTTATCAATAAATCCAGTAGATGGGACTAAATAATTATGCATGTAATTATAATATCCATTAAGCTCATATGAATTAACATTATCAGATTCCCTATAATCTATAAGATCATATTTTGTTTTAAGTCCTTCGCTTTCATATATTTTTTTAGCCTTATCATGACTTAAAACAACTCTATTTATTGGTAAATCCTTTGCGATAAGCTCATTCATTTTATTCTTTAACAACTCAATAAAATCAAAATCAATTTTTCTTTTTATACCTACAGGCTGTGCAAATAGTGATCTTGAAATTGAATAATTATATATAACCTTACTATCTGGGAATAGTTCATGTAATGCATATGAAACTAAAAATCTAAGAGATGCCTGATATACATAGCATGCATCAGAATTCTTTAAATCCAAGAACTCAATCTTAGAATCTCCTTTAACAATGAAGGTTAGCTCATACAGGCTACCATTAACTACAGCACACATATAATTTTTATATTCATAAGGCTTAAATTCCTTTAATATATTAAGAACTGTTTCGTTATCCTTAAATTCTTTCTTCTCTCCAAATGACTCAATAATCATTAAACTCAACTCCTTAATTCAAAACACACCTAGTTTAATAAAACAATCAATACATTTTATTTAGCTTCATAATCTAGTTAATTAAACAAGATAGGTTTTGAAATTATTTTCTCATACCTGTATTATAGCACAGAAAGCAATTTTTATGGTAAAAAGTCTATTCTATAATAAAAATATTAAAAATATGCCTGTTTTTAGGCACTTTTATAACAGTGTGCTAACAAGAACACGAAAAAATATGAAAAACGGCTAAAATAGCCCTTAAAATTGGGCATTTTTAGCCATGGCTTATGTTTTTTCTTCAATTTTTGAATTTTTGATCATTCAAAAGATATCTTTTATACAAAAATACATTATATATTTTTATTTAATATTTATGCTAGTTTTTAAAACAAGATAGGTTTTGAAATGTTCAATTTATAATAAAAGGTAGCCGAAGCTACCTCTCATCATTCAAATGTATTATGTGTAAACCTTGAACGATAAATATCTTTTTTAATACAAAGAATTAAACATATTATAGATATTATTTCAACTAAGCTATAAACTGCCACACCAAAGGCATAGGCTAACTCATAGCCATCTGTAAGCTTTCTTGCGTAATAGATGATATTATAAATACCATAGCACATTACTAAAGCAATTATTACATATCTTAATACTGTCCAAATCTTATTCCTCATTATTATCATCTCCAAATAGGTTTACTGTTTTAAACGGAATATCTCCATCATTCTTTTTCTTTGGTTCGAAGTCATTCATCTTCTTACGAACTATAGTTGATGAAGAGCTCTTCTTTACAAGTGTATCCTCTGTTTCTATGATTTTTGGTTCCTCTTCTTTACTTACAGAGGCAAGAATTGCGTCTAGATCAGATATTACTGATTTTGTCGATTTAGTATTAGCTTTGATTTTTGGTTCATCTGATACAAAATCATTTGAGAATAAATCCATAGGGCTTTCATTTACTAAAAGATATGAATCATCAACATCAGCAT
>JAEEHU010000057.1 GCA_016280975.1 Acholeplasmatales bacterium | reverse complement strand
TCAGTAAGAAGAATTGTTGATTTAAAAAGAGTAGAAAAAAAGCCTTATGATTTTAATTTGAGTAAAGATACTGCCTATAAGCTTGCATCAGAATCTATGGTTTTACTTAAAAATGAGAATAATATTCTACCTCTTAATAAAAATGAAAAGTATCTTATTATTGGAGATTTATTTGAACACATTAGATATCAGGCTACAGGTAGTGCTCTAATTAATACATTTTATTTAGATGATATTAAATCTAATTTTAAGGATATTAATTATGAGTATGTAAAGGGCTATGATTTAGAGGATGAAAAAATTAATCTAAAGCTTGAAGAGGAATGCCTAAATAAGGCAAAGGAATATAAGAATGTAATACTATTTATTGGCCTTGATGATTATATTGAAATGGAAGGTCATGATAGAGATAATTTATCACTACCTATAAATCAATTATCTTTAATAAATAAATTAGTAGATTTAGATTTAAATATAAATGTATGTCTTTCTACAGGCTGTGTTGTTGAGTTGCCTTTCTTAGATAAGATTAAATCATTATTATATTTAGGACTACCTGGAGAGATGATTGGTAAGAGCCTATATGATATATTATTTGGAAATACTTCTCCATCAGGTAGATTATCTGAAACATGGATTAATAATAAGGATATTATTTATAATGATGAAATAACAAAGCCAAATACTATTTATAAGGAATCTATATTTGTAGGATATCGATATTATAATTATTTTAAGGATAAGGTAGTATTCCCATTTGGCTATGGCTTAGAATATGGTAAAGTATCCTATAATGATTTAAAGATTGAACTTGATAATGATAATGTAGTAATTAATCTAAAACTAAAAAATGAATCTAATTATGATTTAAATCATTCTATTTTAGTTTATTCTAATTTAGAAAAATCAAATGCTATAAGACCAGATTACGAGCTAAAAGGCTTTGAGAAGGTATATATAAATAAGAATGAAGAGAAGGATGTTAAGATATTAATTCCTTTAAAATATTTATATATTTATGAGAATAAATGGGTTTTAGAGGATGGAAACTACAATTTTAAAATAGGAGATAATATTTTAAGTATTTATATTAAGGGTGAAAAAATAGAGAAAAATGAAAAAGCCTTTAATCTATATTCTAATATAAATAATATAGATAAAATATCAGATGAGGCTTACTTAGATTATGCAGGACAAAATAAGCTATATAAGGCTAAATTTCCTTATAATATGAACACAAAGATTATGGATTATAAATCCTTAAATGGAATAATATTTAAAAAGATAATTAAGCATGTATTCTATAAGAAATATAAGAAGTCATGTAAGATTAAGGATTATAATTTAAGAACTAGTAAGAAAAAGAGTGATATCTTTATTTATAGATTAATAGATTCAAATTCCCTAAGAAGCCTATATGAATCATCAAGTGGAACAATGTCATATAATATGGCAAAGGGAATACTTAGAATTGTCAATTATCGTATATTTTCTGGAATATATTATTTAATTAAAAAAGAAAAGAAGAAAAGTATAAAAAAGTAGTTGACAAAGAAATAAATAGAGTGTATTATATCTACGGTTAAATAAATAAGTGGAAAGAAGAAACGCCCGTTTCTCGCCTGATTGATTTTAGTTGGTAGGCAAAATGTCACTATAGTTATAATTTTTTAAAATTATTTTTTAGTTATGTAAAGGGCGTTTAATGCCCTTTTTTATTTTTATCAAATTAGGAGGTGCTTTCTTATAAACAAGCAGAAGAAACAAGACGAATTTGTTAATGACGAAATTCGTGCAAAAGAAATGCTAGTTATAACAGACCAAGGTGAAAAGCTTGGAGTTTTAACTAAAAATAAGGCTCTAGCAGAAGCTGATTCTCGCGGACTAGATTTAGTTTTAGTGTCACCAGATACTAATCCACCAGTTGCTAAAATGATGGATTATTCTCGTTTCCGTTTCGAACAACAAAAGAAGCTTAAGGAAATGAAGAAGAAGCAAAAGGTAATCGTAGTTCAAGAAATTCAACTATCACCAACTATCGAAAAGCACGACTTCGATACAAAATCTAGAAAAGCCAGAACTATTCTTGAGAAGGGTAATAAGGTTAAGATTACATTAAGATTCTATGGCCGTATGATCGTACATCAAGATTTAGGTAAGGAAGTAATTGATAGATTTATTGAAAGTCTACAAGATGCATCTACAGTTGAATCACCTGTAAAATTAGACGGTAGATCATTATTCGCAGTTATTGCACCAAAAATAGAGAAATAATTAAAGGAGAAATTTAAAATGCCAAAGCAAAAGACACATAGTGGTTTAAAGAAGAGAGTAAAAATCACTGCATCAGGTAAAATCGTTCGTGGCCACGCTTATACAGGTCACTTAAAGACTAATAAGTCTCACAAGCAAAACAAAGATTTAAGTAAGACTGCATTAGTACATTCAACAGATGAGAAGAGAATTAAGTCATTAATCTCTAATTTAAAGTAATAGGAGGATAGAATCATGCCAAGAGTTAAAGGTGGATATGTTACAAGAAGAAGACGTAAGGCTGTCTTAAAATTAGCCAAGGGTTACTATGGTTCAAAGCATACTTTATATAAGACTGCTCATGAACAAGTAATGCGTTCTATGCAATATGCATATAGAGATAGAAAGCAAAGAAAAAGAGAATTTAGAAAGTTATGGATCACAAGAATTAATGCTGCTTGCCAATTAAATGGTATTAAGTACAACCAATTCATCAGTGGTTTAAATAACGCTAATATTGAAGTAAATAGAAAGATGTTAGCTGATATTGCTGTAAATGATCCAAAGGGATTTGCTAAGTTAGTTGAATCTGCAAAGAAGGGTTTAGCAAAGCCAAAGAAGAAGGTTGTAGAAAACACTGTTTTCTTAAAGCCAGCTCCAAAAGCAAAGAACTAATAAATTTTTAAAGAGACAACTTTGTTGTCTTTTTTTAATAATCTATTAAAAATAATTATTTTTATGATATAATTATCCTGAATTGAGGTTAATAATATGTTAGATAATAAGACAAAATTTATATATAAAATCATTATAGCAACATCTGCGTTTATTGCATTTGGTGTAGCAATAGCGATAGCAGTATTCCTATTTTCAGGTAATGGTTTACCAGAATTCTTTGATAAATGGGGAATATTCTTCGTTCTAATTTTTATGGGAGTTTCAGTATTCTTTATGATGCAAGGATCTCAAACTAAGTACCAAGGCGGAGATAGTAAGGATCAATTTATGCTAGTCGTTTTAGTGCTATTAGTACTAAGTGCAATTCTATCTGTTATAATGGCTTACACAGGATTATTCTCACTTGGTAAAATAGTAGGATAAGATATTTTGTTTGATATACTGTAATTTTTATAGTATAATAAGGGTGCTAGGAAGAAGGCCGTGGAGCTCAAAATTTTTAAAGGAAACCGAGAACTCGTATGTGCCGGAAACTCTTAAATGAGGACCCTAATTACAGTTAAAGAGAGGTTACCACCGTGGAGTATGTAGACTCTTCACGAACCTTCCTAGATTATTTTGAAAATAAGGTGGATGTAATTATTCATCCATCTTTTTAATTATATAAAGAAAGGATATATAACTTTAAGTTATATATGAGATTATAAAATGAATGAATTTTTAGAACTTGGACTAAATGATAATTTAATAGAAATATTAAATCAAAATAATATTTTAGTTCCAACTCCTATTCAAAAGGAAGCAATTCCATATTTATTAAAGGGAGAAGATGTTATAGGTAAAGCCAAAACTGGTACAGGAAAGACATTTGCCTATTCACTACCTTTAATCAATAATATGGAATATGGCAAAAGAGAAACTAAGGCTTTAATACTTTGCCCGACAAGAGAATTATCAATTCAAGTAAAGGGTGAGATTGATAAGCTAATAAAGAATACTAAATTTAAGTGTGAAGCGATATATGGTGGTGAATCATATGTCATTCAAAATAGAAAATTAAAGGCTATACCTGATATTATTATTGGTACACCAGGAAGAATTATTGATCAATTAAATAAGGGTAACCTATCATTTTCTAATGTTAAATATTTAGTATTAGATGAAGCTGATGAAATGCTTAAAATGGGTTTTCAGGATGATTTAGAGACTATTTTATCTAATGTTCCATCTGAACGCCAAACAGCATTATTTTCTGCAACTCTACCTCCATTTATCAAAAATATTGCAAAAAAATATATGCAAAATCCTATATCTATTGAGATTGAATCTAAAACATTAACTGTAGATTTAATTGATCAACAGGTATATTACTGTATGAAGGATAGTAAGAAAGATTTAGTTATTAGACTATTAGATTTCTATTCTTTTAAGCATATAATGATTTTCTGTAATACTAAGGCAATGGTTGATGAATTATCATTATTCCTAAAGAAAAGTGGCTTTAAGGTAGAAGGACTTCATGGTGATTTAAAGCAACAATCAAGAGATAAGGTAATGAACGAATTTAGAGATTCTGTAATTAATATTCTTATCGCTACAGACGTTGCCGCGCGCGGAATTGATATTGATGATATTGACTGCGTTATAAATTATGATGTTCCATATGAAAATGATTTATATGTACATAGAATCGGAAGAACCGGAAGAGCTGGAGAAGCAGGTATTGCAATTACTATCGCAACTAACCACTCTAAGGGTAGAATTAGAGAACTTGAGGCATTTACTAAATCTAAGATGAATGTTCATGAAATACCATCTTTAAAGGATTTAGAAAATATGCATCAAAAGAATTTATATTTATCTATTAAGGATTCTATTGAAAAGAATAATGATAATATTATTTATGATAAAATGATTTTATCCTTATCTAAGCTTGATACTAATCCAATTCCTTTAATTAGAGGATTAATTTCAATGATTGACTCTAAAAAGAGAGAATATCCTGAAATTGAAGTATATAAGCAAAAGGAAAAGAGATTAAATAATAATAGTAAAAACAGTGGTCCTAAAAATAAAAAGAAGGATAGAAAGGAAGCTAAAAAGGATACTAATCCATTCGTATCAATTAGAATTAATTTAGGCGAAGAGGATAGAGTAAGACCTAATCAGCTTGTTAATCTATTCCATGATGAATTAAAGATTCATAGAGAGCATTTTGGCAAAATTAAAATCAATAAGAAATATACAATTATTGATATTAAAAAGGAAGCTTTACGCTTCTTAAATTCTAAAAAGATTAAGCTTAATGGTAAGACTATAAACATATTTTTAGATCAGGAGTAATTATGAGAATTATTAGTGGTAAATTAAGACATCGTATAATCGAAATGACAAATTTAGATACTACAAGAGAAACTCAAGATAAGGTAAGAGGCGCTATCTTTAATATGATAGGACCATACCTAGATGGAGATTATTGTCTTGATTTATTCACTGGCTCAGGCGCTATGGCAATAGAAGCCTATTCAAGAGGAATTAAGAATATTGTTCTTAATGATTTAAATGATAAGGCAATAGCTATTGCTAAAAAGAATTGTACAAATTTAGGTATTAAAGAGGCTGAATTTTATAATTTAGATTATAAGAAATTTGTTGAATTAGATAAGCATACTTATGATTTAATAATTCTTGATCCACCATATAAGATGGATAATATTTCTGAAATACTTGAGGATGTATTAAAATTATTATCTAAAAATGGTATGATTGTCTTCGAAATGGCCAAGGAATCTAAGTATCCTGATACTTTAGGTGATGTTTCCTTAATTAAAAATAAGGAATATGGCATTAAAAGAGTTTTAGTCTATAAGAGAGTGTGATTATATTGACTGAATTTGAACGTATTTATTTAGAAATAAAGTTAATAATAAAGAAATTTAAGAAAAGAAATTACTTTTCTTTATTTTCATCATCTGATATATTCTTGACTTATTTTTCAAAGAATCATACCTATTTATCTACATTTATGGATACATTCTATGGTGATTCGTATGGCGTACAGGTATTCTTTAATCATGCAGGCTTTAACTATGTTCATGATATTTTTACAACTAATGATGATGTAATAAATGTTGGGGATTGTGATTCCTTAGTATCTGTATTTACACCTAAGGATGAGCTTGATGATGAGATGAAGAAGTTCTTAAAGAATCATAATAGAAGAATCTCTAATGAGAATCTATTTATCTATAGATTTCAGCCTGGCTATGGTAAAAGATTTGCCAGTGTTAAGGAGATGCAAACTGTTTTAGAGAATCTATTATTCTTATCATCATTAATTGAAAATGATATGTCTGATATTACTGAGGCAGTTAAAAATGAAAAGGCAGTTATATCTTATGTAAATAAGGAGAAGTTTGAATATTTTGTTAAATATGATAACCTACCTTTACTTGAGCATATGCCATCAAAGGGTCCAATTAACATAGATTTTTATAATGAATTTAAGGATATGGTATATGTAAATGAGGAATGCTATTTATTCTCGTCATATGTACCACTTGTTATTAAGGAAACTAATGTAAGACCATTAATGGTATATTTTCTAATGCCTAATTCAGGAAAAGTATTATTCAGATTTATATCTGATTCACCAAAGGATTATAAATCTTGTATTTATGGAATATTAGATGAAATATTTACAATGTTTAATAAGCCTGTAAAGATGTTTTTAAATAATAGAAAAATATATTCAATTATTGCAAGAACAATGAATGAATTAAAAATTGAAACAGACTTCTTAAGAGAAAATCCATCTGCTGATAAAGAGCTTGGTGAAATCATTGGTAAAATATATGATAAGACTAGTGATGGATATATTGAAAATGTAGAAGCTATGAATCTTTTAATGGAATTAATAACTGATACATTAAACTCTATTGAGGATGATGATTTAGATCTCGATGAGGACGAAGAAGAAAAAGAAGAAAATTATGTTTCCTAAAAGCTCCAAAAAATGGGGCTTTTTTTACGCCTATAAATATATATTTATAGAGTTGGCTAAGAAATGTAAAGTTTATTTGACTTTGACAAGAAAAGTGGTATAATGTTATTGTAGTAAATTTGGGGAAATGAAGAGGTTTTCTATGAAGAAGAAGAAAAAACTTAGACTTCGTACGAAGATTATATTAATAATTACTTCGCTAATACTAGCTGTCGCAGCTGGCTTTGGAGCATTTTTAATTATCGGTGCATCACAAGGACAAGCTGAAATTGAAGAATCAGAAGCACAATATAAAACAACATTAATTGAGGCTCCAACTGATGGCTCACTTCCAACAGATCACAATCCTATGGATGTTATAGCCTATTCATTATGGACAGTTGCTAACACAAGTGAATTTAAGGTTACAACAACAGGTACAGCAAATGCACTTGTTGCAACACAACAAATTTCAAACTCAAGAATTGTAAAAGATGGTAAGGCAATGATTTCAACTGTATCAAGTGGTATGGTTAACGTTGCTAAGCAAAGATATTTCTCAGATGGCAAAGTATTATTAAGAGACCCAGAAAAAATCGATGGTGTAAATGTATTATGGAAAGACCAAATCCCCGAATGTATAACTTATAACCAAAATATCAAGAGATATGGTTGGTTACCTTTCCAAGCAAATGGATATATTATATGTGAAGAAACATATTTAAATAAAGATGCAATTGAATTAATTGATAATAACGATGGTACTTATCTAATCAAGTTTGATCTAGACCCAGCTGATGATAAGGCACCATTCTGGTATAGAAGAGAAGTTTTAACAAACGCATCAAGTCAAATGGTTCCAAGATTTGAAAGCATTCATATGGAACTTACTATTGATGCAAAGTATCGTATTCTAAAGCAAGACATTCAAGAAAAGTACACTGTTAAGTCAATGGGTATTGAAGCAGGTACTACAACAGACTGTCATGATGTATTTGAATATGACAATGTTGAATTTGATCAAGACTTCTTAAATTATTTTTTAAAGTATGGCAATTTAACACCATCAGAAGAAACTGATGAGGATATAAATACAGAAATAGACAATTTAACAATGCTAGTTGAAAGCTTAATGTCAAATACTAATCCTTTAGACTTAGTACTTGATATTAATGGAACTAAAGTAAATGGTAAAGTTTCTCTTGATATTAATGATTTAACTAACGTTAGTGTTAAGGCTTTAATAGATCAATTATATGTTGAATTTAAAGACAATAATTTATTTATTAAGCTTGGAGATAACCTAAAGCTAAAATCATCAATTGATGATATTATGGGCCTACTTCCTGAATCACTAGATACAGGAATGGCTATTGATACATCTCTAATAATCGCAGCTATTAATAACGCCGAGGTTACAGAAGATGGAAATATCATTAGATTCTCTCCAACTTTAAATTTAGCTGGACTTGAATTACCACTTGAATTTGAAATTGAGCATATTGATGATTCATACAAATTATTAAATGCAAAAACTAATATTAAGATTTCTACAATTAATTTAAATGCAGAAATAAAGGAATCTACTCCATTTGATTTTGAAGCATGTGATTATGATACATTTGATGAAATAAAGAATATTAAATTTATTACTGATAATGTATTTGATATTATTGCTAAGAGCGCATTAACAATTAAAGGTAATGTAAGCTATAAGGACTTAAATTTAAATATCGCTGGTTATTTAGATTTTAAGGATAATATCAATTTAGACTTAGATTTAAATTTAAGCTACAAGGATTTATCATTACCAGTTAATGTTAAATTCATAAATGATACAGTTTATTTCACATATGATGATATTAAGCTTGAGCTATCAACTATCGATCTTGCTATAATGCTTGTTAAGTATGCAAATATCGATATTACAAAGACTACATCATCAATTGATATTTCAAAGATTATTGATATCATACTTTCTATTGATTATTCAAAGCTAATAGAAGAAGCTAAGTTTGATACTGATTTAGTATCTATCAAATTAGGCTTATCTGAATTTATAGCAAACTTAGATTCATTAAAGCTTGAAATCAAGAATAATGAAGGAATAGATTTAAGTGTTCTATACCAAGAATTAGCAGGTAATTTAAATGTTAAAGCAGCTGATATTAAGATTATTACTAAACCTGAAAATTACAATAAGGTAATAAATTTATCTTATTTAATTGATGATGTTTTAGTAATAACAAAGAATAAGCAAGCTCATTTATCACTTGATGCTAAATATGATGAATTAAATATTAATCTTGATACATATTTAGATTTCAATTCTGATATTAAGCTATTTGCAAGCTTAACATTAGAATATAAGACTAATAGTTTTAATATTAATCTTCATTTCGTAGATAATTCAATCTACTTAGAATATGATGGATTAATGGTTTATATAACAGTTGATGATTTAATGTCATTACTTGGAAATACTTCAAGTATTGATACATCTAATATTTTAGATATTATTACATCAATTGATTTTGCGAAAGTAATTGAAAACCTAGTATTAAATGTAGATGAAACAGTAATTTCACTTAACCTATCAGATTATAATGATAAGCTACAAGGATTTATTGATTTATCTAATCCAGTAGATATTAAGATTAATAATACAGTATCTGGATTTAAGGTATCTGCAAATCTACTTGATTTAAATATTGATGTCGATACAACTGAATTCGATTCAAGTGTATTTGAATTTGATAATAGCAAGTATTACAACCTAAAGGCATTAATCGAAAACATCTTAGATTTAGTGAATGCTAAATTATATCAAATTGATGTTGAAGGTGAATATAAGGATATTAAGTTATCACTAGTTGGATACTTTAATAGAGAGGATTTATCTTTAGAAGCAAATATTAATCTTCAATATAAGGAAAATAAATTCGATATTAATGTTTATCTAATTGATAATGTTATCTATTTATCATTAATGGATATGAAGGTATCAATCTCAATTGATGATATCAAATCATTATTCATTACTGATTCATCAGATATTGATATTAAAGAATTATTAAATATTATCCTATCAAAGGATTTAAATAAGATCTTATCTAATATTAATTTCAATAATGAAGAAATGAATATTAGATTAGATATAGAAGAATTTAATTTGAATCTTCCTTCATTCCTAGAAATATCAAATGTTATTGATATCAATTTAATTGAAGTAGAACAAGGATTAAAATTATCAATCCCTGAGCTATTCAACTTAAATTTAGGATTAAAGAAATTAACAAATCATGAGATCACACTTGATACAGCTGATTTCTATGATATTAAGCCTGTAATCGATAATATCATGAACCTAATTGATAACACTAAATATGAAATCAAATTATCAGGCTCATATAAGGATATCAAATTAACAGGTGTTGCTAAGCTTGATAGAACTGATTCTATTAAGGCTATGGTTAATCTTAACCTAGCATATAAGAATAATTCGTTTGATATTGATGTATATTTCATCGATAATGTAATTTATCTATCATATGATGAAGCATATCTATCAATTTCAATTGATGATATTATGGCATTAATTCCAAGTGCTGATTCTGAATTTAGTATTGATAGTCTACTTAATACATTATTATCATTAGACTTCAATAAGGTATTAAATACTCTAAAGCTAAATAAGAATGAAAAGCTAATTGTATTAGACTTATCTGATTTAGATATCGATTTAATGGGATTAATTGATTTACAACAATTAATTAATATTAACCTTTCTGAAATTGAAGATGGTGTTAAGTTATCTATTCCTGAAATTTTCAACCTAGAAGTAGAACTTGCAGTATCTGACTTTGAGATTACACTTGATACTGATAAGTATTATGATCTTGCAGGTGTTGTAAATAATATCAAGAATATTATTGATAATACTAAGTATGAAATTAAATTAAGAGGCTCATACAAGGATATTAATTTATCAGGCGTTGCTAAACTTGATAGAACAGATTCAATTAAGGTTGAAGTAAACTTAAATATCACATATAAGACAAACTCATTTGATATCAATGCTTACTTCATTGATAATGTAATTTATCTTGCCTTTGATGAGATGTTTGTAAAGGTAAGCCTAGATGACGTTATGTCATTAATACCAAATACTGATTCAAAGTTCAGTATTGATAGCTTACTTGATACATTATTATCACTAGATTTAAATAAGGTATTAAATACAGTTAAATTAAATAAGAACGAAAGGCTAATTACTTTAGACTTATCTGATATTGATGTTGATCTAAAGGGATTAATTGATCTTCAACAATTAATTAATATCAACTTAACTGAAATTGAAGATGGTATTAAACTTTCAATACATGAATTATTCAATTTAGAAGTAGAATTAAATGTTAGTGATTTTGAAATCACTCTTGATGATTCTAATTATTATGATGTTAAGCCAGTAATTGATAACATCATGAACTTAATTGATAATACAAAATATGAAATTAAGTTAAGTGGTTCATATAAGGATATTAATTTATCAGGTATCGCAAAGCTTGATAGAACAGATTCAATTAAGGCTGAAGTAACATTAAATATCACATATAAGACTAATTCATTTGATATCAATGTATATTTCATTGATAATGTAATCTATCTAGCTTATGATGAGGCTTACTTATCAATAGGCTTAGAAGATATAATGGCACTTATTCCAAACGCTGATTCTGAATTTAGCGTAGATAGCCTACTTGATACATTATTATCACTTGATTTAAATAAGGTATTAAATACTAT
>JAEEHU010000056.1 GCA_016280975.1 Acholeplasmatales bacterium | reverse complement strand
CGATAATCTTCATGTTTGGAGCGAATGCCTTAATAGTTAATTCAAATCTTACTTTGTCATTACCCTTACCAGTACAACCATGACAAATTGCATCTGCGCCTTCCTTTAAAGCTATTTCTGCAATTCTTTTTGCAATAATTGGACGAGCAAATGAAGTACCTAATAAATACTTTTCATATTTAGCTCCTGCCTTAACAGTTGGGAAAATGAAATCCTCAACAAATTCCTTATTTAAATCTTCAATATATAGCTTTGAAGCTCCTGTCTTCTTTGCTTTTTCTTCTAATCCTTCAAGCTCATCTGCTTGACCAACATTACCAGATACTGCAATAACCTCACAGTTATCATAATTCTCCTTTAACCAAGGAATGATAATTGATGTATCAAGACCTCCTGAATAAGCTAATACTACCTTTTTAATACCTTTTGTTGCCATAATAATCTTTTCCTCCATATCTTTTTTTATTATATAAAAAAATAGCGTCTCTTTCAACCAAAGAGACGCTATAATTTATAGCGCGGTACCACTCTTATTGCCATACTTAAATATGACCACTTTAAAATAAAACATCTAAATAGTGCGTTCATATAAATTTCAATATATCTCTTTCACCAACCAGATACTCGCTAAAATGACTTTTTATACTACTATTCTATTATTATCAATGTTATTAAATTAAAAGAGTTTAAAAATAAAAAGGACTTAAATAAACTATAGTCCTAATCATTCTCTGAAAGGACATAATTATGAACTTACACTTAGTCCTTTCATAATTATACTCAAGTTTAAATATATAAATATTAAACTATCTTTACAAGGGTATCTATTAAGGAACCGGCCCAAAATAGATACTTTAATTATAAGTCTATATCGATATATGTCAACTTTTTTGCCAAATTTATCTTAAAAAAGCGTTTTCAGTTAACCGAATTTTCTATATTTGTAGCCGTTTTATATTATTTTTTATTTAGTAATGATATAATAGGCGCGGTGATAAAATATGGATTATTTAAAGAAAGCTTACTGTATGAATAAAACAGTTAGAATATTTTCTTGTATTACAACAGATATGGTTTCACATTATCAAAAGCTATTTAATATGTGGCC
Organism: Acholeplasmatales bacterium; assembly: GCA_016280975.1. GTDB lineage: Bacteria > Bacillota_I > Bacilli_A > Acholeplasmatales > Anaeroplasmataceae > Anaeroplasma. The sequence goes on along the minus strand of JAEEHU010000056.1, from coordinate 6,372 downwards.
ATCTTCTACTATCGCATTTGGTAAAACATTAACTATTTCTGCGATTATGGGATGTACTTATAAATCTGGAGAAAGATTAAATATATTTGTAAAAGGTGATGGACCAATAGGCAAGATCACAGTCGAGGCAACATTTGGTAATGTTAGAGGATATATGGAAAATCCTGGTGTTTATTTAGAAAATAATAATGGTGGAATTAATATTACAAAGGCTGTAGGTGCTGGTGAAATTGAAGTAATTAAGGACTTAAATATGAGAGAGCCATTCTCATCATCATCTGAAATAATTGAAGGTGATATTTCAAATGACTTTACATACTACTTTACAAAGTCAGAACAAATCCCATCTTCTGTTGGTCTAGGTGTTTCATTAAATACTGATTCTACAGTAAAGGCTTCAGGCGGATTTTTAATTCAAATCATGCCTGGATGTAAGGATGAATATATAACAGAGCTTGAAAAAAATCTAAAAGAATTAAAGCCTATTACACAAATGATAGATGAAGGTTATTCACCTGAGGATATCATTAATGAAATAACTAAGGGTGACTATGAATTACTTGATGAAATAGAATTACATCATAATTGTAATTGTAGTAAGGAAAGATTTAAAAAGGGCTTAAAATCATTAGGTAAAACTACATTAGAAGAAATATTAAACGAAGATAAAAAAGTCGATATAAAGTGTAATTTCTGTAATACAAATTACCACTTTGATGAGGACGAATTAAAAGAAATAATTTTAGAGATGTAAAAAATGGGTACATATTATAAATTAGCAATATGTACCCTTCTTTTTTTATCTAAGATTCTTATCTATTATTATTTCTTTTCTAGATTTTATTATTAATTTTAGAAATTTCTTATGATTATCACTAATACATTCAACGCTATCAATAAGTACATCTATCTTATTCAAATCAATTAACTTTGATACTCTTATCAATGCTTCATCGCACTCTTTATACTCGTGAGACGAAATGAACGAATAGTAATTTATTCTTTTATTATTAATTAATAAAGAAGAAGTTGGAAAATCATAAATTCTTGCATTAAATTTTTGTTTATCGTTCAAAATCTTAATTATTTCTTCTTCATCTAATTGTGGAAATAAACTTGACCCACAATCGTATATTGGAGCAAGCTTTATATCATCTTTCTCTTGATTATATAAAAATCCCCAATTTCCGTTATGCCTATCCCAGTTACCTATTAGTGCATCTACTATAAACATATTCCAAAAATGGTCAGATAGAATTTTAGGATCAACAAGCATTTGCTTTTCAATTGCTTCCAATACGTCATTTAATTCAGTTCCATAGCCATTTGAATTAGAATCAATAACCTGGTTCTTAACAGATGCGAAATCTTTTAAAACATAACCATCTTTTTCAAAATCTTTACATGCGACTGATATTCTTTCAACTCCATGAAAGGTGTAAATACCAAGAGCTGTATCTTGTGCCTTTATACCTAAAATATTAAAAATATGTGATCCAATATATTCAGATATCGCACTGTTTGAATAAGATAAATTATCATTTTTGTTGGCATGCTGTGGCATTTTTAACATATATAATTCATTGTCAATTAAAATACTTATTTTATTTCCGTTTGCACCTGAATATGTTTTCTTTTTTAATTGATAATCATTAAAATTTAACATAAAATCAACTCCATAAAAATTTATTTCTCAAATAACTTGCATGTTCACTAGAAATAATATGTTCTACTTCACACACATTAATACTACTATTTACTTCCATCCAATAACAATCATAAAAAGAATCTTTATGTCTTTTAGCTTTCTTTAATTTTTCTATACCTTCCTGTAGAAACGGAGGTAGATTCTTTTCATATTCGGGTTTATATGCTTCTTGCTTTAAAGATAATAACTCCTCTATTGTTATGTTTAATGCATTAGATATCTTAAGCAATGTTTTTCCGTTGCAATCATATAAATTACTTTTCCCAATAAAAATATCATTTAATGTTGATTGAGGAATACCGCTGATTGATGAAAGCTTATAAATCGATAGATTCAAATTGTATAATTTTTCCACTAATCTCATATTATCACTCCTCATATGTATTATAACGGTTATCCGTTATAAATTCAAGTTAAAGAAAAGATGGATTACTCCATCTTTACTCTTTCTTATTATTTCTTAATTTTTCTAATTCTTCTTTTAAGATTTCGGCTTTTAATTCTTCCTTTAATTTAGCCATCTCTTCTTCTTTTTCTTCTTTTAATTTATTTCTCTTTGCGTTAACTACCATTGATACAACTTGTATTGCAATCATAATAACAAATATAGCAATAATTATTATAAATACCACTTTTGTATCAACTCCTCCAGAGAATATAGACATAAATGTAAGTGTAGCTAAATATTTACCACATACCTCACTTGCCCTTACCTTGTAATAATCTCCATTAGAATCTAAATCAGGTGTCATATTAGTTTGATTATTATCACCTTGAGTGATTAGATATTTACCTTCTTCATCTACGCCAATAGAAACTACTCTATGAACAATAAACTTTTTTTGATATGAATTGTAATATACAATTATATCTCCATCTTTATTTAAGTGGTTTTCAGCTATTGTACCACTACCAGTTTTAACATTATCAATTGATATACCACTAAATAGTATATAATTTGATGATTCAATTGTAGGACTCATTGACTCAGTAGGAACATATGAAATACTTAAATTAAACACCTTAGGTGGCCTATTAATAATGTTACCATAAGCTACCTTAAATGCTATATATAAGCATAATAGTAAGCATAAAATGCTTACTATATACTCACTTAATTGCCTAATAAGGCTCTTTTTTTTCTTCTCTTTTTTCTTAGCCATTAGATCATTCCATTTTCCTTAAGAAGCTTATCAAGCTCTTCATCAGATAAATCATCTAAATCATCCTCTGATTCACTCAAATTATCGTCTTCTTCATTTAAAATGTCATCTATTCCATCTAAGTCATCAAGTTCTGTATCTTCTGGTTCTAATTGATCAGCGCCTTCGCTAGGAGCTTCTTCGTCACCAGCATCATTATTATCATCTGATTCTTCTGAATCATCTGTATCTTCATTTAATATATCATTTAGTTCATCTTCTGGTATATCATCCAATGAATCTTCAGCTACTTCTGGCTCTTCCTCAGGTGTTTCCTCTGGTTCAGCCTCAGGTTCTGTTTCATCAAGAACCTCTTCTGGCTCATCAGCTGGAGCTTCTTCAGCAACTTCAGGCTCTTCAATAGGAGCATCATCTTGTGCTTCCTCTTCAGTTGGAGTTTCCACATCAGGAGTATCTCCTGTATCATTAAAGTCATCAGAGTTTAAAATATCATTTAATTCATCTTCTGGTATATCATCTAATGATTCTTCAGGATTAACCTCATCAGCAACTAGAGGCTCTTCCTTTTTCTTTTTCTTACCTATTGTAGGCTTTGATTCATTTGTCTTTTTCTTAGGCTCATCACCTAAATCAGAAGCACTAAAGTTGAAGTCAGAATCAAACATACCATTTTCATTCATTAATGCTTCTAATTCTTCTGCAGATAAATCCTCTAAGTCATCAGAATCACTAACCTTGGCCTTAGGCTTTTCTGCCTTAGCTTGTGGTTTTGGTTTTTCTTCTTGCTTAGGCTTTACTTCATCAAATTCATTAGCTTCACGTTCTGGAATCGCAGCTAAAAGTTCATTTTCTGCCATTAATTCAGCAAGCTCTGCATCTGTTAATTCATCGAATTCATCACGCTTAATAGATGGAAGTGCAGTTGGCTCTGCCTCTCTGAAGTCCTCTGGAGTCATCTCCTTGAAGTTCTTGTTCTCTTCTTCTTGGACCTCTCTCATGTGATCTTGCTTCTTCTTATGAGCATCATAAATTCTAGCTAAGTCTTCTCTACGCTTAGCATCCTTCTTAGCCTTAGCATTTTCCATCTCTTGACGTCTTAATTCACAAGCCTTAGCCTTCTCGATAGCATCTTGTTCATATTTACGCTTCTTAGCTTCTTGTTCCTTAGCACGTTCAAGTTGAGCAAGACGTTCTTTTTCAAGCTTCTCACGCTCACGCTCTGCCTTTTCACGCTCACGTGCCTCTTGCTTCTTGATTTTATCTTCTAGAGTTGAAATTAACTTTTCAATTCTCTTTTCATCCTTACCCATACGAGCAAGGTTCATTTGCTTTTGTTGACGAACAATCTTAGTAACCATCATTTGCTTTCTAGCATACTCAAGTTGTTCATATAAATCCTTAGCATTTAATTCATCATCAGATATACCAAATGTCTCAACATAGATTTGGTCAACCATATCAAGCATTTGACGATAAACTACTCTTATTGATTCAGAATAGTTTGTACCTGTAGATGTCATACCTTCCATACTTTGTTCGAAATATTTAGCTGTTTGAGATAGTAAATATTCGTTCATTGTATAATCTTCAAGCTTCTTATTATCAGCATCGAAATTCATTTCAAGCTGAGGAGTATTATCTAAGTTTGGCTTAGGAGCTTTTATTGAAGGTAGCTTTCTTGTTGAATAAATGTCTTCAATTTGTCTATTCTTAACGAATGCAGTAAAGGCTAAAGCCATTACTTCATTTATATCATTATCAAAGTTAGCAGAATACTTATAATTCTTTTCCTTAACATCGATATTAGTTGCGATACCATCTACCTTATCAAGATATAACCATAATCCATAACATAGCTTAAAGTCTGGGTTATGCATAATGATATTAGTCTTCATGATAGGAGGTAAGACATCACGAGCCTTAGCTAAAGCACGCATAAATTCGGTACCCTTTAAACCTTGTACCATTTCACGAATATAAAGTAATCTATTATATTGCTCTTTAGTTGTTTCAACGTTTGTTGTTAAGTCATTTTTAATTTGTACATCAACCTCAACAGTAACCTGTTGACCAGATACCTTAAATTCATTTTTAACCTGTAATCTTTCAGTTTCAAATGATTCTAGGGATACCTTCATTACCTCATATCTACGCTCAAGGAACATCTCTATTCTTTTTACTAGAGATTTAATGAATCTATTTTCATAGATTGCTAATTCCTCTTCAGCGTATGTAGTCATAACCTTAGATGGAATAACATCTCCAGCCTTAGTTATTTCCTTTATTAATTGAGTATGGCTTGATAAATGACGTACAGTTTGAGAATTAACCTTTTTAGCCTTCTCAACAGCAACTATTTCTTCTTCATAACGCAGTGACTTCTTAGGGTCTCTCATTATCTTTAAAATAGCTGGATATACAGATTCAATAGTGTCAAGGAAAGACATATCGAAATTTCTTATTTCTGATTGTGTCTTATTCATGACATTCTTTTGACCTGATCTTACTCTTTGTAAAACATAATTACCAAATTCATCAGAAGTTGTAGACTTATCTATAGCTTCGTAGACCTTTGAATAATAGTTTTCAATTTCATTATTATTAAAATCGTCACGAGCCATAAATAATCACCACCTAGCTTATGCCATTTTCTTTAAGTCTTGAATAAATCCTTTTGAAACTAAGAACTGATCCTTACCAAATAATTTATCTAGTAATAATACAAGTTCATCTAATTCTTTCTTTAAGAAAGTTAAGTTTAACATTTCGAATTTTCTTAAAATCTTGAATGTTAACATATAATCTAATCCATCGAATTCAGAGAATCCGCATCCCATATAAACTGGAACGAATAACTTAATTTGTTTCATGATACGGTTACCGAATGCGATCTTGAATTTTTCTTGAATGAATTCATCAAGCTCTCTAAATGCTTGAGAAGACATTTCTGATAAGTTAAATCCATTTTGATATCTCTTGAATAAGTCATCAAGATATTCAAATGTCATTGAGATATTATCTGTAAATGGAGCATCAATTAAATCTGCTTTTTTGTTGATTGCGATAGCAACAGCACGGTCATAAACCTTATCTGTAATAGTGAATGTAGAGTCATCCTTGTTGGCTGTTCCTATGAACCATAGATTTTGTGGAATCAAAATCTTACCATTAATTAAATTCTTAGGGTCTGTTGAATCTGAAGTTGGAACGATATCGATTTTCCATTCATTTGGATCTGGCATTTCCATTACTGATAGGAATTCAGCAAAATAATACTCGATACGTGCCAAGTTCATTTCGTCTAGTACAATTAGATTAATTGTATCAGAATATGAAGCAGCATAAACAGCCTTTAAGAAGTCTGTTTCATTAAATCTCTTAGTGAACTCGTTTAAATAACCTAATAATTCAGCTCTATCTCTCCAAGATGGTTGAACTGAAATAATAGATGTATCATTTTGGAAGAATTTACCCATAGCATAAGGTAATGATGTTTTACCT
>JAEEHU010000055.1 GCA_016280975.1 Acholeplasmatales bacterium | reverse complement strand
TTTAAAATCCGAAATGCCACCAATCCTATTTGTTTCCTCAACCAATTGAATCTTTAATAGTTCTTTTACTTTTTCACCTGATTCTATAAAACTAATTACTCTTTCATCTTGTGTTAAAACAGATAAATCATAAAGATGCTTTGTTAAATCAAATAATTTATCAGTCCTAAAATAGTGTTCAGCTGCAAATAACTTATCCATAAATATTCTTTCAATTGATAATGTGATTATATCAAAAGGGTAAATATCATATTGTTTTTCTAATATTAGTTTTTCTTCTTCTGTTGCAATCTCATATAAATGTGGTGCTATCTTCACGACTGAGGTTGGTTCAGAAACGCCAAAATTAGTAGCCTCTATTTTTAATTTACCGAATCTTTGTAATGCATCACTAACATCGACATTATATAACGATTCGTATGTGTATTGAACTTCAATACTACCCTTTTTATTGTTCAACTCTTTATCAAAAGGTATAGAATTGTATCGTGTAGAATCATATAATCTTTTCTTCTTTTGATTACTACCACAGTCACAAACATTTACTGTTAAATCTATATCTTCAGAAAATCTTTTTATCGACTTTAATCCTTTGTATAGCGCTGTACCACCCTTAAAATAAGCATAACCTTGATTTTTTCTATATGCTAACTCATTTAAGATTAAAGTGACATAATAATCTTTTTCTAATATATCTCGTCTAACATTCGTTTTTTTAGAAACATTTGTAATAATAGTATCAAATGCATATTTATCTAAGTGAAGTTTCATAACAAAAGCAAACCTCCTGTAATCTAAATAAAACATTTTTATTATAAAATTTTGAATAATATAGTAAATCTTCAAAGCTGATATTGTTTTTAACTATATAATCATATATTACCTTGTTTGGATTCTCACAGTCATAAAAAACATCATACTTATTTAACAAAAGATCAAGCACCTGTAATACTTTATAATTATCCTTAGTAACTACAACAGATGGCTTAATTAATCTAATATTGTCTATATCACTAACGATTCTATTATTGTTAGTAACAATATATTCTTCTTTAGGAATCTGAGTTGTTAATCCAAGTTTATTTGCTAAAGAAGGCCCGCTAATATATCCATATACACTGTCGATACCATATAAATATAAATCATTTATTAATCCATTATAATCTATGCTAGAATAACCAAATGGAGTTTTAACGGCTCTATAATATATTCCTTTTCTGAATCTAATAAAATCGTCATGCTTTTCTTCATATCTATTGATGTATTCGTTTATTATATTTACTTTTGTATCAAAGTATCTTAATACATACTCACAAATATAATTGCTATAGATTGGTTTACCTATTTCATAATTATTCACGTACTTTTCAATTAATTCCATAATATTCATATTAGCACCTCCTTTGTTATTTTTATGTATAAATTTAATTGATTTTCTAACAATATTATAACAATAACTAAAATATAAAGCAATTAAAATATTAAAAAACAAAAAAATCCAAGACGATTCTTGGACTTGGGTTTCTATTCTGGTGACCTGTATGGGACTTGAACCCATGAATGTCGCCTTGAGAGGGCGATGTGTTAACCATTTCACCAACAGGCCATATGTATGTGCGACTACGCACATACTATAATATCATGATTTATTTTATTTGCAAGTTAAAAATTGCTAATAGTAGAATTAATTCTTCTTTCTACTTCATTTTTACCTAATATTTTTTGCACATAATAAATATTTGGTGTATTTTTTCTTCCTGATAGAGCGATTCTTATAAATCCAGCTGCGTCACCAACTTGACCATTAAAGTCATTTGGATTAGCCTTATATTCCTTTCTATCAGCTGTGAACTTATATTTAGATGCTAAAGCCTTAAGGTTATCAAACCATTCTTCTTCAGTTACATCTAAATTATATGTAGCCATATATTCAGTTAATAGATCCTTAATAACCTTTCTATCTACTTCTTTAAATTCACCCTTTGATTTCATTACAGTAAAATCAAATGTATTCTTATCTAAAGAATCATAAATATCATTATAGAAGAATGATACTATAGGATAAATATCAGAATACTTAGCGTAATCCTTTCTAGGATTTTCCTTTTCACGCTCAATATTTAAAATCTCAGTTATAAATTCTCTATTATCAACTATCTTTTGATAGAATTCAGGATTATATGTTTTAGCCCAAGCTTCTACCTCTGATTCTAATACACTAGCCTTCTTATAAGCCATTCTTTCCTTAGATATAGATGAAACCTTTTCTAAATCGAATAATGCGCCATCAAGTGACATCTTATCAAATTCAAGCTTGAAATCAAAATAATCCTTATCTAAATTTTCATTTCTCCAAGCCTCATAGTTTGAATTTGCGATAGTTAATAAGTATTCAATAAATCCATATTTTGGATAGCCTTCCTTCAAGAAGAATGAAACTGCAGCCTCTTCATCCTTTCTCTTTGAAAGCTTTCTTTTGTTTCCATTTTCAACCTTCATAATAACAGGTAGGTGAGCATACTTTGGTCTTTCAAAGCCTAAAGTATCAAATAGCTCTAAATGGATTGGAAGTGATGATAACCACTCCTCTCCTCTTGTTACATGAGTTGTTCTCATGAAGTGATCATCAACTAAATGAGCAAAGTGATAAGTTGGAAGACCATCACCCTTTAGAATTACTATATCTTGATCATTTTCAGTTAATTCAAGATCTCCCTTTACCTCATCATGGAAAAATATCTTATTATTATGATCACCCATAGATTTGAATCTAATGATATATGAATCATTATTCTTAATTCTTTCTATAGCCTTATCAATATCATAATCTCTATATTTAGCATACTTACCATATACACCAGGAATTTCCTTATTTAATTCTTGTTCATGACGTAATTCAGCTAATTCCTCTTGTGTTAAGAAGCATGGATATGCACGTCCTTCAATAATTAAATGCTTGATTACAGTCTTATAGATTGATGCTCTATCTGATTGCTTATATGGGCCGTATGAACCAACTTCCTTATCATCAGATAGATAACCCTCATCTGGTTCAACTCCAAAATTAATTAATTGAGTAATCAATTCAGCGCCAGATCCTTCAATTTCTCTTTTTGTGTCTGTATCCTCAAGTCTAATATAAAATACACCCTTAGATTGCTTTGCAAAACGAGATGAAACAAGTGATGTAAATAAGCTTCCTGTATGTAAGAAACCTGTTGGAGATGGAGCGAATCTTGTTACCATCGCACCCTCTGGTAGATTTCTCTTTGGATATCTTTTTTCTAAATCATCTATAGTTTCAGTTATATCTGGAAATATTAAATTTGCTAAATCAACTCTAGTTGCCATATACCTTACCTCAATTCATTCTAGATTATTATAATAAAATTATAATTTTATTTCAAGGAAAAAAAGACAGGCTTAAAGCCTGTCAATATTTTAACTATTTCCAAATACCCTTTGGATATTCACCTTTATCTACTAAAGCCTTTAATGAAGATACAACCTCAGCCTTATCTTCCTTATAAGTTACACCAAACCACTTAGCCTTAGTTGATAGGACATCACATTCAACAATACCCTTTTCAATTAATTCAGATACTAATGATGGAATTAAATATTCACACTTATCTAAATTATTCATGTTTCTATCGAAGAATGTCTTATAGTTATCATTAATATAATCCATAATATCAGATGTGAATAGGAACATATTCATTGATACTAAAGTATCAGAAGGGATTTCCTTCTTATTATCCTCATCCTCAAGTGGAGCGGCAATAATCTTTCCATTAACCTTTTCAATCTTTGATTCTACTAATGATTTTAATTTCTTATTCTCATCAAAGAATAATACACCACGCTTAACTGAACCA
>JAEEHU010000054.1 GCA_016280975.1 Acholeplasmatales bacterium | reverse complement strand
GCGGTAGGAAATAATTGATCATGAAATAGAGTGAAGTACGCCATAAAAAAAACACCTCCAGATACCTAAATTGTATCAAAAAGGTGATAAATGATAGAAAAAAGGCTGCCAGAAACTAATTTAGTTTCTTAACAGCCCCTTCTTTTTCTTTACTTTAAGATTGTCTTAATGAAATCAACAATTTCCTTATCCTTTGCATTTTCAAAGAATAACTTTTTAAATGAATCTCTATCGATAGTTTCAAGTAAGAAATCTCTATCGATATCCTTTAGGATTTCAATCATTGGTCTATGAGTAATTTTCTTCACACCATCTAGGATCTTCTTGTTTCTTTGTTCAGGAACAACTCTTTCCTTTGGATATCCTCCACCAAATGGTGTATCAAATAAGTGCTCAAATATATATTCAAGATTAACCTCAGCACCCCAGCCAAAGCCCTTTGCAAATGGAAGTGCAATAGCATTACCATCATTGATTTGACCAAACATAAATGCATCTGCAGGATCTACAATGTGTCCACATAATACATTAGGGAATGAGTTAAGTGCAAGCATAGCACCCTCTCCTGTACCACAGCCTGTAACTACGAAATCAGCTGCGCCTGAGTTAATTAGTATTGCAGCTAAAAGTCCGTTTTGAACATAAGTTAAAGACTTATCATCTTGACTAAACATACCATAGTTATCAACAACATGGTTATACTTCTTTGCAACCTTATTTAAAGTATTAAAAATAAGTTCATTTTTTGATGCTTGTGAATTTTCATTAATTAATGCGATTCTCATAAATTTTCTCCTATCTTATCTATTTCTTCTTTCGCTTTATTAAGTATAGATATTGAATCATTTCCTTCTATATCTAATCCTTCTGCCTTTATGTATTTAACATCCTTAATACCAAAGAATGAATTAGCAAGTGCCTTAACATAACCAAATGAATATTCATCATTTACTATGTATCCGCCTGATGTTGTTACATAATAAAGGCTTTTAGCCTTACATAAGGAATAAAGCTCTCCTTTATCATTATAACCAAAAGTAACCCCATTACAATTAATATTTTCAAAATATACCTTTAAAATTGCTGAGAATGAATAATCCCAATGAGGAGATGAAATGACAATAATATCAGAATCTCTAAATTCTTTGGCAAGCTCAAATTCCTTGCTATCATATTTCTTATTTAATTGTAGCTCTTGTCTTTTATTAAGTGCTTCTTCATCTAGTGGCTTAATACTATTATCTAGCTTAAGCTCCTTTATATCTCCATTTAATTTAGAAAGTAAGTATTTAGCTAAAATGTTTGTTCTTGATTCTTTTCTTACGCAAGAATTAATATAAAGTATTTTCATATTTAAAAATTATGGGACGATTACTCGTCCCATTTTATTATTATTCAGCTTTTCCTACTGAACCAAACATTTCCATCTTAATCTTAACTATTTCTTTAATAGCTTCAGTTCCTGGAGCAAGTAACTTTCTTGGGTCAAATCCTTTACCCTCTAAGTCCTTACCAGCTTCAATATACTTTCTTGTTGCTTCTTGGAAATATAATTGACATTCAGTATTAACGTTAATCTTACATACACCTAATGATATTGCCTTCTTAATCATATCCTCAGGAATACCAGTACCACCATGTAATACTAGTGGAATATCACCAACGCGAGTCTTAATCTTCTTTAAAGCATCAAAATCAAGACCTTGCCAGTTTGCTGGATACTTACCATGGATATTACCAATACCTGCAGCAAGCATATCAATACCAGTTTCCTTTAATGTATAGCATTCTTCAGGATCAGCAACCTCACCACGTCCGATAACACCATCTTCTTCTCCACCGATAGTACCAACTTCAGCTTCAACTGTAGCTCCTAAGAAATGAGCCTTAGCAACGATGTCTCTTGTCTTTGCTAAGTTTTCTTCTAGTGGATAGTGGCTACCATCAAACATAACTGATGAATAACCAGCTAAAAGTGCCTTTTGAGCTCCTTCATATGTACCATGGTCTAAGTGTAGAGCAACTGGTACAGTAATGTTCATTGACTTGATCATTGCCTTTACCATGTCAGCTACTACATTGTATCCTGTCATATATTTATTAGCGCCTTCTGATACGCCTAACATAACTGGAGATTTTAATTCTTGTGCAGTTTGTAGAATTGCTTTTGTCCATTCTAAATTGTTGATGTTGAAAGCACCTACTGCATAATGGCCCTCCATAGCCTTTTGCATCATATCTTTTGCATTTACTAATGGCATAAATAAACCCCTCCTAAAACCTATTAGCTTTTTTACGTTATTAATATTATATATTAAAATCTAGTATTATTCAATGTTAGAGGCCACTTAAAAGGCCTAAAAAGTCAAAAAAATGGCTATAATATCCTATTTGTTTAGATACTATAGCCATATTCTATTAATTTTCTAAATTTTCGACTTTTCTATATAACTTTTGAGCATATGATTCAGGCTCAGTAGTTAAATCTATTCCAAGCTTTTTAAATACTCTTTCATCTGATTCAGGAAGAATTACAGTTGAGTGAGCTTGAGTATGCTTTAATTCAGAAATTTTACTTAAAGCACGTGCGGCAACCTCATCGTCCTTTGCACAAATCGCAAGAGCGATTAATACCTCATCTGCGTGCAATCTTGGATTATGATTACCTAAATCATGAATCTTTAATCTTGAAATAGGCTCAATAATCTCAGGAGATATTAATAATACATCATCAGAGATATTAGCTAAATGCTTTAATGCATTTAATATTAAAGCAGCTGGAGCTGATAAAAGTGGTGATGTTTTAGAAGTTAAAGTAACTCCATCATCAAGAGTGATTGCCATTGATGGTGTATTAGTCTTCTTTTGCTTTTCTAATGAATATTGAACAGAAGGTCTATCATCAACACTTACATTAACAGCTTGCATTAATAGTGCAATCTTATCAATTGCTTCTTGTGTTGCTTTACCGTTTCTATATAAAACAATTGTATTTAAATATCTTCTAATGATTTCATCCTTTGATGCTTTAGCTGAAACATCACTATTACAAATAGCGAAGCCTGCCATATTAACACCCATATCTGTTGGTGACTTATATGGAGAGTAACCATAAATTGCCTCAAACATAGATTTTAATACTGGGTATGATTCAACATCACGGTTATAGTTAATAGCGATTTTTCCATAAGCTTCTAAATGATATGGGTCAATCATATTAACATCAGCTAAGTCAGCAGTTGCTGCCTCATAAGCTAAATTAACAGGATCCTTTAGAGGAATTGACCAAATAGGGAATGTCTCATATTTAGCATAGCCTGCTTTAATTCCACGCTTATTTTCATGATATAACTGAGATAGACAAGTAGCCATCTTACCAGAACCAGGTCCGGGTGCTGTTACTACTACTATTTCACGTTCAGTTTCAATATATTCGTTTTTACCAAAGCCTTCATCACTAATTATCTTAGATACATTATGAGGATATCCTTCAATATCATAAGATACATATGATTTAATACCTAGGTTAGTAAGCTTCTTTCTAAAGCTTTGAACCTGAGGAGTTCTTTGGAATCTAGTAATACATACAGATCCAACATATAAGCCTGCAGCCTTGAATGCATCAATTAATCTTAATACATCCTTTTCATAAGTGATATTTAAATCACCTCTAAGCTTATTGTTTTGAATATCTATAGCATTAATAACAATTACAACCTCAACTCTTTCTTTAATTGTTAAAAGCATTCTTAATTTAGAGTCAGGTAAAAATCCTGGTAATACTCTTGATGCATGATAGTCATCAAATAATTTACCACCGAATTCTAGATATAATTTACCTGAAAATTGTGATACTCTTTTTAAGATGTTTTCAGATTGTAATTTTAAATATTTGTCATTGTCAAAGGCTATATCCATAAGACTTTCTCCTTATTTTATTCCTTACCATCCCAACAGTAAGTACATAACTTATCTTCATCGATTTCACATGCCTTCTTTAAGTCGTCAATACGATTAAATCTTAATGAAGTAAACTTTAATTCTTTTCTAATTTCTTCAACCATAATCTTATACTTATAGTTATCTGGATCTGAATACTCCTTTAATAATTCAGGAGTAACATCATGCTCAAGACGATTGATTACTCTTCTTGTAATTAATTCCATTTCAGATGTAGTTCTTGAGAAGTTTAGATACTTACATCCAAATACTAGTGGAGGACATGCAGAACGAATATGAACCTCTTTAGCTCCACTTCTATATAAGAACTCAGTAGTTTCTCTCATTTGAGTTCCTCTTACGATTGAGTCATCTATTAATAATAGCTTCTTTCCTTCAATTAAATCTCTTACTGGAATTAATTTCATTTTAGCAATTAAATCACGCTTTGTTTGAATTGTTGGCATGAAGCTTCTTGGCCATGTTGGTGTATATTTGATGAATGGACGTGCAAATGGAATTCCAGATTCATTTGAATAACCAACTGCATGTGCTGTACCTGAATCAGGAACACCAGCAACAGAGTCAACCTCAACATCATCTCTCATTGCCATGTATTTTCCACAATTACATCTCATCTTTTCAACTGAAATACCCTCATAGCTTGATGAAGGATATCCATAATATACCCATAAGAATGTACAAATTCTCATTTTATCGCCAGGTGCCACTAATACCTTAACCTCATCAGCTGTAATAATATCAACTTCACCAGGTCCTAATTCCTTATAATCTGTATATCCTAAATTTAAATATGCAAATGATTCAAATGATGCACAGAATCCGTCATCATTCTTACCGATTACGCATGGAGTTCTTCCGTATTTGTCACGTGCAGCGTAAATACCTTTTTCATTTAATATAAGCATAGTTAATGAACCATCAATTGAATCAAGGGCATATTTAATACCTTCAATTAAATTATCCTTTTGATTAATTAATGATGCGACTAACTCAGTTGGATTAATATCTCCACCACTCATTTCTAAAAAGTGAGAGTGACCGTTATCGAAAAGCATCTTTTCAAGCTCTGCTACGTTATTAATCTTTGATACTGTTGTAATAGCATATGTACCATGATGAGATTTAACGATTAATGGTTGTGGTTCAAAATCAGAAATACAACCAATACCCATATTTCCCTTCATAGATAAAACATCATACTCGAATTTAGTTCTAAATGGTGCATTTTCAATATTGTGAATTGCTCTATTGAAGCCCTTTTCACCATATACTGTTATACCACCACGTCTTGTTCCTAAATGTGAGTGATAATCGATACCAAAAAATAAATCGAATACACAATCCTTCTTTGATGCTACTCCAAAAAATCCGCTCATATTATGTTCCTCCAAAAAACAATAATGATTTTACCATATTTCTTTTTTGATTAAAATATTTTTTTATATTTTATTTATAAAAATATAATAAGCCCAATTAAAGTATAATTGAGCTTACTAAACTTATTTATTCTATTTATTAATCATGAATGTTAGTATCCTTAACTACAACGTCGTGTGCTCCACCTTCAACAAT
>JAEEHU010000053.1 GCA_016280975.1 Acholeplasmatales bacterium | reverse complement strand
GCGGTAGGAAATAATTGATCATGAAATAGAGTGAAGTACGCCATAAAAAAAACACCTCCAGATACCTAAATTGTATCAAAAAGGTGATAAATGATAGAAAAAAGGCTGCCAGAAACTAATTTAGTTTCTTAACAGCCCCTTTTTATTTTGCTTAAAAAGTATAATTTAATAATATTGGAATGTATAGTATAATATAAAAACAACTAGCGGTTGATTTTTATTAAACTAATAATCCATTGTTTGAGGGTAATTAATTCTCTATAATGAAGCTGTGGAGGAAGATAATGGATAGAAATAATAAATACGTAGTATTCGATAGATTTGAAAGATCAGTTTGGTTAAAAAGACATTTTTTTGATGAGTTAGAACATTGGGGCTATAAGTTGGTAAAAGATTTTGAAGACCAAGCATTAGCGATATTAAAAATCAAAGAGAAGTATTATTTTACAATGTTCTTTGCCTTAGGAGAAAATGAATATGATACAAAGCCAACGAAGGAAAGTTTAAATGCACTTAAAGAATATGCTTCGATATATGGTAAAAATGTAAAACCTGCTGTGTTACCATTAGAAATTGAGGGATTTAGCAGATGTAATAATCCTTATAAACTAAAAGTGAAATCCCATTTTAGAAACGTTAGATTTTTTTATCACGGATTATATGATATAGATGGAAATCTAATAATATTTGATGATTTACCAAGTTGTTAAATGAATGACATAATCTATCCACTTTGGATGGATTATTTTCTTTTTTAAACACCTAATAATTACGAGGAGATCTTAAAAGAATTATTTCCATTATCTTAATTTTGATTATATATGGTTATACTTTTTTTTGTTTCTTGCATCCTTGCCAAACACAAAAGATACTTATTCTAAAATAATTATTGTTTGATTATTATAATTTCAAAAATAAAACAACAAAAGCAGGACTTCTCGCCCTGCTTTTGTTTTGCCATAAATGGCTTGTTTAAGCCATTTTTATTTATATACTAGTTTAAGAATTCATTTTTTATTCGAGTTTGTTTTAACTTGTAAATATACTTATTATCATAAAGTTAGTTGACACTAACTTACGGAAGTGGTATTATATTTGATAGTTAGCTATAACTAACCTAAAAGGGAGAGGTTTATTATGAGTTCGTTATTACAAAAGATTCTTGCGATACATTCATCGCCAGCTATATGTGGTATAAAGTCTGCTAATCTAATTAATTTGAAGATTACAGATGAATTATACGAAGAAATAGAAGAA
Source organism: Acholeplasmatales bacterium (assembly GCA_016280975.1). Taxonomy (GTDB): domain Bacteria; phylum Bacillota_I; class Bacilli_A; order Acholeplasmatales; family Anaeroplasmataceae; genus Anaeroplasma. The sequence goes on along the minus strand of JAEEHU010000053.1, from coordinate 28,808 downwards.
CTTAATAGAAAATATCCTAATCTCTATTTTTATGTTTTAAAAAATGATGGTTCAAATGCTTTAATACTTATTTATAGAAAACAAGTATTAGAAAGAGTTCTATTCAAAGAAGATAATAAGTCTTTTTTGAAAAATATAGGATATGACACAACAAGTGTTGATACTATGCTTGAATCATTGAAAGAAAGAATTAATGAAGATTCTTTTCCACATGAAATTGGAGTTTTTTTAGGATATGATTTATCAGATATTAAGTCATATATTGATGGTAAAGAATGTTTATATGTAGGATATTGGAAGGTATATTCAAACGTTGAGAAGAAAAAAGAAATATTTGAAAAATATACTAAATGTAAGAATGTTGTAATAAAAATGATTGATAAAGGATTTCCAATAGAAAATTTTATGAGGTAAAAGGAGATATTTTAAAATGAAAAGAATAGTTGTTTATTGGACTGGAACAGGAAATACAGAGGAGATTGCAAATAAGATTGCTGGCGATTTAGGTTGTGATGCATTAAATGTTAATGCAACTACACCAGATGATGTGTTAGAAAATGATCTAATTATTTTTGGTTGCCCTGCAATGGGAGCTGAAGAATTAGAGGATGCAGAATTTAAACCATTCTACGATGAAGTAATGGCTAGTATCGGAGATAAGAAGGTTGCTTTATTCGGCTCATACGGCTGGGGCGATGGTGAATGGATGAGAAATTGGGAGGCTGAAGTTGCATCTAATTTAGTAACAAGCGGGCTAATTGTAAATGGAGGCGCATCTGATATTGATGATGGCGCATATCAAGAATTTATTGATGCATTAAATTAATAGTAGTAGTTTGGGAGATGAGATTATGTTCATATCTATTGATAATATTGAAAAGTCATATGGAGAAGGCGAAAATAGATTTCAAGTACTAAAAGGAATATCATTTCAAGTCGAAAAAGGCGAAATGGTCGTATTATTAGGACCTTCAGGATCTGGTAAATCTACTTTATTAAATATTATTGGTGGTATTGATACATTAGATAAAGGACGTGTTGGTATAGATAACGAATATATTGAAAATATGTCCGAAAAAGAAAGGATTGCATATAGAAGAAAGAATCTAGGCTATGTATTTCAAAGCTATAATTTGATACCTAATTTAACAGTTAGAGAAAATATAGAGGTTGGAGCCTATTTATCTAAAAATCATTTAGATATTGAAGAATTATTATATGTATTAGGACTTAAGAAACACGAAAATAAAATACCTGCACAATTGTCAGGTGGGCAGCAACAAAGAACGTCAATTGGTCGTGCAATTATTAAGAATCCAAATTTGTTGTTATGCGATGAACCAACAGGAGCTTTAGATAGTGATACTTCTAAGCAAATCTTAGAATTAATCGAAAAGGTTAAAGAGAAATATAATACATCAATTATTATGGTCACTCATAATGAAAACATTGCTAAAATGGCGGATACAATTATTAGATTAAAGGATGGGAAAATACAATCTATTAATAAGAATATCTATAAAGTAAAGGCAAGTGATCTTGAATTATGAGAAATCCATTATTTAAAAGATTACCTAGAGAGTTTAAAAAGGATATTATTAAATACATTGTAATGTTTCTATTTTTAACATTACCAATAGCCTTGTGTAGTGGCTATATGATTGGTAATGATTCAATGATAAAAACTTATTATGAGGGTATAGAGAAATATAATCTAGAGGATGGTCATTTTACTACAATAAGTAGCATGGATGATAACTTAATTGAAGAACTAGAACAAGAAGAGAATATAGCAATCTATAAGCTTTATTACAAGGATGAATTAGCATCATCTGAAAGCACCATTAGACTATATAAAATCACCGATAGAAATGAAATTAATAAGTGGTGTGTTCATCGTGGGGTGCTACCAGAGGGAAATAATGAGATAGCACTCGATAGACTTTACTGTGAAAATAATAAAATAAATATTGGTGATGTCATTAAAATATCAAATATAGAATTTAAGGTTACTGCCTATATTTCTTTATTTGATTATTCATCTTTATTTAAAAATAATACAGATTCAATGTTTGATGCTAATAAGTTTTCAATATCTTTAGTAAGTGATGAAGCATTCAATAATATATCAAATGATAATTTGATTTATAATTATGCTTATTTATATCCTGAAAGATTAAACGATAAGGAAGCTCACGATAGAACAATTAATTTAAGTAAAAATATCTATACAAAATTATTATTAAATGGCAACAAGCTTGATAGCCTGCTTTCGAAAGAAGATAATCAAGCAATCAATTTTACAATTGATGATTTAGAAGGCGATTTAACAATGATGCTAATATTTGGCGCTATTATTGTCTTTGGTTTAGCATTTGTGTTTGCGTTATCGATTAAAAGTCAAATCGAAGGTGAAGCAAAATCAATTGGTACATTAAAAGCTATGGGATATAAAAATAGAGAGCTTTTAGTTCAATATTTAATATTACCCACATTAGTAACATTATTAGCTGGTGTATTTGGTAATCTATTAGCTTATACATGGCTAAAGACTTATATAGTTAACCTATATTACCATTCATATTCTTTACCATTATATACAACTTTCTATAATCCCAAGGCGTTATTATATACAACAATATTACCTATTATTATGGTACTAATTATAAATTTCTTAGTTATATTAAGGGTATTATTAATACCTAGTTTAAATTTATTAAGAAATCAATTAATGACTAAAAAGAACAAGAAGGTTATGAAGCTTAGCCATAAGATTAATTTTATTTCTAAGTTTCAAACAAGAGTAATATTACAAAATAAAGGAACATATATTGCATTATTTTTTGGTACATTACTAGCTTCTATAATTTTATTATTTGGTTTAATGATGAATCCTTTATTAGATCATTATAAGGATGAAGTAATAAAGTCACAAATCGCTCCATATCAAACGATATTAAAGGTAGATATGGATGGCTTAGAAGGCGAGAAATTATATGTAAAAACCATTGATTATGAGAATGATCAAATTATGATCTTTGGACTTGAAAAATATGGAGATAATTCAAAATATTTAAATAATCTATCTATAAGCGATATTAATAATGTTATTGTTTCATCAGGCTTAAAATCAAAATATGGATTTAAAAACGGAAGCATTATAAAGCTTGAAGAAAAATATACAGACAATAAATATAGATTCAATATTGAGGGTGTATATGATACAACAGGTACTCTAGCAATATTTATGGATGCTGATTATTTTAAGGAAACATTTGATGATTATTTAACATCATATTTTTCTGATAATAAACTAAATTTAAGTGATGAATATATTTATAAAGTCATTTCACTAGATGATTTAATTCTTGTATCTAATCAGCTAGCAGATTCTATGGGTAGAGTATTTGTATTATTTACCGCTATATCAGTTATATTGTTTGCATTACTAATATTCTTACTTGCCAAGATTGTTATTGAAAAGAATCAAAATCAAATATCTATGCTAAAGATTATTGGATATAAGACCTTTGATATTAATAAAATATATAATGTTTCAACCGGAATTATTACGATTTTATCTTTGATAATTTCAACATTTATCGCTCAATTTTTTATAAAGCTTGCGTGGGATATCATATTAAAAACAAAAATGAGTGGTTGGCTTGATTTTTATGTAGCTCCATACTTATATCCAATTATATTTGGAATAGGTGTAGTAGCTTTCTTGGTCGTATATTTAATTGAATCAAGAAAAATATCAAAGATTAATTTAGCATTAGCACTTAAAGATAATGCATTATAGGAGGGAGAAAATTGGAAAAGAGAAAAAGAGGCTTACTTGCAATATTATATGATTATGCCGGTAAAAAGAAAAAGTATTATACGTTTAGTATAATTACATCTTTATTATCTGTAGCATCGGGTATCATTCCGTTTTATTTCATAGCTAGTATTATTAATAGGCTAATTGATGGAAATATGGAATTTAGTGATTACGCTATAGATATCATTATGTTATTAGTATTTTTCTTTTTGAAGGGTGCTTTTCATATTATTTCTACAAGCCTCTCACATATCGCAGCCTTTCAAACAATTAAAGGTGTAAGAAAAAGAGCAACTGATTCACTTGCATTAGCATCACTTGGAGATGTAAAAGCACATAATTCTGGTTCACTTAAAAATACATTATGTGAAAGAATTGACTCAACTGAAACGACACTAGCTCACGTAATACCTGAAGTAACAGGAAGCTTAATTGGCTTTTTAGCTACAGTCATTTATTTGATGATATTGAATTGGCAGATGGGATTAATATCTTTAATCACTTTAGTAATTGGAATAGTTGCGTATATGACCATGTCCATTGGATATCAAAAGTATTATAGTAATACAATCCAAAAGACTAAGGTATTAAATGATACTGCAGTTGAATATATCAATGGAATTGAAGTTATTAAAGCATTTGGAAAAAGTGAAGTATCTTATAATAAATTTAAAAAGGCAGCTAAAGAAGGAGCTGATTGCTTTGTTGATTGGCAAAGACATTGTAATATCGCATTTACAATAGCGATGACAATAGCTCCATATACATTACTTGCTGTATTACCTTTAGGTGGATTACTATATTACAATGGAATAATTACATTAAATATATTCGTAATTTCTATTCTAATGTCAATTGGATTAATTGCCCCACTTATTAACGCAATGGGACATTTTGATGATATTGCCAAGGCTAAGACTATTTTTGCTGAAATTGATGAGATTGTTTCTTTAAAAAGTCTTGATAGACCCAAAGAATCTAAAAAATTACCAAGTGATTCGTCTATTTCATTAAAAAATGTATCCTTCGGATACGATAATGAAGAAGTGCTACATAATGTTAATTTAGATATAAAGTCAGGCACCCAGGTAGCATTAGTTGGTCCATCGGGTGCTGGTAAATCTACCATTGCTAAATTAATAGCATCATTATGGGATCCAAATAAAGGAGATATTTATATTGGTAATGTAAATATTAAGGATTTATCGCTTGAAGATTACAACAAAATGGTTTCTTATGTATCACAAAATAATTATTTATTTAATATTTCTATAATGGAAAATATTAGAATAGGTAATTTGAATGCTACAGATGAAGAAGTAATTGATGTTTGTAAAAAATGTGGTGTTCATGATTTTATTATGAATCTTGAAAATGGATATAATACTATAGTTGGTGATTCTGGCTCTCACTTATCAGGCGGTGAAAGACAAAGAATATCTATAGCAAGAGCTATGATGAAAAATTCTAAAATAGTAATATTAGATGAAGCTACTGCTTACACAGATCCTGAAAGTGAAGCAGTAATCCAAAAATCATTATCTTATTTAATTAAAGATAAGACTGTAATAGTAATTGCCCATAGATTATCTACCATTATTAATAGTGATGACATTATATTAGTCAATGATGGAAAAATAGAAGAGACTGGTAAGCATAATGAATTACTTCAAAAATCTATTCTTTATAAGAATATGTGGGAAGCACATATTGAAGCAAAGGATGGTGATTTAAATGCTTAAAATGTTAAAGATGTTTTTCTCATTTTGTGATAAGAAAAGAAGAAAACAATTCTATTTAGCTATAGTATTAACTGTTTTAATGGGTTTATGTGAAGCAGCTAAGCTTCCAGCCATTTGGTATTTATTTAAAAATGTATTTGAAGGTACTTTTACTTTAAATACAATTCTAATATCATTTTTAATCATGCTAATACCAGTATTATTATCTATGGTATTTAGATATATGTCTTCTATGCTACAGGTTGAAGGTGGATATTCAACTGCTGCAGAAAAAAGAATTGAAATTGCAGAGCATTTAAGATATGTTCCAATGGGATATTTCAATAATAATTCATTAGGTTATATTACATCTGTTACAACAAATACAATGGAACAGCTAGCTGATATTGCAACTAGAGTGGTTATGCTTGTAACAACAGGATTAATAAATACAATTATTGTAGTCGGATCATTATTCTTCTTTGATTATAGAATAGCCTTAGTAGCATTAGCTGGTGTAATTATTTTCTTATTATTTAATTCAATTATTAAATATCAAGGAAAGAAGTTTGCTCCAGATAAGGAAAAGGCTGATTTAGGTGTATTATCTACTACATTAGATTATGTATTAGGTATATCTGAGGTAAAATCATATAATTTGTATGGAAAGTATTCTAAGAGATTAGATAAAGCTAATGATTACGCATCTAAGGTTTATACTAAGGTAGAATTAAGTATGATTCCTGTACAAACAGTACAAACTTTTATTACAAGACTAATTGGTGTAGCTATGACAATAGTAGCAATCCTATTATTCATTGGTGGCTATAATGATTTAGCTGTAACAATGACTGTAATTATTGCAAGCTATATTATTTACGCAAGCCTAGATTCTATGGGAACATTTAGTGCCTTATCTAAGGTTATAGAAAGATGCGTAGAAAGAGGAAATGATATTTTATCTATTGAAACAATGGATATAAATGGAAATGATTATGATACTACGACATCAAATATTGAGTTAAAGAATGTATCATTCTCCTACGACAAGAAAAAGATTATTGATAATGTATCATTAAAAATTAAAGAAAATACAAAGGTAGCTTTTGTTGGCCCTTCAGGTTCCGGTAAAACCACTATCTGCCATCTTATGGCAAGATTTTGGGATGTACAAGAAGGAGAAGTACTTCTTGATGGTAAGAATGTAAAGGACTATAGCATTGATTCATTAATGAATAATTTTACATTTGTATTCCAAAATGTATATTTGTTTAACGATACAATTTTAAATAATTTAAGAATAGCTAAAGCAGACGCAACAGAAGATGAAATCAAGAATGCACTAGATTTAGCTTGTTGTCAATTTGTATATGACCTACCTAACAAATTAAATACTGTGATTGGTGAGGGTGGTTCTACATTATCAGGAGGAGAATTACAAAGACTATCAATCGCTCGTGCTATATTAAAGGATTCTAAGATAGTTATTTTAGATGAGGCAACAGCTAATGTTGATCCTGAAAATGAAGAGAAGCTAATAAAAGCAATAGATGCTTTAACTAAAAATAAAACAGTAATTATGATTGCCCATAGATTAAAAACAGTTAGAAATTGTGATAATATTTATGTTATCGATGATGGCAAAATAGTAGAATCAGGCAAGCATGATGAACTAATGAAAATAGATGGCATTTATAAATCATTTATATCTGATAGAAAAGAAGCAGTTGGTTGGAAAATATAGTTAAAATGCAAAGAAAAAGATATTAAGCAGGAATATGTTCCTGCTTTTTATAATATATAAAGTCAAAACAAAAGCAGGCTTAATGCCCTTTTTTATTTTGCTTAAATATAGTATAATTTTTTAGAAAAGAGGAGTTTATAATATGAAAAAATATGATGAAGTAAAAAAAGTAATTTATGATCCAAAAAGTGATGATCCATTTACATTTTCTTACTATAATCCAGAAGAGGTTATATTAGGCAAGAAAATGAAAGATCATTTAAAGTTTGCTATAAGCTATTGGCATACAATAGATGCGTGCGGAACAGATATGTTCGGTGGCGACACTATGGATAAAAACTTTGGCAAGGATTATGGACTTGATAGATATAAGAAAAAAGCTGATTTCGCATTTGAACTTATGGATAAGCTTCAAATTGAATATTATTGTTTCCACGATGTTGATATCGCACCAGTTGGTAAAACACTTGAAGAGTCAATGAAGTATTTCAATGAAATGGTTGACTATATTTCAGAATTACAAAAGAAGCATAATAAGAAATTATTATGGAATACTGCAAATAACTTTGGCGATAAGATCTTTATGGCAGGTGCCGCAACATCTCCAAACGCAGATGTATTTGCGTGCGCTGCTGCGAAGGTTAAGGCTGGACTTGATGCCGCTAAGAAGTTAAATGCATCAGGCTATGTATTCTGGGGCGGAAGAGAAGGCTATGACACATTACTAAATACAGATATGGGATTAGAACTTGATAATCTAGCAAGATTTATGAAGATGGCTGTAGCTTATGCTAAGAAAATCGGCTTTAAGGGTTCATTTTATATTGAGCCTAAACCAAAGGAACCAACAAAGCATCAATATGATTTTGATGTAGCTACATGTATGAATTTCCTAAGAAAATATGGCTTAGAAAAAGATTTCAAGATGAATATTGAAGCTAACCACGCAACACTTGCTGGTCATACATTCCAGCATGAATTATATACTGCAAGAGTAAATGATTCATTTGGTTCAATTGATGCAAATCAAGGTGATTTATTCCTAGGCTGGGATACAGACCAATTCCCTACAAATGTATATGATACAACTATGTGTATGTATGAGGTTTTAAAGGCTGGAGGATTTACTGATGGCGGCTTAAACTTTGATGCTAAAACTAGAAGACAATCAAATACGTTTGAGGATATTTTACTTGCATATATCGCTGGTATGGATACATTCGCGCTTGGCTTAAGAAAGGCTGCCGAATTAATTGAATCTAAAAAGCTAGATAGCTTTATTAAAGAAAGATATGATTCATATACTAAGGGTATTGGTAAAAAGATAGTAGATGAAGATACTGATTTTGAAGAATTATATAATTATGCATTAAAAATAAAAGATATTAATGTCTCAAGCGGAAGACAAGAATATCTTGAACAAATGATTAATAAGGTTTTATTTAAGTAATATGTATATTGGACTAGATTTAGGAACAAGCTCTTTAAAGGGCTTATTAATAGATGAAAAAGCAAATATTATAAAATCAAAATCTGTATCCTATAATATTTCATATCCAAAGCCTTTATATAGTGAACAAGATCCACTTGATTGGTTAAATGCAGTAAAGGAAGTATTAAAGTATTTAAGTCAAACTATAGAGGATGATATTAAAGGTATATCAATTGCAGGACAGATGCATGGCTTAGTTTTACTTGATGAAAACGATAATGTATTAAGACCATGTATATTATGGAATGATGGTAGAAGTAAGGATGAATGTAATTATTTAAACAATGAGGTTGGCATTGATATCTTAAAAGAAAATACTGCCAACATTGCATTTGCGGGATTTACTCTTCCTAAGCTTTTGTGGGTTTATAATAATGAAAGAGAAATATTTAATAAGATAAATAAAATAATGCTACCAAAGGATTATATTATTTATTCTCTTACAGGAAAATTTGTATCTGATTATTCAGATTCTGCGGGAACATTATATTTAGATGTTAAGAATAAATGCTATTCAAAATATATTTTAGATTTATGCCATATTAAAGAATCATGGCTTCCAAAGCTATGTGAAAGCTTTGATATAATTTCAAATCTAAAGCCTGAATATAATTTGAAAAATGCGAAGCTTATTTGTGGTGGTGCAGATAATGCAATGGCTGCCATTGGCTCTGGTGTCATAAATGATGGTGATGTAATGCTATCACTTGGTACAAGTGGTACAGTATTAATCTCATCAGATAAATTCATTAATCCAAAGAATCCATCTATGCATTCATTTAATCATTCTAATGGTAAGTATCTATTATTAGGATGTATCCTTGAGGCGGCATCTGCCTATAACTGGTTTATAAAGGATATTTTAAATGTTGATTTTAATGTTAATATTAATGAAAATATACTAGGTGAAAATAAGGTTTATTTTCTGCCATATTTAATGGGTGAAAGAACACCACATAATGATATGGATGCGAAAGGCTCATTTATTGGATTAACTCCTGTAACTTCTAAGGAGGATATGTCATTATCAGTATTAGAGGGTGTAGCATTCGCGTTAAATGATTCCATTGAAATCGCAAGAAAAGAAGGAATAAAGATAAATAATATTGTTATCTGTGGTGGTGGATCTAAAAATCCACTTTGGTGTAAAATAATTTCTAATGTATTAGATGTTAATGTTTATAAGGCAAATACAGAAGAAGGGCCAAGCTATGGAGCCGCATTATTATCTTATATTTCAATTAATAGTAAGAATGTTAACGATGTTAAATCATTAATCGATTATAAGCTTATAGAAAAGCCTGATAATTTATTAGTAGAAAAATATAAAAAGAAATATCAAACATTTAAAAAGATGTATCCAGCATTAAAGGATATTTTTAAAGAATTATAAAAAAATATTTTTGGGTTGCTCGCATTTTGCAACATAAGAAAGTTATACTATAGGTGTCTTAATAAAAAAGACATCAAAATGTAAATTTCGTTTCTCCCAATTAAAAAAGCAAATCCTGTTTAAAAACAGGACTTGTTTTTTTATCTTCTATTTCGAAAACAAAAAGGAATTTGTTTGTATCTATTTTCTTAGAATAAACCGGGCCTGTATATACATCCTCGATTAGCTTTTTAACAAGACTATTAAAAGATTAGGTGGAGTCTTAGAAAGAACAGAGGTTGATCCAGAGGATAATATTTATCTAATGTATACTGGATTAATGTATCTGAATCATTAGATGATAATAAGGATTTTTTTGAAAAATATATAAAATAAATTTAAGGGTAGAATTAGAAAGTTCTACCCAATTTTTATATTAAATATAATATTTTGATTATCAAATTGAAATTATTTTGTTATAATAAATAATAATATTAAATTTCGGCAATTAAAATTTTAACAAGAAAAGTGGTGTTTTTATGCAAATGGAAGATGATGCAATTATTGCATACGAAAGTACAGTAAGAAAAACTTGCTTTTATTCTAATTTAATATTCTTCATATGCCATTTAGCATATTTACTATTTTTCTTTTTAACAGGGATATATATTCTTGCATGGTTAAATCTAGGTAATTCTATATTATATGGTTTAATGTTTTTGTTAGTTAAGTATGGAAAATATGGCGTATATGCAGTTATAACTGGTGCTGAAATCACAGCGTTTATGACATTTGCAACAGCGTTGTGTGGCTTTCAAGCAGGCTTTCATTTGTGTTTAATAGGATTATGTGTTTTAGTATATTTTTCTGGATATTTTTCAGTTCAAAAGACTAGAATAATAAGACCACAATATTGGTGTTTAATGCTTTTAGCATTATATATATTCTTATATTTTTACTGTTTATTTAATCCACCAGTATATGATTTAACTAATTGGGTAAAATCTTTCCTATTTGTTGGCCACGCGTTAATAGTATTTAGCTTTATAACAATATTCTTATATGTATTTGTAAGATATGTTTTAAAGCTTGAAAAAAGAATTAAAACAGAATCAAGAACAGATAAGCTTACTCAGGTAGCGAATAGATATGGCTTAATTGAATATGTAGAAGCTTTAGATGATAAGAATAATTATTATTTATCTATTTTTGATATTGATGATTTTAAGCTTGTAAATGATGAGCATGGGCATATATGTGGAGATCATATGCTATTTGAGATTGCAGAAATTGCAAAGAATAACTCATTAGATGATTTCGTATCTAGATATGGTGGAGAAGAATTCGTAGTCATTACTAGAATAGATGATAATGCTTTAAATAAAATTGAAGATATTAGAAGAAAAATTGAAGAGCATGTTTTTAATTTTAATAATCTAAATTTACATGCAACAGTAACAATAGGTGTATCTAAGTATGATGAGGGTATGTCTATTGATGACTGGATTATGAAAGCAGATAAAAGATTATATGATGGAAAAACAAGCGGAAAGAATAAGGTTGTATTCTAATTAAAGTAGGTTTTATTATATCATTAAAAAATGACTTGGAAAATCTAATTTATACGAATGATAAGTTCGTTAAATGTGAAGAATTATAGAAAAAATAAGTGTAAACGTTAACACCAATGGTTAAAAACGTTTACTTTTTTTATTCTCATTTTATTCATATATAATGAAAATTGAAGAAAACGTTTAAGACTCATTTATAAAAATTAATAGGAAAAAGGAGACGATTATTTATGGAAGAAAAGGTATTAAGTCCAGAAGAAGAAGTTGATTTATTAGTTCAAAAAGGATTAAAGGCATTAGATGAATATGCATCTTATGACCAAGAAAAAATCAACTACATTGTTGCTAAATGTAGTGTCGCAGCATTAGATGCTCATGGTAGCTTAGCAAAATATGCTATTGAAGAAACAGGTAGAGGCGTTTTCGAAGACAAGGCAACAAAGAACTTATTCGCATGCGAATATGTAACCCATAATATGAAAAGAGTAAAGACAGTTGGTATTATCTCAGAGGATCCAGTAACTGGTATGACTGAGGTTGCAGAGCCAGTAGGTGTTATTGCTGGTATCACACCTGTAACAAACCCAACATCAACTGCTATATTTAAATCATTAATAGCAATTAAAACAAGAAATCCAATTATTTTTGGATTCCACCCAAGTGCACAAAATTCAAGTGCCGCAGCAGCAAAGATTGTTTATGATGCTGCTATAGCTGCAGGTGCTCCAGAAAATTGTATTCAATGGATTGAGCATCCTTCAATGGAGGCAACAACAGCATTAATGAATCATCCAGGTGTTGCAACAATTTTAGCAACTGGTGGTAATGCAATGGTTAGAGCAGCTTATTCATGTGGTAAGCCTGCACTAGGTGTTGGAGCTGGTAATGTTCCTGCTTATTTTGAAAAGACATGTAATCTACGTCAAGCAGTTAATGATGTTATTATGTCAAAGTCATTTGATAATGGTATGGTATGTGCATCAGAGCAAGCTGTAATAGTAGATAAAGAAATATATGATGATGTAAAAGCTGAATTTAAGAAATATGGCGTTTACTTTGCAAATAAGGAAGAAAAGAAAAAGCTTGAAGCATTTATGTTTGGAGTAAATTCTAAGGAGGATTGTCCAAATGCTAAATTAAATCCAACAGTTGTAGGTAAATATGCAACTTGGATTGCAGAGCAAGCAGGCTTTAGTGTTCCTAAGAATACAGTAATTATTATTGCAGAATGTAAGAGTGTTGGAGTTGAAGAGCCACTTACAAGAGAAAAGCTTTCTCCAATTTTAGCTATGCTTAAATCAAATTCAACTGATGAAGGCTTCCAACTTTCAAAGCAAATGGTTGAATTCAATGGTTTAGGTCACTCAGCTGCTATCCATACTGCATCTCATGAGCTTGAGGTAAAGTTTGGTGATTTAGTTCCTGCAATTAGAATTATTTGTAATTCACCATCAACATTTGGTGGTATTGGTAATGTATATAATTCCTTCATTCCATCCTTAACTTTAGGTTGTGGTTCTTATGGCCACAACTCAGTTGCTGGAAACATTGGACCAGTTAACTTACTAAATATTAAGAAGGTCGGAAGGAGAAGAAATAATATGCAATGGTTTAAAGTTCCAGCTAAGATTTACTTTGAAAGAAATTCAATCGAATATTTACATCAAATGAAGGAAATGAAAAAGGCTTTAATCGTAACAGATAGATCAATGGTAGAGCTTGGATTTGTTCAAAAGGTTATTGACCAATTACAATTAAGAAGCCCTGAGGTTCCATATCAATTATTCTGTGATGTTGAACCAGATCCTTCAATTCAAACAGTACAAAAAGGTTTAACACTAATGCGTTCATTTGAGCCAGATACAATCATCGCACTTGGTGGTGGTTCATCTATGGATGCCGCTAAAGGTATTTGGTTATTCTATGAGCACCCAGATGTAAACTTCAATGACTTAAAGCAAAAGTTTATGGATATCAGAAAGCGTGCCTTCCAATATCCTGAACTTGGTAAGAAGGCTAAATTAGTATGTATTCCTACAACATCAGGTACTGGTAGTGAGGTTACACCATTTGCAGTTATTACTGATAAGACAGAAAATAAGAAGTACCCACTTACAGATTATTCATTAACTCCAACAGTTGCGATTGTTGACCCTGAATTTGTAATGACACTTCCAAGATCAATTACTGCAGATACTGGTATGGATGTATTAACTCATGCAACAGAAGCATATGTATCAACACTTGCAAATGACTTCACTGATGGTCTTGCAATTCAAGCAATTAAGCTAGTATTCCAATATCTTGAAAGATCATACACATATGGTGCTAATGACCCAGAGGCAAGAGAAAAGATGCATTCTGCATCAACTTTAGCTGGTATGGCATTTGCTAATGCATTCTTAGGTATGAATCACTCAATGGCGCATAAGGTTGGTGCTGAATTCCACGTACCTCATGGTCGTGCTAATGCGATTTTATTACCATTCACTATTAGATATAATGGTCAAAAGCCTCAAAAGCTTTCTACATGGCCTAAATATAATTACTATAAGGCTGATGAAAGATATGCAGAGCTTGCAAGAATCTTAGGACTTCCATCTTCAACAGTTGAAGAGGGAGTTGAATCTTACGCTAAGGCTGTAGGTGAATTAGGTAAAAAGGTTGGAATTAAGATGAACTTCGAAAGCCAAGGAATCGATAGAGATACTTGGATGAAGGCAGTTGAAAAGCTATCTTATTTAGCATATGAGGATCAATGCTCACCTGCTAACCCTAGAGTACCTATGGTAGAGGATATGCAAAGAATTTTAACAGAAGCATACGATACTAAAGAATTTTTAGATTAATATTTAACTTATAAGCGAGGTAAATTCCTCGCTTTGTTTTTTCTTAATTGACATCTATTATTTGATTTACAGAATGTTTTTGTTATATAATAAATTAATAGCGGATGTGATTGATATGGATAATAAAAGTGTGTTTAACCTAACGTTGTGTATTATTGCAATCTTTTTTTTGGGTATACATTCAGTTAGTATCTTTTTAAAGAAGAATAAGAGAAATGACGAAAAAAGTCTTTTTGCTTTTATCGTTTTTACTTATGTTCATTTTGCTACATATTTAACATTCACAATAATAAAGGTATATTATACAAGTAATGCCTTCATTATGGCTTTTTACACGACATTTTACATTATGAATAATATTGAGGCGTTATTATTATTTAATTACGCCACATCATATATCGCAGCCGATAAAAAGACAGTTAAGGTTACTAGTATAATAAATCTCCTTGTATTTGGTATATTAGTTTTACTTGATGTTATAAATTTATTTACTCATATATTTTTCTACGCAGAAGGCGGAATATATATGAGATCAAAAACAATGTTCATTTCGCAAATATATCAATTTGTGTCATTCGCGATAGTATTCTTCCTTACTTTATTTAATAAAAAGCTTAATGTAGTTGAAAAGGTATCCTTTGGTATATACTGCATATTACCATTTATTGCGATAATTGTTCAAAATTTCTTACCAGGCTATGCAATAGCTTATTTATCAATAATTGTTTCAATTGAAATATTATTCTTACTTGTTAATGTGAGAAAGAACACTGAGCTTGCAGAAGAAAAGGCTAAAAGATATGAGGCTGAAATTAAAACAATGATGTCTCAAATCCAACCACATTTCACTTATAATACATTATCTTCAATTTCAACTTTGATTAATATTAATCCAGAAAAAGCCCAAAATGCGCTAGATATATTTACAGATTATTTAAGAAATAATTTATCGTTATTATCTGATGCAAGCTTAATTCCATTTAAAGATGAATTAAGACATACAAAATTATATTTATTCTTAGAAAAAATGCGATTTGAGGAAAGATTAAATATAGTTTATGAGGTTGAAACAGGCGATTTCTTTGTCCCACCTCTTACACTTCAGCCAATAGTAGAAAATGCGGTGAAGCATGGAATACTTAAAAAGCTTGAGGGTGGAACTATTAAGATAAGAGCATACGAGGATAGCGTTGCCTATAATGTTGAGGTAATAGATGATGGTATTGGCTTTGATACTGGAATAATGAAGAAGCTAGATAATTCACATATTGGTATGAATAATGTTAAATATAGAATTAATTCAATGTGTAAGGGTAATATGAAAATAACAAGTGAAATTGGAAAAGGAACAACAGTTACTTTATCTTTTTATAAGTAGGAGGTGGATTAATGAAGGCATTATTAGTTGATGATGAAAAATTACAACTTTTAAGATTAGAAAAATGCGTTAAGGAAGTAATTCCTGATGCTATAACATTTGAATTCTCTAATCCAACAGAAGCATTAGAAGCTGCAAAAAAGGAACAAATAGATATTGCATTTTTGGATATTGAAATGCCTAATATAAATGGTATCATGCTTGCAAAGTCGTTAAAGAAGATAAATCCAAAAATTAATATCATTTTTGTTACTGCCTATAATGACTATGCATATGAGGCTATGAAGATTCACGCATCTGGCTATATTTCAAAGCCTGCGACTAATGCTAAAATTAAGCAAGAGGTTGATGGTTTAAGGTTCCCAATTGTTTTAGAGTCAACAAAGAAGCTTTCTTGTAAGTGCTTTGGAAACTTTGAAATTTTCGCAGATGGAAAGCCACTTAAGTTTACTTATAGTAAATCAAAGGAGCTATTAGCCTACCTAATAGATAGAGAGGGCGCTGCGATAAATATAAATGAGCTTAATGCTGTTTTATGGGAGGTTGACCATAAATCATATTTAAGAAATATTATTTCCGATGTTCAAAAAACATTGAAAGCAGTAGATGCTGCAGATTTCTTTATTAAAAGACATAACGAATGCTATATTGATGTATCAAAAATTGATTGTGATGCATATGAATATAAGAATAATAATCCTACCGCTATTAGAATGTATCGTGGTGAATATATGATTCAGTACGAGTGGGCGTTCTTTAGTGAGGAAAACTAAAGCCATTAGAATTTATTTCTAATGGTTTTTTCTTGTTGCACTTTTGTTGCACTCCTTGTGATATCATATAAACATATTAAAATCGATTATTATAAATGTTTATACTATCTTTCAGGAAGGAGTGTGGTTTATATGCCTACTGTAAATGAACTAAATGAAAGATTAAGTAGCACTTTATCATTACATGATAAGATGAGTCTCATATCAAGCTATGTTCTTGATTATGATGAAAAATCTAAAGACGAAGAAGTTAATGATGATTTGTATTTAATACTATATGAAGCAAAGAAAAGTATTGTCGAATTTTTAAATTATAACAAATCAGAGCTTGATGTTCTAGTCGATGAGGATCTAATGCGAAAATTTTTATTAAATCCTATTGAAGCATTAGAAAATCATTACTTGTCTAAGGAAGCTCAAATGATAATTAGACAAGAGGATGATACTCCACTATTTGAAAAGGTATCAAATATGGGAATAATCCTTCACGATGAAGAAAACAAATATAAGGATTATGAGAATAAAAAAGGTAATCCTTGGATGACCTTCATTGAAAGAAGAAAGAATACATTAATAGAGTTTGTATCAAATAAGCTTGAAAAACCAATCGATGAAACAATTAAAGATAATAAGCCAGGAATGTTTGAAAAACTATTTAGAAAAACATCCGATGAATATAATGAATTACTTAGTGCCATCAATGATTTCAATAATCACAGATTAGTTGATTATGGAAATGTAAGATTACTAGAGGCTGCGACTAAAAATTATGTTAAGCATAAGTTTCCTTCATATGATGGAATAAGCGATAATCCAAGCTTTGAAGGATTAGATAAGCTTAATAGTAAGAGTAAAGGTAGAATTGTATTCTGTAAAGCAATTCTAGAAGGCATTAATGAATTAAAGGAAAAAGAAAGATTAGAAGAACCAAATGATTCACTATCATTTAACGGTAATCAAGAAAATTTCCATGATGAGCTAAACAAGAATCTTGAAAGCTCAAATGAAAACCATATTGATGATTTAGATATGTCTATGAATAGCAATTGAATATAACTAAATATTAGTAATTTGTTAATATTTTTAGGCATGAGTATAGCCTGCCTTAATTTCATCTATTCATAATAATTTATTGTGCTATAATATCTTTTGAAAGAATTTGGTGATAGTATGAGTAAGAAGAATTTATATGGTTCATTTTTATTAAATATATTTACAGTTGTATCAGTGATAGTATGTATGACTATTACTATGTTAAGAAGCCCTGAATCGATTAAAACGTTCACTGTACAATCTAATTTTATTAGTGGTATTGTCGCAACAATAATAGTAGTTTTTGAGGTAATAATTATCCTAAAGAAAAAGGGTGATTTACCACACTGGCTAAAAATAGTTAAGATGGTAACAACTACAGCAGTTACGTTAACATTTTTAGTTGTTGTATTTTATTTAGGCTTTGTCGCAGTCGCAGAAGGCTATAGCTACTTTATATTGTTTAGAAGTACTAATCTTTGTTTCCACTTTTTAACTCCAGTTTCTGCAATCATATCATTCATTTTATTTGAGGGAACAGATAAGATTAAATTTAAGCTTACATTCTTAAATATGATACATATGGGATTATATACAATTTTTTATGCAATAAATGTGTTCACACATTTAAAGCCAGATGGAAGTGTAGATAGAAAATATGACTGGTATTATTTCGTATTAGGCGAAAAATTTACATTTATCTTTGTGGTTATGGGAATGCTATTAATAACATACGGCATTGGATTTATGTTATGGCTTTCAAATAGAAAGGTTGCTAAAAAACCAGTTGAAATAGAAGAGTAAAATAAACAGGCATCGGCCTGTTTTTTTTATTCTCTCATAATGTTTTTTAATTATATTTGTGATATAATTAATAAAAGCATTTAATTTCGATTAACTATATAAAGGAGTTGATTTGATATGGATAAGTATCGTTTATCAAAGACAGAAGAGGGAATATATGTATCATGCTTAAAGGAAACAGATGCCTATAATTTAACTTATTATACAAATTTAGGTAAGGATATCGATATTGATAGATTTGTTTTATCAGTAAAAAAAGCATTTGATCTTCATCCGTATTTATTTACAGTACTACATCAGGATGATGATGGAAATATTGTAAAAACTATTGAAAAAGAAGAATTAGATATAAAGGTAATTGATGTAGATAAGCTTGAAATAAAATCAGGTATTTTTAAAATGCTTGATAGTCATTTATATAGAGTCTATATCTATAAATATAAGCGTGAATATTATTTTATTTGTGATATTCATCATATTATATTTGATGGTACATCATCAAAAGTATTATTTGAATCAATATTTGATTTATATAGTGGATTAAGCTTAAAGAAAGAAAAATATGACGGAAATGATTTTGTATTAGATGAGGAAAAGGCATTAAAGAGCGATTTATATAAAAATGCTAAGGACTATTATGAAAAAACAATAGTAGATCCAGAATGCGACTCTAATATTATTTACGATAAAAACGATGGTAAATTTAGACATGATGTTTTTAAATTAAATCTTAAGGTTAAAAATGATGATGTTAAAAGAATTACTAAAAAATATAATATAAAAACATCAAGCTTCTTTTTAGGCGCTTTCTCATATTTACTTGCGAAAGTTAATATGGATAATAAAGCATTATTCTTAACTATCAATAATGGTAGAAACGAGAAGCTTGCTGATAGTATCGGTATGTTTGTTAAAACATATCCATTCTATGCTAGTGTTGAAGGTACTGTTAAGGACTTTTTAATTAAGTGTAATGATACACAAATAAATAATATTAAAAACCTTACATATCCACTTTCTGATTTAATTAAGGATTTAGGAATTAATTCAGAGATTCTTTTCGCATATCAAGGTGATTACTTTAATCGCGTTATTTGTAATAACAAGGAATATAAGGTAATACTTAATGGAAGAAATGATGGTAAGGAATTAATTACACTAGATTTACATAGATATCAAAATGAATTCTTAATTGAATGTGAATATAGAGCGGATGTATATGAAAAGGAAACTATGGAGCACTTAATTAAGTTATATGATCAGGTTATCGCTGAATTCTTAGTTAAGGATAATCTAGATGATATTAATTTAGTAAGTGCCGAGGATAAATTAAAGCTAGATTCATTTAATAAGGTTAATATTTCATATATCAACAAAAATGAAACTATCCTAGATAAAATTAATAAATCTATTAAGAATTATCCTGATAATCTCGCAGTAGTATTTAAGGATAAAAAGTATACATATAAGGAAGCTGATTTAATATCTAATGGACTTGCGAACGAATTAATCAAATTAGGTATTAAAAAGGAAGATGTAGTATCTATTTTAATTAAGAAAAGCGAGTATATTGTACTTGCGTCTTTAGGCGTTATTAAAAGTAGTGCTGGATACCAACCACTTGACCCAACATATCCAGAGGAAAGATTAAATTTCATGGTTAATGATTCAAGTGCTAAGGTCTTAATCCTAGATAGAGATTTAGATGGCCTAATCACTGAATATAAGGGACCAAAAATCTATACAGATGAAATATTAGATTTTAAGGATCAAAAGAATCCTAATATTAAATTATCACCTGAGGATTTATTCATTATGCTTTATACATCAGGCTCAACAGGAAAGCCTAAGGGTGTTATGCTTGAGCATAAGAATATAAATGCCTTTGTCACATTCTATATTAAGGAGTATCAAGCAGATTCTAATTCACATATGGCAGCCTACGCATCATATGGCTTTGATGCTGATATGATGGATTTATATCCAGCCTTATCATGTGGTGGTACAGTATATGTAATACCTGAAGAATTAAGACTTGATTTAGTAAAGCTTGGTAATTTCTATAACGAAAATAAGATTACACATTCATTAATTACAACTCAGGTTGGTAGACAATTTGCATCAGAAATAGATGCTAAATATTTAAAGCATTTCTTTGTAGGTGGAGAGAAGCTTGTTCCTATTGAGCCACCAAAGAATTATGTATTTCATAATGCCTATGGTCCAACAGAAGGAACAGTATTTTGTACTGAGTTTGTAGTTGATAAATTATATTATAGAGTTCCTATTGGTAAAAATATAAATGATTATAAATTCTATGTTCTAGATAAGAATAAAAAGCTTTTACCTTATTTAGTGGCAGGAGAGCTCTATATATCAGGACCTCAGGTCGCAAGAGGCTATTTAAATAGAGAAAAGGAAAACCAAGAGGCTTTCCTAACTAATCCATTTGATGATGACCCTGATTTTAAGAGCCTATATAAAACAGGAGATATTGTTAGACTTCTTCCTGATGGCTGTGTTGACTTTATTGGTAGAAAAGATGGCCAGGTAAAGATAAGAGGCTTTAGGGTAGAATTAACTGAGGTTGAAAAGGTAATAAGAGAATACCCAAGTATAATTGACGCGACAGTTAAGGATTTTACAGATCCATCTGGAGTTAAATTTATTTGTGCGTATATCGTTTCAAACGAAGAAGTAGATGTTACTAAATTAAATGAATTTATTGGCTCTAAAAAGCCACCTTATATGATACCTGCTTATACAATGCAAATTGATAAGATTCCTTTAAATCAAAATCAAAAGGTTAATAAGCGTGCACTTCCTATGCCTGAATTAAAGGTTTCAGAAAAGATATTACCTGAAACTGATTTAGAGCGTGAAGTTTATGATATCCTAAAGGATGTTTTAGGTCATGAATCATTTGGTGTAACAACTAACCTATTTGAGGCAGGCCTAACTTCTGTATCATCTATTAGACTTACAATCCTATTATCTAAGAAATTCAATAAGGATGTAGATAATAATGATTTAACTAATAATCCAACTATTAGAGATTTAATTAAAGCTTTAGGCGATAAGAGTGAAGATAAAGCTTATGAAATATTAGAAGAATACCCAATTACTAAAACTCAAGAGGGTATATTCGTTGAATGTGTTTCAAAGCCAAACACAACAAATTATAATATTCCATATTTATTTAAGCTTCCAGAATCAATAAATTTAGACAAGCTATATGATGCCTTAATTAAAGTAATTAATAATCATCCATATTTAAAGACTAGATTATTCATGAATAATGATGGTGATATTAAGGCAAGAAGAGATAATGTTGATGCCGTAGTTGATAGATTAAATGTTGATAAGCTAATTAAGGAACAATTAATTAGACCATTTGAAATATTAAATGGAAGATTATATAGAGTTGAATTAATTACATCATCTGATGGTAATTATCTATATTTAGATTTCCATCATATTATTTGTGATGGTACAAGTGAGGCTATTATTCTAAACGATTTAAATAAGGCATATTTAGGTAGCGAATTAACAAAAGAAGAATATACAGGCTTTGAGGTTGCCCTAAAGGAAAAGGACGATTTAGAATCAGATAAGCTTACTAAGGCAAAGGAATATTATAATAGCGTACTTAAGGATATTGATGGTGAGTATTTAATTAAGAAGGACTTAAAGGTTAATGATGAATCTAAATTAAAATCAGAGGATTTCATTATTGATCTAGATAGTGATATTTTAAAGAAGTTCGTTAATGACAATAAGCTTACATTAAATGCATATTTTAACTTCGCATTCGCATTTACTCTATCTAAGTATTTATATAAAAATGATGCGTTATATGTAACTATTTATAATGGTAGAAATTCATCTAGGTTAGAAAATACTGTATCAATGCTTGTTAAGACATTACCAGTATTTATTAAGTATGAGGAAGATAGCAAAATAATCGATAAATTATCTGAAATGAAGGATATGCTTTCTAATCTACAAGGAAATGATATTTATTCATTTGCAGATATTTCAAGAGAATATGATATTAAGGCTGATATTATGTTTGCATATCAAGGAGATAATTTCATCTTTGATAGCATAGGAAAACAACAGGTAGAATCAATATTCCTAGAGTCAGATACACCAAAGAGTGCCTTTGGTCTTGATGTATTCCTAGAGAATAATAAATTTAGACTTCATTTTGAATGGGATGAGGCAATTTATAACATTGAAACAATTAAGTCATTTGAAAGATTATATAATTTAGTTTTAAATGAGTTAATGAAAAAATCATTAATTAAAGAAATTAATACTCTTCCAGATGAGGATAAGGCCCTATATCAAAAGTTTAATGACACATACGAGGAAATTCCAAATATTACAATCAATAAGCTAATAGAAAAGAATGCGCGTGAACTCCCTAATAAGGATGCCGTTATTGGATGTAATAGAAAATATACATATAAGGAATTTAATGAGGCTTGTAATAAGGTTTCAAATACCTTATATGATAATGGCGTTAAGCTTGAAACTAAGGTTGTAATGCTAATGCCTAGAATAGCTGAGGCATATGTAGTAAGACAAGGTATTATTAAATCAGGAGGAGCGTTCGTTCCTATTGATCCTAAATATCCTGATGAAAGAATTGAATATATTATTACAAATTCAGAGGCTAAGATTTTAATATCTACATCAGATATCATTAAGGAAAAGACAAATATAATAAAATCAACAAAGATTAAAGCTTTAGCGATAGAGGATATCTTAAAATCAAAGAAGATTAATAATCTTGATTTAGATATTCCACAAAATGGATTAGCTTATATGATTTATACATCAGGCTCAACAGGTAAGCCTAAGGGTGTTATGATATCTCATCGTAATTTAGTAAATTACATCCTTGATGGTAAGAATTTAGGTACAACCCTATATAGAAATATCAAGGAGGGGGCGATTGGATGCTCATTCTCATCATTCTCATTTGACGCATCATTACAGGAAGAATGTGTACCTCTTACACATGGCTATACTGCAGTAATCGCATCAGAAGAGGAAATTGAAAATCCATTATTACTTGCAAAAACATTAATTAAGAATCATGTAAATATAATGTTTATGACACCTTCATTTGTATCTAACTTTATAGATATAAAAGAATTCGTTGAAGCATTAAAGGGCTTTAGAGTGCTTGATATGGGTGCTGAGGCAGTGCCAACCGAATTATGTCAAAAGCTAAGATCACTTGGAGTTACAGCTGATATTTATAATGGCTATGGTCCAACTGAGACAACTATTACTTGTACATACCATAAGGTTACAGATAAATATGTAACTATTGGTAAGCCTTTTGCTAACACTTATCTATATTTACTTGATAAGAATGGTCATATTCTTCCTATTAACGCAATAGGTGATTTAACTATCGCAGGTGAGGGTGTAGGCTTTGGATATTATAAGCTTCCAGATAGAACTAAGGCAGCATTTATTGAAATAGATGGTAAAAAGGCCTACAGAAGTGGTGACTTAGCAAGATATAATAGTGAAGGCAATATTGAATTCTTCGGAAGACTTGATAATCAGGTTAAGCTAAGAGGATTAAGAGTAGAGCTTGATGAAATAGAAAAGGTATTAAATTCATATCCTAATATCACAAGAAGTATTATTATGGTTAAAACTAATAATGTTGATGGTGATTATTTAGCAGCCTACTTTACAGCTAATACTATGATCGATAAGGATGATTTAACAGCCCATATGGCAAAATCACTTACTCCATACATGGTTCCAAAGGCTTTAATGCAATTAGATAAGATTCCACTTACTCCAAATGGAAAGATAGATAAAAAAGCTCTTCCTGAAATTGAGGTAAAGCGTGAGACTAAGGTTGTTAAAGAAGCTAAGAATGAGCTTGAAAAGAAGCTTCTTGAAATATTTAAGAAGGCCTTAAATAATGATAACGTTGGTATTGATGATGATTTCTTTGATTTAGGTGGAACATCTCTTTCTGCAAGTAAGGTTGCGATGCTAGCACTTGGTGAGAACCTACCAATTGCCTATAAGGATATATTTGATTATTCAACTGTAGTTGAGCTTGAAAAATATATTAATTCATTAAATGGTAACTTCGAAGAGGAAGAGAAGGAAGAGGAATTTAATGATTTAGTATCATTAAAGGATAACATTATAAAAAATATCGATGATGTTAAATTAGAGCGTAATTTAGGTAAAGTCCTACTTACTGGCTCAACAGGCTTCCTAGGAATTCATGTACTTAAGGAATTATTAAATAACCATATTAATGTAGTAACTCTTGTTAGAGGAAATAACGTTGAACCAAAGATGCGTTTAAACGGATTATTTGCATATTACTTTGATTCACCACTTGATGATGAGGCAAGTAAATATGTTAAGGTGGTTGACGCAGATATTACTGATAGTAGCCTTAAGGATAAGCTTTCAGGTATCAAATTCGATACTATTATTAACTGCGCTGCGATAGTTAAGCATTTTGCTCAGGATGATATTATTGAAAGAATTAATGTTGGTGGAGTTAAGAATTTAATTAGCCTAGCAAAAGAAACTAAGGCTAGATTAATTCAAATATCTACATTAAGTGTCGCAGGAGAAAATATCGATAATAGATTTGATAAGTATTTCAAGATGAAGGAGAATATGCTTTCATTTGGGCAAGATATATCAAATAAATATGTTCACTCTAAATTTAACGCAGAAAAAGCTATATTAGAGGGCGTTCAAGAAGGTCTTGATGCTAAAATCATTAGAGTTGGTAATCTAATGAGTAGAAATAGTGATGGAGAATTCCAAGCTAACTCTATTACAAATGGCTTTATGCGTGATTTAAAGGGATATGTGACATTAGGTAAATTCCCAGTTAATATGATGGATGTAGAGGTTGATTTCTCGCCAATAGATGAGGTTAGTAAAACTATCCTATTACTATCACAGGTTAATTCTAAATTCACAGTATTCCATAGTGCAAATTCACACATGGTTCAAATGGGTGATATTATCTATGTATTAAATGAGCTTGGATTTAATATTAAGGTCGTATCAGATAATGAATTTATTGATTCGATGAAGGAAATGATGAAGGATGAAAAGAAGAATATGCTAATATCATCTTTAATATCATATTCATCTAGTGATAATCATACACATTCATTTATCGGAAGCGATAATGAATTTACAAATAAGGCATTATATCATTTAGGATATAAGTGGCCAATTACTGACTATAATTATTTAAAGAAAGCAATTGAATCTCTTATGACATTAGGCTTCTTTGAAAGGACTGATATCTAATGCTAAAGAGAAATGCAAAGCTTATCAATAAAAAATTCTATCAATATTTAATTCCATCTATTCTAACTATATTCGCGATGCAAATCGCATCGCTTTTAGATGGAATTATAGTTGGTAACCTACTTGGAAACGATGCCTTGACTGCAACGTCCTTAGTATTACCAATACTATATATTGTTCAAACACCAGGCTTAGCCTTAGGTGTAGGTGGATCAATAGTAGTAGGAATACTTTTAGGTAAAAGAGATGTTGTGAAGGCCAATAAGGCATTTTCTGCATGTCTTATATATGGTGTATTAATCGCAAGCATATTTGCAGCGTTAGCTCCGGCTATATCAATGCCACTTGCAACACTATTTTCAAGTAGCTTAGTTGATTATTCATATCAATATATATTTATATATTTAGTTACTGATCCAATCATAACTATCTCAGTATTAATCGCATCATTTATGATGGTTGATAATAATCCTAAATTATCCTCATTTTTCTATATATTCTCAATGGCTATTAAAATAGGATCAATGTTTTTGTTTATATTAGTATTCCAAATGGGAATGTATGGGGCAGCCTTATCTACAGGCTTTGGATATTTAGTTGGTTTATTATCAATAATAGTTTATGTAAAGTCTAATAAAAGATTATTAAAGTTTACTCTTAAAATTAAGGGAACATTTGGTGATTTAAAGGTAGCCTTAAAGGCTTCAAGCGCAACAGCCATTAATTTGATATTAACTGCAATTCAGATGTGTATAATAAACATTATTATAAGTAATGTGCTTACTGATGGCTTAGATATAATTATATTTGGGCTTGTCGCGAATATGGTATTTGTCTTTGATTTATTTTCAGGTGGAATCCTGGGTTTAATCCCTACAATATGTGGAATATTATATGGAGAGAAGGATATTTATTCACTTAAGGCTGTAGTAAGAAAAATATATATACTTAATATAATAATTACAGCCTTACTTACAGTATTAGTTCTTATTATTCCAAATGTATATTCTATGATGTTTGGATTCCAAACAGAGGATCAATATGAGCTTGAAAGAACAGCCTTTATGATAAGAATATATTTAATATCATTCCTACCATATGAAATAAATAAATTCTCAACTAATTATTATCCATCTATTGAGAAGAATGTTCCTTCATATGTTACAGTATTTTTACGTGAGCTAATATTAGTAATTCCACTTAATATAGCATTAGTATATACAAATGGCTTATTTGGATATGTTCTAGCTCAAGCATTAACAGAAGGATTAACAGTTATTATTACTTATATATTTGTTATTCTATATGGAAAGATTAAGAATAAGGGTAGAGGAATATTCTTATTTGAAAAATATGATTTTGATTCATATGATATATCACTTGATAATGATATTAATAACGCAGCCGTTATCTCAAAGGAAATAACTGACTTTGCCTTAGCACATGGAGCATCTAATCATAGTGCTCAGATTATTGGCCTTGCCTCAGAGGAATTTGTGGCAAACATAATAAGCTATGGCTATAAGATAAATAAAGAGAACTATATCGATGTTAATTTAAAAATAATTGATGATAATATGGTATTAAGAATAAGAGATGATGGAATGCCATTTGATCCTACTAAATATGATGTTGATGATGGCATCGAATATTCTACAAGTGGAATAAATATGATTAATAAGCTTACAAATAAAATATCCTATATGAGAGTATTAAGCTTAAATAACACTGTTATTGAAATGAGTAAGCAAGCATAAAAAGAAAAAAATCCTACTTCAGTAGGATTTTTTCTTTCAAATATAAATTAAGCTAACTTAGTTAAAATAACACGAGAATAGTTATTAGCAACATATGTTGTTAAATTCTTGTCATTATTAATAATGTTTTCAATTTGTATATTTGAATCAATAACTAATTTGTCTAAGTATCTTAATGCGCTTCCATAATTTTTAAAGCTCTTTGCCTTAATTGGATATGCATTAATTGTACCAGATATCATATATGAACTCATAATTTTTGCCTCCTTAATTTCATATCCGCGATATATATTACTACCCTAAAATTTAATGTCAATTTGAAAAACGCTAACATATTTTTAGGAAAATGTTTACATTGATAAATATATTATGTTACTCACATTTTGCAACATATCTATTTTATAATTAACGTGGTTTTAAAAAATAAAACTAAAAATGAGGAGATTAAAATGAAAAAGTTTAGATTATTAGGTTTAGGATTAATATTAGCTTCAGGTATCACTTTAGCAAGCTGTTCAAATGGTGGCAAGATGTCAATTTATGGATACAATGCTGATGGAGAAGTAAAGGAGCTTGCAAAGGGCGATTTACTTTTTAAGGAAAATAGTGAAATTCCATATATTTCACTTGATGATTCAATTAGCGTTATGAATAGAGTAAGAGAATCAGTTACAGGTGATAAAAGCTGTAATGTTTCACTAAAGAAGGAAAATAATGATTTTGTTATCTATAATTCAGGTGCTAAATGTACTATTAATTCAACAGATCAAACATTTAAGTTTGATGATTATGATAGATTTGTTAGTGTAAGTACTAGCCTACAAAATCCATTATCTATATTTACAATTAAAAAAGATAAGAAGGCAATTAAGCAAGTATCATCAACATATGAAAAGGGACAAGAATTAACAATTGATTTAAAACCTTATTCAAAGCTTGATATATATGAAAAAGATAATAAGTGCTATATACCTCTAAGTGTATATAATACAGTATTATTAAATACAGGAGAAAATGTATCTTTAGCATACAATGGCAGCAATATGTTCTTAGTTGCAGGAAATTCACTTTCTGATAGATCAATGGGTATGCCATTCTTAACAGAATTAGGAACTAAGTTCCGTGAGAATGCTAAGAAGGATGCAATCTCAGATGAT
>JAEEHU010000052.1 GCA_016280975.1 Acholeplasmatales bacterium | reverse complement strand
TATCACCTAAAATAAATTCTAAGTGATTAACTAAATATAATGCCTTAGAATATGCACTTAAATTCTTTGTTTCATTATAAATATATGAATACAGATCATTGTAATATTTAAATGCCTCATCTTCATCATCGTTCTTAACTGGATAATCATTCATTCTTAGTGCTTCTATCGCACCCATTTTTAATGTTTTATCTTTCGGTGATACTAATGATTTAAAAATTCTTATAAAGGCCTTAATTCCATGTTCTGAACCAAAATCAATTTTTCCATTAATTGATACTGGAATACTATACTTTTTGAATGTATCAATATAGCGTGATGTATTACTAAAGTTTCTAAATAAAACCATGAAATCACTATATTTTATTTGTTCCCATTCATATATTTTCTTTTCCTTATTGTATCTAGGAATCAAATACTTTTCATCAATTAGCTTTCTAATTAATAGCGCGACATGCTCTTCTTCTAATAAACTATTTTCATCAAGCTTAAATACACCTCTTATACATTTATCTGAATTTGGATTTGGGACTATATGGTCTGCGTTATATAACATTTTATTATATCTATTGCCACCATCATCATCTAAGCCTTGAATATCCTTTGTACTAAATTCATCATTAACATAATCAAGTATTAAATTATTAGATCTAAAATTATAATTTAAGGAATAAATAATAGAATCTAAATTAGAATATTTATCTTTAATTTCAAAGAACACCTCTGGGTTAGCACCCTTAAATCTATATATTGATTGTTTAGGGTCACCAACTACAACTAAAGAACCAATCTCTTTATTTTGTTCTTTATGAACCAAATCAATTTCTTCTTTTAATTTCCAGATAAAATCTGCTTGTATATAATCTGTATCTTGAAATTCATCTACATAGATACAATCATATTTCTCTGCGAAATATCTTCTTGAAATAGGGTTATTTATAACCTCATTTGTTAAATAAAGAAGTTGATTATTAGAAACCTTTAATTTACTTCTATTATCTTTAAAATACTCGTATGCCTTATATGCATATTCAATATAAGTCTTATTATCTACTATGTATTTATATCCATCAAATAGTTGTTTTAATTCTAGTAATTTTTCTTTTAAATCATCTATTTCAGAATTAGCTGATTCTACCTCAAGCTTAATTCCTTCTTTTTGTTTTCTAGCAGCTGTTAATTTAGTATCTTTTAATTCCTTAAAAATTTCTTTTAGTAAATCAAATAATTCTGAATTACCATCTTTAACTAAATCATCAAAATTATTAATGGCTGATAACTCATCAATATAGCTTAATAATTTTTTACAATTTGAGTTTTTAACATTTTCTATTTCAACATACTTTGGCTTTGACTTTTCGCTTTCAATATTATTAATAAAATCCATAATATCTGATGCCTTAGAATTAATTATATTTTTCAAATCATAAAATTTATCATCTAAGCCAAATAATCTTTTCTCATCGACCTTAACAAATTCATAAGTAGAATCTTCACACTTTAAAAATTGTTCATATATATCATGTATTTTATCATATTGAAATCTATCATCTTTAGTTAACTTTTTAAAATCATCTTTTTTTAGTGTTTTAATCCATTTTGAGAATAACTCATCTTGACTACTTTTAAGTTCATCTTCTTCAATTAGTTCAACACCTATCGGAAGCTTAATATCTAAGCTTTTTTCAGA
Source organism: Acholeplasmatales bacterium (assembly GCA_016280975.1). Classification (GTDB taxonomy): domain Bacteria; phylum Bacillota_I; class Bacilli_A; order Acholeplasmatales; family Anaeroplasmataceae; genus Anaeroplasma. The sequence goes on along the minus strand of JAEEHU010000052.1, from coordinate 3,540 downwards.
TAGGATTGTAAAACAAAATGAATGAATAGTTGAAATATTCATACTTGGAAGTAATTTAAACGCATCTTCAAATATTTTTCTATCCTTAGCGCTTAATTTTTTATCCTTTGAAGCTTCTAGAATTCTTTTATTTATTCTTCCTTGTAATTCCTCTGTTGCCTTATTTGTAAAAGTAATAATTACAATTCTTTTAGGATCAACACCCGCTTTTATTTGTGATAATACTCTTCCTACTATAGATGTAGTTTTACCAGCACCTGCACCCGCGTCGATGAATATAGATTTAGTGACGTCATCTCTTATTTCATTTCTTATTGATTCTGAATTACTAGAATCCTCACTTTTTAATATCATCTATATCATCTCCTTTATAGGATAATTCATATCTACAAATATGCTTATAATCAGAATACTTATTTGGATCATATTTATCTCCAAATTTTTTATAATATTCATTTAAAAATTTATATAAAATATCTATATTTACTCCATCTTTCATTAAAGATACTATACCTAGAGCTTCTCTTACTAATTCAGGAAGTAATAATTGGCAATCTTCATCAGGAAGTTTTTCATTTAACTTTTTACTTGAGAATGATTCACTCCATTTTAATTCTTTAAAATCCTCAAATATTAAATGATATTCCATATCATCAATAACAAAATCATTTATTTTAGAACCAAATAGGCTTTCTAACTCATCCTTTTTTGTATTAAAGTATTCCACTGTCGCCATATAGTAAATATAATGTTGTATTTTGCTATATTCTTCTATTTCCTTTTTTATGTTATTTTCCTTTGATGTCTTATAATCAATAATCTTAAAATGGATAGTATTTCCATCTAAATATCCATCTAATCTATCAATTGAACCATTTAAAGAAATTGAATATGAAGTTTTATATTCTTTATCTTTATCAACAAATACAAATGAATCCTTATAAATAGGCTTAGCATCTTCTTCGTTTGGACCAAAGCCAAGTTCATTTTTAATATTTTTATAATCAATACCATTTAATCTTTCATCATCATAAAACTTTTCAAGCTTTTCAATATAAGAAACAATAATATTTCTCATTGCCTCTTTTTCAGATTCATATACATGTTCACTAGGATAAGGAATTTCTTTTACTGCCTCATCTAACGCATCCTTATATGCTTTATTAAACTCATTCATATTATTTGATAATTTAGAATAAGTATCTTTTTTATACACTACATTAGAATAATTTTCTAAGGTATGATGAAATAAATTACCCTTAGCTAGAGGATCAAGCCATGAATAATTATTGATAGTCTTATATGATACTTTAGGTAAAAACTTAATATATTGATACATATAGCACATAGGGCATTTTACAAGTGAACCAAGACCACTCGCAGACATATTCCATGATGTGATTTTTTCTGTTTTTAAATCAGTTTCAAATTTAACAACATCCTCTTTTAAATCTAAGTCGATTATTTTATCAGATAGTTCTCCATTTGATACATTATTTGTATTTAAAACTGTATCTTCTTTAGTTTTTTTAATACTTTCAACATACCCATCAATTATGCTCTTATCAATTTTTAATTCATCTTCATTGTAATCATATGAATATGATACTTCGATTCTATCTTTTAATTTATCTAAGTAGTATACAGAAGGTGATGATGGTTTAAAATCAATTGTGTTATATGACATATAGATATAATGAATATTACCAATATTTACCGAATCAATAGTCTTATTAATTATTTCCTCATATAATTTATTATTGTTTTTAGCAAGCTTAATATAATAGCTATTATCTAATAACTCTTCATATTCAGAATCAGTAAAAATAGCTGATTCAACTTCTTTTTTCTTCATTTGGCTTGAAGATAGTCCAATAACAAATACATTCTTTCTATCAATAACTTTTATACTAGATAGCTTTTCAATTAATACTGAATCATTTGATACCTTTTCTTTATATACCAAATCATCAATTACATCTTCTATATATTTTAAATAATCAAAGTATGTACTAGATAATTCTCCCATGATATCAAAATATATTCCTAAATCATCAAGAGTTTCTTTTAGTGAAATATATTCATTATTTAAGTATGAATACTTTTTTACTAATTCATAAATACTTAAATATAATTTACTTAAACTATATGTTTCATCATATGCATTTATTATGTCATTTAAAAAACATAGAAATGCACTTAGCTTAATGTCCTTCTCATCATCATTCTTATATCTATCAATATAATCTAAATATCTCTTTCTAGTATTACATATATTTTCTCTTACCACTTTATTAAAAGCTTTGATTGGATCATAAGATTCATCATTTTTAAGTGTAAAAATAGGATTTTTTACAATATCATATAATTTTTCATATAGAAAATCTGATTTATAGAATGAAATAATATCTTTAAATAATTGAATTAAATTTGTAGAATTGGCATGACTTCTTTTAAATCTAAATGATATATTATTATTTTCAAAAATAGCTTTAATGATATTTTCATATATATCATCTGTATAAAGTATTTCTACATCACCAAATTTAAGATTTTTATTTATTATTTCATTTCTGATATAATCAACTTCATTATAAATACCATAGGCTCTAACAAATACTTCATTTACCTTTTTATCATAAGATAAATAATTTATGCCTTCATATTCAAAATCATATACTTCTTTTAATTTATCTAAAAATAATAATTCTTTATATGTTAATTTTTCAATAACATAATCAATTACTTCTATTTTTAGATTATTTCCAAGTGAAAATACTTTTCTTAAAAATTCTTTATTATCTATATTCTCATCAATAAAATTAATTGAATAATCAAGTAAATATGGATAATCATAAATATTATGATTTTCTAAAAACCAAGTATATCTTTCAATTAGGACACTTAAACTTTTATATTTATCATTTTCATCCTTGATTTTTCCCATTCTAATCTGATTAATAGAATTTAATATTTCAAAAGGTGTAGCGCCATCAATCGAATCCTTTGGAATAAAATCAAAAACATATTCACTATTAGGATTATTTCCTTTTTCTACTCTTAATAACAATTCGATAATTTCAGAAGATATTCTTTCATCAATAATTGTAAAATTCTCATTATCAATTACATTTTGTGAATGAAATAAAGCAAGTGCCAAATCCTTTAAAGTGACACCTTTAATGTTTGCGATATTAGTCTTATTTTCTACGCAATATTTTTTTAATAATCTATTATAATTATCTAAATTATCAACTATTAATATCTTTTTTTGTTTAATGTTTTTAAAATCATCGAATAGCATAAAATCACACCTTTTTTCAATTAATTTATTATATCATTTTAAGCATTTTATTTGAACAAATTTTCGGTACTATTTTTATTATTTTTTTAATATTTACTTATGTAAGTTTGAAAAAAATACTAGAATATTTTATAATAAAGAAAATAAACGATTAGAGGTAATAATATATGAGAACAAATCTAGGTAACAAGCACATTGTTTTTTTACCACAACCTGTCCTAATCATCGCAACATAC
>JAEEHU010000051.1 GCA_016280975.1 Acholeplasmatales bacterium | reverse complement strand
TTGCATTATTTTTATCCGTATCATTTATTTCGATATCACTTGATGAGGGTGGATTCTTCTCTTATATCGCAGTTAAATTTATAAATAGATTTAAGAATAATCAGTATATATTATTCTTCTCTTTATATTTATTAATATCAATATTAACAATATTTACGTCAAATGATATTGTTATATTAACATTTACTCCATTTATTCTATATTTTTCAAAAAGAGGAAATATTAATCCTATTCCATTTTTAATTATGGAATTTGTCGCAGCGAATACTTATTCAATGTTACTACCAATAGGAAATCCCACTAATATATATTTATCAAGTATATATGAGCTTGATTTCATTAACTATCTACAAAAAATGATTATACCTACTATATTTATAGGTATTACATCAATATTAATTCTTCTTTTATTATTCCATAAGGATTTAAACAAAAAGATTGAAGTATTTGATGAAAAAGATGTATATATTAAAAACAAATATATCTGCATTACATCATTAATTCATTTATCACTTACTACTATTTTATTAGTTATAAGTAATTATATTAATATAGAAATGTGGTTAATTGCTGTTTGTTTTGCAGGAAGCTTATTAATATTTATAATTACTTATGCAATAACTAAAAAGAATCATTTATATATTACAAGACCAATTAGAAGATTACCATTTAGCCTAATTCCATTTATTATTTCTATGTTTATTATAATAATGGCCTTAGAATCATTTGGTATTTTTGGAAATATAAGTGCACTATTTGATAAAATAGAAAATGATAATTTAAAAGAAATCACATATTTAATTTCATCTACATTATCTTGTAATTTAGTTAATAATATCCCAATGACTATTGCCTATGGTTCAATACTTTCAAATACAACTAATATGAATTTAATTTATTCTACTATAATTGGATCAAATATAGGTGCAATTTTATCTCCTGTTGGGGCACTTGCTGGTATTATGTGGATTAGAATATTAAAACAAAATAATGTTGAATATGGATTTACTAAATTTATAAAAAACGGATCAATAATTACTTTAGCATTATTAATTGCAGGAAGCCTTGCTCTTCTTATAATATAAAAGCTCATTTGAGCTTTTTTTGTTTTAAAATATTTTTCATTAAATTTGTAACATTATTATATATAAATTTTTATACAATTGTTTTATAATGCAAATAAAGTAAGGGGGAAAATAGTTTATGAAAAGAAAGCTATTCGGGTTAACTTTAGGTTTTGCATCTATCTTAGCTTTAGCAAGCTGTGGGTCAAATCAAAAGTATGTTACAAAAGATATAAACGTTTATCGTAATAAGGGTGTTGTTGATAAAACATTTCCTGTAAGATTCTATGAAGAAACTCCAAATATTCCATATGTTGAATTTAATTCATATTACAAGGAATTCTTTGGAACTGAATATAACTTAACAAGGGATAATGATTTATATACATATTCTTCATCAACTGGTGATTATATTACTATTGATACAAAAAATGACATTATGTATTCAAAGGATATTGATTTTTTAAGTTCAACTGCATTTTTAACACCATCAAATAGTAAAACATATTTAAACACTACTAATCTTTATCAATCTACACCAACTGAAAGAATTGTTAACTTAAATGACTATCATATTGATATACATGGTGATGGTAAATTGTACGCACCACTAAACTTTTTAAGTAGCTTATCTGGTGGTGGACTACTTTATACAGTTGCCTATAATACAAAGGATATTTATGTAATTGATTATCAAAATTATTTAAATAATGAAGAGGCTCATAATCCTAATTATTATGGTGATGATTATTTAGAACCTATATTTGATTTAACTGTAACAAGACCTTCTGATTTAAGTTTATATAGCTATGGTCAATTATGCTTCAATTTTGATATTATAAGAGGATATACAGCTCAATTAATATTTGGTGATAACAATTTAGTGTCATTAGGCTTAAATGGACTATTAGAAACATATTATCCAAAAATTAAGGAATGCTTATTAAACGAGAATAAAAAGGAATACTTCTTTGGTTATATTTTATTATTCGCTGGCTTATATGATGGTGGACATACTGGAGCTTTAACAAATGTTCAAAGTCTTGTAGAAAGACATGATAATTTTGAACAAATTTATAAGGATGCACTAACAAATTATACTACTGCATCAACAAAAAAAGCTATGAAGCAAAAAATTATAACTGCTAAAACTCAATTAGGATTTCAAATGGATGCGACTACAGGATTTTACTATAGATATGATAGTGAATCTAAAACAGCATTAATTGGATTTGATTCATTCTTTACTGATTTCGCATCTTGGGATGATTTTTATAATGGTAAGAAAACAATAGATGATATAGCGTTTAATAAGGACACATACGCATTTATTAGAAAATCATTCTATCAAGCAAAAAATGATGGAGCTGAAAATTTAGTATTAGATATCGCATCTAATGGTGGAGGAAATACAGCAGCCTTATGTGGTATAGCAGCACTATATACTGGCGGAAAAGGTGAATATTCAGAAAATAATATATTTAATAAAACTAGAACTACTGAATATTTTGATGTTGATATTAATTTAGATGGTCAATTTAATGAATTAGATGTGGCTGAAGCTAATAGCTTTAATTTCAATTATGCAGTAATTACTTCTCCTATTTCATTTTCATGTGGTAACGCATTACCAAGCGTATTAAAAGAAGCTGGTGTTAAAATAGTTGGTCTAAGAAGTGGTGGAGGATCATGTGCAGTATCAATTGCTTCTACTGCTGATGGATTATTCTATACAAAGAGTAATAATCATAATTTCACAAATAAATCAGGAGATAACTTTGATAGTGGTGTTCCACTTGACCATGAAATAGATGTTATGGGCACTGATGGAAAATATGATTTTACTAAATTATATACATTTAACTTTAAAGAATATTTCGATTCATTAAAAAACAATCAACAATAAAAATAAAAACTAAGAGGTCGACTCTTAGTTTTTTATTTCATATAAAATTTTTTAAGGCATTATATTATTTTTTGCATCAATTACAAAGTCTGCTTCAAGCTTTTCATTACCGAAGCCATTATCGATACCTACAGTAACGAAGCCTCTCTTTTTACCTTCTAGGATATACTTATTAACATCCTCGAATAAAATTACGTCTTGGCCTTCTGCATTTTTAAGTATATTTTTGAAAATATAATCATAATAATAAGGCTTAGTTTTATTTCCTTCAACAATAAAAGTGTTGACATCAGAGAAATAACCGCCTAAATTCCAAGCTTTTATCATCTTTTTAATAACTGATCTACTTTGAGCTGATACTAAGAAAATTGTAATACCAAAAGTATCTTCTAAAACTTCTCTCATAAATTTGAATGGTTCAGACTTACTTAATACAAGCTTCTCAGCTATTTTACTTCTTTCCTTAGAATATTTTTCATACCCTTTTCCCTTATCTCCACCGATATTGATGTTATAATCCTTTTCAATTTCAGGTAGGAATACTTCTTCAGGCTTTCCTAAATAAGTATAAATGTGTTCAATGTCAACCTCAATTCCAAATCTTTTCTTTAAGACAAGGTTATGAGCTTCCCATTGAATTCTTTCGGTATCAGCGATTGTACCATCTAGGTCAAAAATGTATGCACGCTTGTTACCTAATAGTTTTCTAAAATTCTCTGTCATACTATCATCCTTTTCTCTATCCAAAATATCTTTATATCATTATATTACATTTGCAAACTTTTGTCAAAAACGTTTTCGTTAATTGATAAAACAAAAAAAATATTAGTTAAAAAACTAATACTTTTTAATTGTTTTTATTTCATATGGTGTTACTTGGTAAACATAATAATTTAACCAATTATAAAATAAAATGTTCGCTGTTGAACGCCATATTACATTGATGTCTCCATCAATATAATAATTTTTTGGTTCATTAATAGGTAAGCCCTTATCTAAATCTCTTTTATATTCTTTATCTAAGGTATACTTATCATATTCTAGATGACCAAGTAAGAATAATTTTTTATTATCAGATGATTTAATTACAGTCGCACCTGCTTCTTTTGATGATGCAAGAACAACTAAATCCTTATTATTAAATAAATCAGCATCATTAATCTTTGTATGTCTTGATTGAGGAATATAGAATATATCATCAATTCCATTTAATAATGCTTCATATAAAACCATCTTTTTGTGTGGGAATACTCCAAATAATTTATTTGGAAGTAATTCCTTATTAATACCATAATGGTAATATAGTGCAGCTTGTGCTCCCCAACAAATATACATAGTTGATGTAACATTCTTATCTGCGAATTCAAATATTTCTTTTAATTCATCCCAATATTCTACTTCTTCAAATTCTAATGTTTCAACAGGAGCACCTGTTATAATCATACCATCAAATGATAAATTCTTAATTTCATCAAGTGATTTATAGAATTCATCCATATGTGACTTAGAAACATTTTTAGCTTCATATGTCTTAGTTTTTAAGAATGTTAATTTTACTTGAAGTGGTGTATTTGCAAGTAATCTTGCAAGCTGTGTCTCTGTTTCAATTTTTGTAGGCATCAAATTTAATATTAGAATCTCAATAGGTCTAATATCTTGTGATTCTGCCCTATTTTTATTCATAACAAAGACATTTTCACCCTCTAAAATTTTATAGGCCGGTATTGACTTAGGAATTAATATTGGCATTAAATATTCTCCAAAGCCTGACTTAAATCAGAAATGATATCCTCTATATCATCAATACCAACAGAAAGACGAATTAAATTATCAGGAATACCAGCCTTTTTTAAATCTAAATCTGATAATTGTCTGTGTGTTGTTGATGCAGGATGAAGTACACAAGTTCTTGAATCAGCAACGTGTGTAACCATCTTGATCATTTTTAAATTTTCCATGAACTTAACTGCTTTTTCTCTTCCGCCTTTAACACCAAAAGACATCATACCTGTTACACCCTTTGGCATATATTTATTTGCAATTTCATAATATGGATCTGTCTTTAATGATGGATGATGAATCCATTCAACATTCTTATTTTCACTTAAGAATTTAGCAACCTTAGCTGCATTAGATACAGTTCTTTCCATTCTTAATCCTAATGTTTCCATACCTAGGTTAGTTAAGAATGCGTTCATTGGTGACATAATAGCGCCTAAATCACGAATCATTTGAGCTAAGCACTTAGTTACAAATGCAGTCTTATTTAAATCTGCATAGACAAGTCCATGATAAGATTCATCAGGCACATTGAATTCAGGATATCTTTTATTATTCTTAAAATTAAATGTACCTAAATCTACAATAATTCCACCTAATGCAACTGCATGTCCATCAAGATATTTACTTGATGAATATAGTGCAACATCAGCACCATAATCCTTAACCTTAATTAATGCTGGAGTTGAAAGTGTATTATCAACAAAGAATAAAATATTATTATCCTTTGCAACCTTACTCCATTTATCAAAATCAAGAACTACTATTGTAGGATTAGAAACAGTTTCTGCAAAAATAATCTTTGTATTTTCATCAACTAATTTATTAATTTCTTCATAAGATGCGTTTGGATCAACGAATCTTGTTTCAATACCATATTTAACTAGTGTAGTTTTAAATAAATTAAATGTTCCACCATATATTTGATTAGATGAAATTATATTATCTCCACTATTACATACATTTAAAACGGCAAGTAGTGTCGCACTCATACCAGATGCACAGGCAATAGCTCCAACACCATCTTCTAATGCGGCCATTTTAGATTCTAATACTCTGTTTGTTGGATTTGAAAGACGAGTATAGAAAAATCCATCTCTTTTTAAATCAAATAAATCCGCCATTTCTTGTGCAGTATCATAAGTAAATGTTGTTGATTGAACAATCGGAGTAACATTTGCATCTCCACTTTTTGGATTATAACCTGCTCTTACGCATAAAGTATCAAATTTAGCCACTATAACACCTCATTTTAAAAAAATTTAAATTATTTTATCATTATATTATAACTCTGTCAATTATATAGCCTCTGCTTCACTTATTAATTCTTGAATATTTGATTTAATAAGTGAGTAAGTTTGCACGTTAAATGGACTATTAAATTCAGCTTCTTCTAAAGCTTCATTAAAATCTTCTTCGTATTCACAAAGCTTTAAATACTTACTTTTAGCTAAGTCAAAATCTGATTTTGAATCATTATATAAAGCTATTGAAGGAATTGCACTTACTGCATAGGAAATATAATATATAGAGTTTCCAAACTCAACTTTTCTCCAATATCTTCTAAAATTAATATTTAATATTGAATACATATCACCAAGTAAATCTTCTGCTATTTCTTCTATCTTTTGATCAAAATCAACATTTTCATATGATGTAAGTTTATATGTATATAGTTCAAATTGTGAAACAATAGTTGCTATAAATACTGATTCAAGCGCATCTAGTATTTCATATAGTTTTACTAGCTTTTCAACCTTTTCATTTCCTAAGATATTTTCTTTATCCAAATATGAAACAAATAATATTTCATCAGATTGCGAATGAGTTTCAGCTAAATCAAGGTCTGATGTTGATGATTTATTATTATTCATTGCATAGTAATGTCCAAATTCATGTGATAGGGTAAGAGAAGTAAAATAACCATATCCAATATAAATTATAGGACTCTTATAATGATATAAGAAGGTTGTAAATGCACCATCTTGAGAAGTTTCATCCTTATAGTATTGGAAATAATTATTTCCTATCATATCATCCCATGTAGATTTAAATGTTCCACCCATATATTCCTTATAGCCATTAAAATAATTTAATGCTCTATTTCTTGATACTGATGTTCCACTATCCTTAAGAAGATTTTGAAATAAACTTCTTTCAGATGTAGATAAGGAATTTAATACTTTTTTATATTCTTGATATATATCATAAAATGAGCTACTTAACTCATTCTTTGCATAATTGTAAATATTTTGGGCATCAGATTCAGTATATTTTCTTCCATATGAATCATACATATATTCAATATAATTATTAAAACCCTTTTTACTTGCTATTTCATTATTTAATTCTAAATATTCTATATATTTACTAAAGCCTGAATTAACTAATTCTGTATCAGATAAAGCTCCCATCTCATCTTCAATTTCTTCTTGAGATAATCTTAATTGAGTTAATTCATCTGATTCTTTTGCATCTAAGGCATCTTGGATATCATCTTCAGTCCATCCATTATAAAAATTATCTCTGTAATCTGAATTGTAAACCTTAGTATAGTAGTCTAAAATATATTTTCTTACCTCAATAAAATATGAGTACATATTCTTCTTTTCAGTTAAATTATCGCTTGTTTTATTAATACAATATCTTATATTTGAAATTGTATAATATGATTGAATTTCATAAAATTTAGAAAATACATAATTAACTAAAGATACAAAATTATAAGTACTTGTTGGATTATCTGTTTCATAATCCAAATCTTCCATTTTACTTCTAATAATTATCATATCTGATTCTTTAAAATCATATTCAAGCTTAAAATCACTTGCTCTTTGAGAATTACCATTTGGATTAAAATACCAATTTAGATTACATGATGATAAAAATGAAAGTAAAAAAAGAGATAAAAAAAGCATAAAAACTAATTTAATTTTTTTCATTTTCATCACCTCTTTTTTTTTATATATTTTACCACTTGAAAGCCTTAAAAACAATAAAGTTAAAAAAAGAGATACATAAATGTATCTCAATTTTTCTTATCTAGGGATTGAATCAATCCATTTCTTTAAAGAACCATCTAAGAAGTCTTCTCTTCTTGCGAATAAATAAGTATATTCATTTATCTTAGTAGTTCTACCATCTAAGGCAACAGTCGCTCCAATGAAGAAGGCAAGATACTTATTTCCTACCTCTTCATTTAAATTCTTAAAGTTTAAGCAAACTGGATTACCATTTTTAATTTCTAATACTAAATCTCTAGCTGCTTCTTCATTATCAGTCATTTGCTTCATGATAATTCTTTCAGCTGCAGCTTCGATTTTTTCCTCCTCTTGAGGTTTATTACGACTAAATAATCCCATTATTCATTTTCCTTTCTAACAGCAGGAAGTACTGCTGCTTTAACGCCTTGACGAACCATAATTAATGTTGTATCAACATATTCTTGTAAGATATCCATTCTTTGAGGAGGGCAGGCAATGATAACTTGAAGTGGCATTGATGAAATGAAGTTCATCATAGCACGCATACGGTTACCATCCATCTTATCGAATACTTCGTCGAACATTACAATACCAATTGGATCTCCACCAGTAAATCCTGACTTTTGGTATACACGAACGAATGATGCGATGATCGCAACATAGAATGGAACCTGTGTCTCACCACCGGATTTTTCCTTAAATACCTTAGAATATGTCATTGTATCACCATCTGAATTGATGATCTTAATATCATAATCCATGTATGTACGATAATCAGTGAACTTATTGATAGCACCATTTGAATTTAATTCATCCATTGATAAGCTTTCAAATAATTCTCTAATTTGTTCATCATATTTATTTTGGAAGTCATATGTGAATAAGCCTTGGTTAATATCAACTAAATCTGATGTAACCATATCATAGAATTGTGCATATTCACTTGAACGAGGGAATACGAATTCATAGTGATCATTACCAAATGTAATACCTGCAAGTGTTTCATTAATCTTTTCGATTTCTTGTTCAGCACTTAGGATATTATTTCTTAGCTTAGCAATGAAGTCTTCCTTGAATACTACTTCAGCTGATTCTCTTGCTTGACGTACCTTTTGCTCATATGAAACAAGCTCACTCTTTTCAAGCTTATTTAATTCAGCTTGGAACTTATTCATTTCAGTTACACCAACTGATAAAGTTGAATTAAATTTATTAATATAAGCATATTGCTTAGCTATTAATGTCTCAGATAAAGTATTGTAGCTTGATTCTTCAGTACTATATCTTTCCTCATATTGAGCTAAAGCTTGCTTAAATGACATACCAGATACGATATTTTGGTATTCTTCCTTAGCTCTTTCAACGATTAATGCATTATCTCCTGCAAGTTGAGCAAGTGACTTAGAATAATCAACTAATTCATTATTCTTAATCTCAATTTGCTTATTTAAAGCATCGATTCTAGAATTGATTCCACCAATTTCCATTGAAATTGACATCTTCTTTTCTTCATTTGCCTTAATTGTTGCTTGAGTCTTATTAAAATCATCCTCAATTTCAGATGCAGTCTTAGCCTTCTTACGGTTCTTTTCCTTCTTTAAGTCATCTAAAGAAGCTCTTTCCTTTTGAAGCTCTAAGGCCTTATTTAAGTCTTCAACTAATGCACCAATATTTAAGCCTTGTAAATATTCAATTTCATTATTTAACATTTCAGATTGAGAATTTAATTCAGTATACTTACTCTTAGCCTCAAGTGCCTTCTTTTGCCAAATTTCATTTAGCTTTTGAGCAGCACCTTTACCCATTAATGGCTTTTGAACATTAGGGTTAAGGTTAGTTGTTGTATAGCCTCTATAAATTAAACCATCATTTGTAATAGCTGTTTGATACTTTTCAAGCTCAGTAACATCATCAACCATGATTACAGAACCAGCTGTATAGTTGATATAGCATCTAGCATCCTTGTTTTCACAGTCAATAATAGATGCGATTGAGTTCTTCTCATATGAATCATATTTTGATATTTGCTTAGTATTAACTAAACCTATACCATAGATACGATATCTATTTTTGATTCTATTAAAGATTTGAAGTGCTTGATCATAATATCTAGGCTCAACAATGAACATGTATCTACGATTACCTAAATATATTTCAACTGTATCTGCCCACTTAGGATCAGTGATTTCACAAAGCTCTGCTAAAATATGAACAGAAATATCATAATTATAGATACGCTTTAAACCCTCTTGAATTTCTTCTCTAATTGCAATTAATTGAGGATTAAAGTTAACCTTATTTTGCTCTAAATCCTTTAAAGAAAGCTTAATTGCATTAATTTCAGAAATAATTTGAGAGATTTGTGATTGAATTTGACCTAATTCTTGGTTCTTCTTATTTATAACACCAGAAATACGGTTATTTAAATCACGAAGTCTAATCTTAGTCTCTTCAACTTGTTGAGCATTAATTAATGATAAATTAACACTTGCAAGCTCATTATAAATCTTATCATTTGATAAAGCCTTTAATTCATTTACAGTTGCGTTAAATTGAGCACTTCTCTTTAAGAATTGTTGCTCATTAGCCTCTAATACTTGAATATTTGCTTGAGTCTTTAGAATTTGACGAGATGTAAATTCATCTGCCTTAAATTCTTCATTATTAGAAAGCATATTATAAAGCTCACGAGAACGCTCTTGAAGTGATTGAGTTTCACCTTCAAGATCATATAATGCTTGATTCTTTGTTTCTCTAGATGATTCTTCCTTAAGAATTGCTTTCTTGCAATCTTGGATTTCATTTTTGATTCTTTCAACATCGAATAAATGCATTAAATATTCTAAGTATGCCTTATTCTCTTCAATCTTTCTAATTTCTTGATATACGAAATCAATTTCCTTTAAATCAGAAATCTTAGCTTGAATTTGCTTTAAGGTAATTTCAAGCTCCTTATAAGCTCTGATTGATTCTTGAATTGCAGTTACATCAATTGACTTTTCTTCTAAGATATTTTGATAGATGAACTCCTTAACATCAGCGATTGGCTTGAATGCTAATGCCTTTGGTATTAATCTATAGAAATCTTCATTAATTGAACCGAATGCATTTCTAAATCCACGCTTTGCCTCCTTCTTTGTTAAGTAATATTCAAAGAGTGGATTGTGCTTTCTGAAATCAACTGTACCATAAATAGTCTTCTCATCAGAGATAAACATTGAATCTACAATTGGCTCTTCACTCTTATAGAATAAAGTCTTAACTGGAAGTTGCTCACCAAATGCATCAACTACAGCACCAACTGTGAAGTTATTTCCTGTCTTTTCATCATGGAATTCTAAGGCAACGTGACCAGAAACATCACCATTTCTTAAATATTCCTTATCATCGATACCAAGCTTACACTTAATATAACCCTTTAAATCTCTTTTACCCTTTTCGTTTGCGGCAAGGTTAAATTGAGTATCACCTGCAGTTAAAACAAATGTAATGGCATCCATGATTGTTGATTTACCAGATGCGTTAGGACCAGTAAGTAGAGTATTACCATTAATAGTTATTGTTTCATTTGATAGGTAATGCCAGTTTATTAATCTAACTTTAACTAATTTTTTCACTCTACTTTACCTCCTCTTGTGATATTCTTTGGATTGTATTAAATACCTCTGTTACATCCTCTGACTTAATTGCAAGTAGGATTGTAGGTAGAATTACAATCTTTGTTGTACTTGATGATACATCACCAATATAATCAATTAAATTATATCTACGGAATAATCTTACTGCACTTACTAGGTCAGTCTTATTTAATTTCTTTTTGATTTCTAACATATCGTATTTTTGATGAATATCAGATACATTACATACGATATTCTCATTTAATGATGTATCCTTTGCTTTTTCATGATATAGAAGTCTTA
Source organism: Acholeplasmatales bacterium (assembly GCA_016280975.1). Classification (GTDB taxonomy): domain Bacteria; phylum Bacillota_I; class Bacilli_A; order Acholeplasmatales; family Anaeroplasmataceae; genus Anaeroplasma. Next base: position 23,749 of record JAEEHU010000051.1, on the reverse strand, counting down.
AAATTAAAAGGATAATTGATTCATCTCTTCTTAGCTTTAAAGTATTAAGAGGAGTTGCACCTGTTAATTCTACTGCTCCAAGTTGAATATCAAGTGTTAATTCATATCCTAATATTCTAAAGAATTCATCAAATACTTCTTTATAGCTCATTAAAAAGTAATAAGATTCTTTATTATCTTTTTTATCTCTTGATAAATATGTACATGCTAGTAACTTATTAGCTGTATCCCTAAATTGTGTTTGCTGTGTAACAGTCATTTTCTCTAATGCGTCTAACATTTTATATCTCCTTAAAATAGTGTTTTCTTAATCTCAAAATCCTTGATTGTAAATCTCTTTGTATCAATAATATTATCTAATATAGATACAACATATTGACGTTCAGCAGCGTAAATTATGCAATATACAGTCATTAGGAATTCTTCATTTGTACAATCGTAATATAAAACATCTGATGCTTTAAATACTGAATCCTTTAAGTGAGCCTCAAGATATGCCTTGATTTCATCCTCATTATATGAATTCTTAAATTGACTTAAGAAATCATCTGTCATTTCAAATCCAGTTAAGCCTATATCATCAAGTGTTTGATTATAATTTCTTTGGTAGCTACCACGAGGTTGATATAAACTATATTCACCATTCATAATCTTCATTTGTGGAATAGTATATAGTGAATCAACAAGTCTCATAGCCTTATCAACATTACCTTCCTTATTAGTATCTCTAATGTACTTTAAAATACCATTTAGTTTACCAATAATATTATCGTCTTCTGTTAATAAGAATTTGATCTTACCAATTGTTGAATTAATATAATTTCTATTTTTGTTATCAATTTCAGTAATGAAATCCTCAATAGCATTAAATGCATCGATTACTTCATCTATTAATCTAATTGATCTATTGATTGCGTCATCTTCTGTTTTTGTATAAGCAGCATAGTTTTTAGATATTGCCTTTACAATTGTTTCATCCTCTTGCATATGCTCAAGAGCTGTAATGATATCTAGTCTATATCTATCGATATTATCTGATACCTTTAATTTAACGTAGCTCTTATCATAAATATCATTCTTATAATAAATAAGCTTTTCCATTAAATCCTTAATTTCTGTGTTTTCTACAACTGATGTTATATAATCCTTCATTCTAGCATCAAGTCTTCTAATTGCTCTAATTAATTGCTTAGTATTTGAATATACTAATTGGAATGTTAAAGCATAATCGATATTATCCTTTTGTGATAATAATGAATAAATAGAATAAATATAGCCTTGATATTCATTTGGATTAATAAAATCAGATGGTAATTCGTCTTCATTATATTCAAATTGAGGATATGCATTAATTAAAGCCTCACAGATTGTAATAGCATCATCCGAGAAGTTTAAAACCTCAATGTAATCATTCGTAATATCAACATAAATCCAACCACATTCTTCCATTCTTCTTAAAATATAATTTGCAAGTTCCCTCTTGCTAGTTGGATTTGATTCCTCGTCTTCTTCATCCTCGACATCATATAAATAATTTTTGTTAGAATCTAAGAAAATAGTTAAGTCATCTACAACTATTTTTTTGTCGATTCCAAGGATAGTTCCTGTCTCGTATACCTTAAAAACCTGTAATATACTTGCAAGATAAATCCTCTTATTTTTAGAAGCTAATAATGAAAAGAAGTTGTCTGGGACCATATCAAAAAAATCCATCCAAAAAAACTCCCTTCCTCTTTATAATATATCATATTAATTTTAACAAAAATGGCTTTCTTATTCAATGAAATCCCTTTCAAAAAATAGAGATTTTTTAACTTTTTTTTAGATTTTTTTTGATTATACAAAAATATCATATTTTCAAGTAGTTTACTAAATTTTGTTAAGTTTTTTTGATTACTAAAATAAGTTTAATATACTATATAAAATATAGTATAAATAACTAATATACGTAAATTTCAATAACTTATAAATTATTTTTAATTACAAGAAAAATAAAACACATAAACCAACCAAATTCATGGTCAATTTATGTGTTATTTTACTATACGTTAAACTTGAATAGTAAGACGTCTCCGTCTTGTACCTTATAGTCTTTTCCTTCTTGTCGAACAAGACCTGCTTCTTTTGCCTTAAGCATTGATCCAGACTTAACTAAATCATCATATGAAACAGTTTCTGCACGAATAAATCCACGCTCAAAATCTGTATGAATAATACCAGCGCATTGAGGAGCAAGCATACCACGCTTAAATGTCCACGCTCTACATTCATCAGGTCCTGTTGTAAAGTATGTTGCATAGCCTAATAAATCATATGTTTCTCTAATTAATTTATTTAATCCTGGTTCAGTAACACCATAGTCCTCTAGGAATAATGCTTTCTCTTCATCATCAAGCTCAGATAGCTCTGCTTCAATTTGAGCTGATATTGCAATACACTTAGAATTATTTTCCTTAGCATAATTTAAAAGCTTAATATAATTAGGATCCTTTGATGGATCTGAAATATATTCTTCCTTTACATTTGCGATATACATAAATGGCTTATTAGTTAATAATTGATAGCCATTTACATATTTTAATTCTTCAGTTGAAAATTCCATAGTTCTAACTGGAACTTCATTTAAAAGACTTTCTTCTATTCTTTTTAATAATGCATATTCAATTGGTGCATCATCTATTTTAGATTGAGCCTTCTTTTCAATCTTTGGAATTCTTTTTTGAACCTGCTCTAAATCTGAGAATATTAATTCTAGATTTATAATATTTGCATCTCTAATAGGATCAACATTTCCTTCAACGTGAGTTACATTAGAATCCTCAAAGCATCTTACAACCTCTAATATCGCATCACAGTTTCTAATATTACCTAAAAATTGATTTCCAAGTCCTTCACCTTTTGATGCTCCTTTTACTAAACCTGCAATATCTGTAAATTCACATGTTGCAGGAGTTGTTTTTTTAGGATTATACATACCTGATAAAACATATAATCTTTCATCTGGTACATTTACCATACCTACATTTGGTTCAATTGTTGCAAATGGATAATTTGCAGCAAGAGCACCTGCTTTTGTTATCGCATTAAATAATGTTGATTTTCCTACGTTAGGTAAACCAACTATACCTGCAGTTAAAGCCATTTTTACTATCTCCTTAATACTACTTTAAATATAAATCATTATAAGCCTTTATAGAATCAGCAATAACCTTCTTTGCTTCATCTACACCATAAACATCATAAACAGTTGTATGCTTATTTTCAAGCTGCTTATATACTGTAAAGAAATGTCTAATTTCTTCAAATTTATGTTCTGGAAGCTCTGATATATCATTATAAACATTCATTGATGGGTCATTGATACATACTGCAATGATTTTTTCATCAATATCATCATCATCAATCATCTTAACTACACCAATTGGCTTAGCTCTTACTAATACAAGTGGGTCAAATGCTTCATCACATAAAACTAATACATCAAGTGGGTCTCTATCTTGTGAATATGTCCTTGGAATAAAACCATAATTTGCTGGATAGTGAGTTGATGTATATAATATTCTATCAAGAATAATTAAACCTGTTTCCTTATCAAGCTCATATTTTTTCTTAGAACCCTTAGGTATTTCAATACAAGCAATAAATTCATCCTTAGTTATTCTATCATTATCAATATCATGCCAAATATTCATACTTTCACCTCATACTCTAAATATGCTACCATAAATTACTTAAATTTTCAATTTAAGATATCTTAAATAAGAGGAAGCCATAAATGACTTCCTCATTTTTTATTTAATCATATTTACGATTGCTAATACTTCTTTTTCTAATAAAGCAAGCTTACTATCAGCGTCTGCTTGAGTTTTACCCTTAACGCCATAATAAACCTTTAATTTTGGTTCTGTACCACTTGGTCTTAATACGAACCACATATTATCATCTAAATAATATTTAATTACGTTAGATGAAGGAAGATTAATCTTAGATGTCTTATCGTTTACTAGATCGTATTTAACTCCAAGCTTAACATCATCCTTAGCTAAAATCTTGAAATCCTTTAAGGCAATTTCTGTTGATCTGAAGAAATCCATAATTCTTCTAATCTTTGCAGAACCCTCTAAGCCTGCAAGACCAATATTAGTGATTCCTTCCTTATAGTAGCCATATTCCTCATATACTTGATTTAATGCATCAACTAAGTCCATTCCCTTTTCACGGTAATAAGCTGCAGTTTCACAAAGCATTAGGATTGCTTGAATTGAATCCTTATCACGTACACAATCAGAAACTAAGCAACCATATGATTCCTCAAAGCCGAATACATATGTTCCACGTCCTGTTGTTTCCATCTCACGTGCCTTTTCACCGATGAACTTAAATCCTGTTAATGTAATTTCAACCTTTAATCCATATTTTTCTGCAATTGCAATTGGAAGAGTTGATGATACATTAGTTGTAAATACATAACCATCCTTTGGAAGTGTATTTAATTCTTTTCTAGTCTTTAGGATATAGTCTAATACTAATGATGCAGTTTGATTTCCTGTGAATAATACATATTCTCCATTATGCTCAACTGCGATACCTAATCTATCAGCATCTGGGTCAGTTGCTAAAACTATCTTAGCTCCAATTTTTCTTGCAAGCTCAATTGCTTCATCATATGCTTCCTTATTTTCTGGATTTGATGTTTTAACACCAGAAAAATCAGGGTCACAAGTCATTTGACAAGCAAGAGGCACAACATCATATCCTACTGATTGTAATACTTGTGGTGCGAATACTTGTCCTGTACCATGTAGTGGTGTATATACAAGCTTGAAATCCTTCTTTAGATTTGGTCTTAAGATGATTTTCTTAACATCAGCTATATACTTTTCATCTACATCTTTTCCAATGTAATAAATTAAATTGTGATTTTTTGAATGATCAATATTAAAATAATCATCAATCTTATTAATTTCAGCAATTACTTGGTCTGCATCCTTTGGTACTAATTGGCAGCCTGTTTCATCATAAATCTTATAACCATTATATTCTTTTGGATTATGGCTTGCTGTAATCATAATACCACCAATACACTTGAAGTTTCTTACAGCGTAAGATAATTCAGGTGTTGGACGTAATGCTTCAAATAAGAATACTCTAAAGCCTAATGTAGTTAATACCTCAGCTGAGATTCTTGCAAATTCAACACTCTTATGTCTATTATCATGAGAAATTGCAACACCCATTGCTTGAGCAACTGGTGATTTAGTAAGTAAATATCTACCAAATCCAAGTGTTGCCTTCATAACAACATAAACATTTAATCTATTAGTACCAGCACCTAAGATTCCTCTCATACCACCAGTACCAAATTCTAAGTCATTTGTAAATGCTTCTTTTAATTGATTATCATCCATCTTATCTAATTCAGCCTTTAAATCAGCCTCTAGATTAGAATTCTTTTTCCATAATTCTGCTTTTTCTAAATATGTCATATTTTTATCGCTCCTTTACTTTATTTATTATATATTAAATTTATTTAATATTCAATAAAGCAAAAGAAAAACCAATTATCAAAAACGATAATTGGCTCATTATTTTTTAGTTCTTTAAGCTATTAATTGGGGCAGGAATTTGTCCACCACGATTAATAAATACATTTGGCTTTAATTTTGATACCTTCATTATTGGACCATAGCCTAATAAACCACCAAAATTAAGTGATTCTCCGTCCTTTTTACCAATTGCTGGAATAACTCTTACAGCAGTTGTTTTTGAGTTGATCATACCAATTGCAGCCTCATCAGCGATAATACCTGAAATAACCTCTGCAGTTGTATCACCAGGAATAATAATCATATCAAGACCAACTGAGCATACAGCAGTCATTGCTTCAAGCTTCTCAATTGAAAGTGAACCTGCCTCTGCAGCAGCAATCATACCTGCATCTTCACTTACTGGAATAAATGCACCAGAAAGTCCACCTACACGGCTTGATGCCATAACTCCACCCTTTTTAACTGCATCATTTAGCATTGCAAGACATGCAGTTGTACCAGTTGAACCACATTGCTCAAGACCAATCTCTTCTAGAATATGAGCAACTGAGTCACCTACAGCTGGAGTTGGAGCTAAGCTTAAATCTACGATACCAAATGGCTTATTTAGCATTCTTGATGCTTCAACACCAACAAGTTGTCCCATTCTAGTAACCTTAAATGCAGTTCTTTTAATAATATCTGCGATTTCTGCGATTGAAGCATCCTTAGGAGCTTTTTTAATTGCGGCTCTAACTACACCAGGGCCAGATACACCAACATTTATAACACAGTCAGCCTCACCAACACCATGGAAAGCTCCTGCCATAAATGGATTATCCTCAACAGCGTTACAGAATACAACTAGCTTAGATGCACCCATACAGTTGTTATCCTTAGTTAATTCTGCTGCCATTCTAACCTTTTGACCCATAATCTTTACAGCGTCAAGATTGATACCTGCTCTTGTTGAACCAATATTAACACTTGAGCATACTCTTTCAGTTTGAGCAAGTGCTTCAGGTATAGATTCAATTAATTCTCTATCACCAGGAGCGAAGCCCTTTTGAACAAGTGCACTATATCCACCAATGAAATTGATACCTATATCCTTTGCAACCTTATCTAAAGTCTTTGCATACTTAATAGGATCTCCACCAGATACACCAAGTAACATTGAAATTGGAGTAACTGATACTCTTTTATTTATAATAGGAATGCCATATTTCTTAGAAATTGCTTCACCAGTTTTTACTAAATCTTTAGCATATGTATAAATCTTGTTATAAACCTTTTCACAAGACTTATCAATATCTGTATCCATACAGTCGATTAAAGAAATACCCATTGTAATTGTTCTTACATCTAGGTTTTGTTCTTGAATCATCTTTATTGTTTCTAATATTTCCTTATCATTAAGCATAATTATACCTCATTAAATCTTATGCATTAAGTTGAAAATATCTTCATGCATACAATGAATTTCTAAATTCTTATCTTTACCTAAATTTTGCATAATATCAACGAAGTCATTGAAATTGATAGTTAATTTATCAATATTAATGACCATGAACATTGCAAAATATTCATCGATAATTGTTTGACTAACATCATTAACATTAGCCTTATATTCACTACATTTAGAAGCTACAGCTGCTAAAATACCAACTGTGTCTTTTCCTACTACTGATAAAACTGCATTCATACTAATACACCTCTAATAAAAAAATTCAAATCTATTTTACAATAAAACTTTTACATTATAAAGATATAGTAAAATTAGTCTAATAATTTAAAACGTTTACATGTTTATTTCATTATATAAATGAAATATGACACGTTATAGCTTAATACTAAAGTTGAGACAAATATACCAATTAAAGTTAATGCTGGCATTAAAAAATTAGATACACCAGTTAATATACTATCATTACTTTTATACTTCTTTAAAGTGACGCTATTAATGATTAATAGTGGCATTGCGATAGCTACAAATATAAATGGAACTATACTAAAATTAAGACCAAAATTAAGGTTAAAATCACCATTCATTACAATTATCATCCATGATGAAATCATAGACGTAAAAAGTGATGTCATAAATGTTATTAATTCAAAAGTAATGGCCTTCTTCCAGTTCTTTTTGAAAAAATAATAACAATATATCATCACAACTGTAATTAATATAGCATATGAAATTATAGTTACAATTAAGCCTAAATATAACATAATTTTTCACCCAACTTATACTAATTATAAACCAAATTAAAAAAATACACAAATTTATATAAATAAAAAAAGATTCAGGGATTTCCTGAATCAGTTTTTAAAATGTAAACAATGATTACTTAGGTTGCTTACCGATATAAGCTAAGATACCACCATCAACATATAAAATATGTCCGTTTACAGCATTTGAAGCTTCAGATGCTAAGAATACAGCAGGTCCTGCTAATTCTTCTGCTTCTAACCAACGACCAGCTGGTGTCTTTGCAACGATGAATGAATCAAATGGATGACGAGAACCATCTGGTTGACGTTCACGAAGTGGAGCTGTTTGAGGTGTAGCGATGTAACCAGGTCCAATACCATTACATTGAATATTGTATTCACCATATTCAGAACAGATATTACGAGTTAACATCTTTAAACCACCCTTAGCTGCAGCGTAAGCTGAAACTGTTTCTCTACCTAATTCAGACATCATAGAACAAATGTTAATAATCTTTCCATGACCCTTCTTAATCATTGAAGGAATAACTGCCTTTGATACGATGAATGGTGCATTTAAATCTACATCAATAACTTGACGGAATTGTTCAGCTGTCATTTCAATCATTGGGATTCTCTTGATAATACCTGCATTGTTAACAAGTACGTCGATTACACCAACTTCTTTTTCAATTTGAGCAACCATAGCATTAACTGCTTCTTCATTAGTTACATCACATACATAACCATGTGCTGTGATTCCCTTTTCTTTATAAGCAGCAATACCCTTATCTACTAATTCTTGCTTAATGTCATTAAATACGATTGTAGCACCTGCTTCTGCCATACCACAAGCAATAGCAAAACCAATACCATAAGAAGCACCAGTTATTAAAGCAACTTTGCCGTCTAATCTAAAATCTTGCATTTTCATTTTTAAATTTTCTCCTCTTAATTAAATTATTTTAAATCAGCTGTTTTAAAGAAATCTTGATCATCATAATCTTGGTTTTCACCACACATACCCCAAATGAATGTATAATTCATTGTTGCTGAAGCACAGTGAATTGACCAAGAAGGTGATATTACAGCTTGCTCTGGAGCCATAATGATGTGTCTTGTTTCATCAGGACGACCCATAATGTGGAATACACGCTCAGTTTCTGGGAAATTGAAATAGAAATAAACTTCCATTCTTCTTTCATGTGTATGACATGGCATTGTATTCCAAGATGAACCTACTGCAAGTTCAGTCATACCCATAGCTAATTGGCAAGACTCACAAACATCCTTATGAATGTATTGGTTAATAATACGCTTATTCATATGTGCTTCATCGCCCATTGGCTTATGGTTAGCTTTTTCATAATTAATGTAAACTGTTGGATAAGTTTTATGAGCAGGTGAAGAATTTACATAGAACTTAGCAGGATTCTTCTTATCTACTGATTCGAAAATAATTTCCTTAGTTCCCATTCCAATATACATACCATCTTTTGGTAGGATTTCGTATTCTTTACCATCTAAAGTAACCTTACCCTTACCACCTACATTAATAAAGCCCATTTCTCTTCTTTGTAAGAAATAATCTGCTCTTAATTCATCAGCTGAATCTAATACAACCTTTTTATCAACTGGCATAATACCACCAGCGATCATACGGTCTTGATGAGAATATGTAAATACAATTTCATCTTTTTCGAAAACTGTTTGAATTAAATAGTGCTTTCTTAATTCTTCTGTTGTATAGAATTTTGAATCATCTGGATGATTCGCATATCTAACATCTAATTTCATTTTGTTCTCCTTTTTATTTTAAGCCTCATCAATTTTTGACTTAACAAATTTAAATGAGTATTCCATATCCTCTGGTTTAGAACCCTCGAAAATTAAATATGCATCGGGAGCATTTTCTTTAATTTTCTTAATCAAATAATCATAATCAATTATTCCTTTTCCAATACAAGTCTGTTTTAAAGCACCATCTTGGATTATAAAATCTTTAAGGTGGAAGATTACTATTCTTCCTTTAAACAATTCCAAACATTCCTCAAAAATCTCTTTATAATTCTTATAATTATCGATTGATAGATAGTTATAAATGTCAACGATATAGTATACGCTATTTGAATTTATCTCATCTACTAATCTTTTTAAGGCTTTTGGCTCAAACATACAATGTCCATAAGCACCCTCAATAGCCATCTTAGCATTAGAGGCTTCTGCAGTATTTGCTAAATCTTTAAAAATTCTTTTAACCTCTTGGAATGCATCTTCAGTTCTATTAAGTGGATTATATGTCCATTTGTCATCATTGAATGAACCAGTTTCACTACCTACATAGCCAGCATGAAAGTCATTTTCAAATTTTAAATGCTCTTTAAATTTAGCTATGTTCTTTTCAACAAGCTCCTTATTAGAATGAACTGGATTAAAATATGCGCCAAGCATAGCTATATCTAATCCTTCTTTTTTAAACGCCTCATAATAATAATTTGCTTTTTCCTTAGAAAGTGTTCCTGCAAGACCTGATTCACCTTCAATAGCCTTATTTAAAACTAATTGAACTCCATCAAAGCCTACCTTCTTTGCTTCTTGAGCAAGCGTCTCGGCATTACTTTTACCGAAATCGTGAACTCTAACACCAATTTTCATGAAAACCTCCTAAGTTATAATTATACCAAGAGCCCGAAAGCCCTTGGTATAAAAATTGACAATTTAATTTAATTAACGTTGAACACGTCCGTTAGCATTACCACCAGCAAGTGATTCAACTTCATCAGCACTAACTAGGTTGAAGTCACCATTAATAGTATGCTTTAATGCACTTGCAGCAACTGCGAACTCTAAAGCTTCGCCTTGAGTCTTCTTTGTTAATAAGCCATGGATAATACCACCAGAGAATGAATCTCCACCACCGATACGGTCGATAATTGGGTTGATTTCATAACGCTTAGATTCATAGAATTCTTTTCCGTTATAAATTAATGCCTTCCAACCATTGTGTGTAGCTGAGAATGATTCTCTTAATGTTGAAATAACATACTTGAAATCAAATTCCTTTGCCATTTGCTCGAAAATCTTATGATATCCAGCAGCACCAGTTTCACCAGCTTCAACGTTTGCATCTGGCTTGAAGCCTAAGCATAATTCTGCATCCTCTTCGTTACCGATACATACATCAACATACTTCATTAAAGGTCTCATGACAGAGATAGCCTTTTCTGATGTCCATAATTTCTTACGGAAGTTTAAGTCAACAGATACAGTTGCACCTGCCTTCTTAGCTGCCTTACAAGCAAGCTCAGTTAACTTAGCAGCCTTATCAGAAATAGCTGGAGTAATTCCTGACCAGTGGAACCAGTCAGCACCCTTGAAGATTTCATCGAAATCGAAATCCTCTGGATCAGCTTCAGCAATTGAAGAACCTGCACGGTCATAAATAACCTTAGAAGGTCTCATTGATGCACCAGTTTCAGCATAGTAAATACCAACTCTATTACCACCACGAGCGATGTATTGAGTATTTACGCCATATCTTCTTAAAGAATTAACAGCAGCTTGACCAATTTCATGCTTAGGTAACTTAGTTACGAAATAAGCATCATGACCATAGTTAGCAGCTGAAACAGCAACGTTAGCTTCTCCTCCTCCATAAATTACATTGAAATTATCAACTTGAACAAAACGGTTTTGTCCAGCTGGTGATAATCTTAACATGATTTCACCTAATGTTACGATTTTTGCCATTGTTTTTTAAATCTCCTTTTCTAATACTATATTTTAACTTTGACAACAACTTTTTCTACGATTTCATCATTTGCTTTACATTTAGCTAAATGAGCATCCTCAGTGTAAACTAAAGCAAATCCTTCTTCTAATGTGAAGAATACAGCACCCTTAGGGTTGTAATTATATTTTGTTACATCCTTGTCCGGATTATAAGGAGTTGTAACCTTTAAATCAGGATTAGTAATGTGAGTGTAACCTATTACTTCTTGACCTTTTAGAACGATTTGAATATCAATATACTTTTCATGATTTTCAAAGAAGCATTCTTCTAAAGGACGAGCAACATAAGTGTCTCTATTGATATATACATTATCGCCATCAACAATTGTCTTTCCCTTAGGTAAGGCCATTAGATCGTTATTTTGAATATAATCGATAGCTGTATCGATATTTTTTGATATACCCTTATAACGATATAAATCAACTAATTTTCCAACAATCATCTTTTTTTCTCCTATCTCACTACTTCAGCACTACCATTTGCTGCCATAAATGTTTCGATATCTTCACAACTCATTGTAGAAGCATCACCATAAATAGTATGCTTTAAAACTGAGGTATTTAATCCATATCTAACAGCATAGGCTGGATTGTGATAATCTTTTAATAATCCGTGAATAACACCAGATGCAAACGCATCTCCTCCACCAATTCTATCATAAATATTGAATCTAATTGGCTCTGTTAATTCCCAAGATAGTTCTTCACCCTTTAACCAGAAATAGTATCCCGCAAGTGAATTGTCAGTTGCAGTATATACAACTCTATCTGTACCAAAAATGTAATCTAGCTTATATTTTTTGATCATTTTAGGGAAAACATTTCTTCTCTTTTCAGATAATGTTTTATCCTCAAATCCCTTATCAAGAGGAATTTCAAGTATTGTATTTGCATCATAGAAGCTTGCAAAAACAATATTTACGTAATTCATAAATTGCTTATAGACAGGTCTTGCTTCTTCAACTGTCCATAATTTAGAACGATAGTTGAAATCGAAGCTTACAGGAACATTGTACTTTTTAGCTTCCTTTACTGCTCTTAAAGCAACCTTTCTTACTCTTTCACCAAGTGCTAATGTAATTCCAGATAAATGGAACCATGTAGCATTAGAAAATATTTCTTCCCAATCAAATTCATCTTCTGATATACGAGTGATAGCAGAGTGTTTACGGTTATAAATAACCTTTGATGGTCTACCACCAAATCCAGTTTCAAGGAAATAGATACCAATTGTTGTAGAACCTCTAACAACGTATGTAGTATCAACTCCATGACTCTTTAAATGAGTGATAGCTCCATCTCCTAATTGATTTGGTGGAAGCTTAGACATAAAGTATGTTTTATGTCCCATGTGAGCAAGTGCAACAGCAACGTTTGCCTCACCACCACCATAATTAACTAAGAAGGATTGAGTTTGATTAATTGTGGAATAATCAGGAGTAGATAATCTTAGCATTATCTCTCCAAATGTTAAAATTTTTTCATCCATAATTAATTCCTGCTTATTAACAAATTTTTTACTTCTTTAATTCTTGTCTTGCTTGTGCTACTGCATCAACATATTGCTTTGCACGCTTAGCTGTCTCAGCTAAATCACCCTTTGTTGCAGGTGCAGTTAAGTGAGAACCTGAAGAAATACATACAGCACCCATCTTAATCCATTCAGCTGCATTTTCAAGGTTAACACCACCAGATGGCATTAAGTTTGCATAAGGAAGTGGTCCCTTAACGTCCTTAATGAATACTGGTCCTAACATATCACCAGGGAATACCTTAATTACATCGCAACCAGCTTCCATAGCTGTAACGATTTCCTTAATAGTTTGAGTTCCTGGAATATAAGGTACTTGGTAACGGTTGCAAAGTTTAGCAACTCCTTCACTAAATGAAGGTGCAACGATGAATTCAGCACCAGCTAAAATAGCAGCTCTTGCTGTTTCAGGGTCAAGTACAGATCCAGCACCAACGATTAACTTCTCAGCTGGGATCTTCTTCTTTAAAGCCTTAATAACGCTATCTGCACCAGGTACTGTGAAAGTAACTTCAATAGCCTTTACTCCTCCGTCAGTACATGCAGTTGCTATATTAATAGCTTCTTCCTCAGACTTTGCTCTAACTACAGCTACAACACCGCACTCAGCAATTCTGTTCAATACATCAAATTTTTTCATTCTTTATACTACCTCTTTCTTTGTTCTTGATTTCATAAATGAAATTGTCATTTTTAATTATATATTGAAAATATATATTTGTCAATTTTAGAAATCTGTAAAAAAGTCCTATAATAGCGCTTTTATTGAAAGAAAAAACCTTAAGCCAAGCTAATAACTTAAGGTTTCTTTTTATAGTCTAAATTATCTTCTTAATCCATGACAGAACTTGAACTTTTTACCAGAGCCACATGGACATGGTTCATTTGGTCCAACATTCGCAAACATATCCTTTGGATCCTTCTTTATAGGAGTATTTGCGTTAGTAGTTGATAGGTCTTGGTTAGTAGATAAACCCTTTAATTCATCCTTAGGTTCTTCTACCTTACGTTCAAATCTAATTCTTGTATGCATTGCTGCAATTAAGATTTCTTCGTTCATTTTTCTATTTAGCTTATCAAACTTCTCAAAGCCTTCTCTTTGATATAATTCAAGAGGGTTATTTTGAGCATATTGTTGTAAATAGATACCTTGACGGAAGCCAGCCATATCATCGATATGCTCTCTCCAATTTCTATCTAAAACTGGAAGGATGATTCTTTTAAGAATCATTTGGATTTGTTGTTCTACTGGATCTTGTCCATTTTCAAATGCCTCAGGAGGGAAAATATTCTTCATTTCTTCTCTGATGCCCTTTAGACGTTCATCCATATCCTTTTTACCACATTCGAAAATATAGTTAATCATATCTTGGTCATCATCATAGCCACGAACGATATTAACATCAACTAAATCAGAACCATATAAACGCTCATTAAATGTCTTAGTAAGATTTTCATCATCGAATTCCTTTTCAGGTGAATTCATGAATTCCTCAACCTTATTACTAACAGCATTCTTCATGATTTGGTATAATACACCCTCAAGTGCTTCTGCCTTAACTACTTGTTGACGCTCAGCATAGAAAATTTCTCTTTGACGACGGATTACATCATCATACTTTAAGACATTCTTACGAGAGTCATAGTTCATACCCTCAATCTTAGTTTGAGCCATTGTAACCATCTTAGCAAGCATCTTTGATTCAAGTGGTTGCTCTTCATCACCATCATTCATCATTCTTAAAATCATTGCTAATCTATTCTTGAATGAATCTCCACCAAATCTTTGGATTAAATCATCTTCAGTTGAAATAAAGAATCTTGAATAACCAGGGTCACCTTGACGACCAGAACGACCTCTTAGCTGATTATCAATACGTCTTGATTCAAATCTTTCAGTACCTAATACTGCAAGACCTCCAAGCTCAGGAACTCCAGGAGCAAGCTTAATATCGGTACCACGGCCAGCCATGTTTGTTGAAAGTGTGATTGCACCAATTTCACCAGCGTGTGATACAATTTCAGCTTCACGCTCATGGTTCTTAGCATTTAATACTTCATGTGGAAGGTTTTCCTTCTCAAGCATTTCATGTAATAATTCTGATGTTTCAACGTTTGCTGTACCAATTAGAATAGGTTGACCCTTACTATGACGTTCAATAACATCTTGAACTAATGCTTTAAATTTATATTCCTTTGTTAAGAATAGTAAATCTGGAGCGTCATTTCTAATAACAGGCTTATTTGTTGGTACTTCAACAACATACATGTTATAAATATCTCTAAATTCTTCTTCCTCAGTCTTAGCAGTACCTGTCATACCAGATAGCTTCTTATACATTCTGAAGAAATTTTGATATGTAATAGTTGCAACTGTGATAGTTTCTTTTTTAATCTCTACGCCTTCTTTAGCTTCTAGAGCTTGGTGTAAGCCTTCAGAGAATTGTCTACCCTTTAGGATACGACCTGTTGATTGGTCAACGATTAATACTTCACCATTTTGAACAACATATTCAACACCATTTACGAAAATATATACAGCCTTAAGTGCATTATTAATTCTATGAACTAATTGAACATGCTCAATATCATAAATATTCTTTACTCTAAAGAATTCTTCTGCCTTATCTACTCCTGATGGCTTTAATGCAATTGTCTTAGATTCTACATCAATTGTATAATCCTCAGGCTTTAATGCTTTAACAAAGGCATCAGCTCTTTCATATAAACCATTATCATCCTTAGTTGGACCAGAAATAATAAGTGGTGTTCTTGCATCATCAATTAAAATTGAGTCGACCTCATCGATGATTGCATAATTTAATCCCTTAACTTGAGTTACATCAGAGTAATTAGGAACCATATTATCTCTTAAGTAGTCGAAGCCTAATTCTGAGTTTGTAGAATAAATGATATCACATGAATAAACATCACGCTTTTGTTGTCTATCAAGCTCTCTTAAATTTAAGCCTACTGTTAAGCCTAACCATCTATAAATATCACCGATTATACCTTCAGTTTCACGACCAGCTAGGTATTCGTTTACTGTAACGATATGAACACCATCGCCAGTTAATGCGTTTAAATATGCAGGGAATACTCCAGTTAAAGTTTTACCTTCACCTGTTTTCATTTCTGCGATATTACCACCATGAATAGCACATGCACCAATTAATTGTACAAAGTATGCCTTCATACCAGATACACGGTATGCAGCTTCTCTACATACTGCATATGCTTCAACTAATATATCATCTAATGTTTTACCATTTTTTAATAATTCTTTAAAATATGGTGTTTTAGCCTTCAATTCATCATCTGAAAGCTTAGCCATTTCTGGCTCTAAGGCCATTATTTTTTGTGCTAGCTTAGCACATCTTTTCATTTCCTTGTGACCTGAGTCTAAAAATTTAAATGCCATAATTCTTTTTGAATCCTTTCAAAAATATCTCTTATACTATATTACAATAAAGAGCGATAATTTTCAATTATATTCTTAATATAATTCATAAAAAATGAGGCGCTTTTTTAAGCACCTCATAATCTTAAATATTAAATTGAAATATTTAATAAAATAGATTTATTTTGCTTCTGTTTCTATTACAGCGTAATCTCCATCAGCTCTTAAGTAAATTACATTAGTTTTTCTTGTTTCCTTGTCTAAATAAACGAAGAAATCATGTCCTAATGCTTCCATTTGATCGATAGCTTCTTCTCTAGTCATTGGTTCTAGATCTAAATGCTTCTCTCTTGTAACTTTTTGAGGTTCTTCTGTTTGATCCCCCATACTACGGATTCCTTTTTTACCAAGCTTATCCTTTACCTTGTCATTGTATCTACGTACTTGTTTTTGAAGCTTATCAATTGCTCCATCCATTGCAGCGTAGATAGAATCATCCATTACTTCAGCACGAAGTATGATATTTTTAGATGGAATTGTTACCTCTACTTTGTGGTATGTCTTATAAACCTTGCATACTACTCTTGCAGTAACGTTATCATAATCTGATAACATACCCTCAAGCTTTGCTAATTTTTTCTCGGCATACTCCTTATTAGAGACAGATGGATTAAATCCATTCTTGCCAACAAGTTCTACCTTCATATATATCACTCCTTTTCTTTATTTAATTATAGCAATTTTCAAAAACGTTTTCAACAACGTTTGACTCTTTTTATTAAATGTAATACTTTATTCTACAGTATTAAATACGACAATTATAAGATTTTTATCATTTAATTTTGAAATTAAATCTAACATAAAAAGAGTATGATCATCAAAATCTATCTTATCAAAAAACAGCGTAAAATAGCCATTTCTTTTAAAATACTGTCTTAACACCTTTGAATATTCATAAATATAAGCATTGTAATTTATTCTATAATATCTTTTAAACATTGATATTACTACAGCGTGATATTTTTCAAGCTCAATAAATTCTAAATTTAAATTTATAGGATATTTTTTATAACACTTTTCACAGATGAGTAAGTCTCTTTCAACTTTAAATAATTCTAGGAATTTTCTCTTTTCAATAAAATGATTATTACAGATTAAACACTTCATTTTTTATCAGCCTCTAACCTGATAATAGCACTAGTTTATTTGAGAAAAAAGAATATTTTTTTGAGAAAATAAAACGCCACATTTTCTGTGGCGTTTTTTACTACTTTAATAGCTTCTTTAATTCTTCAACCTTGTCTAAACGCTCCCAAGGAAGATCAATATCAGTTCTTCCGAAATGACCGTAAGCTGCAGTCTTCTTATAGATTGGGCGCTTTAAATCTAAAGTCTTAATAATTCCCTTTGGAGTTAAATCAAATAATTCTAATACCTTATTTGAAATTACTTCTTCTGATACCTTAGCTGTATTAAATGTATCAACTAATACTGATGTTGGCTTTGCAACACCGATTGCATAAGAAAGTTGAATTTGACACTTCTTTGCAAGGCCAGCAGCAACTATATTCTTTGCAATATATCTTGCCATATATGATGCTGATCTATCAACCTTAGATGGATCCTTACCAGAGAATGCTCCACCACCATGGCATGCAGCACCACCATATGTATCAACAATAATCTTTCTTCCTGTTAAACCAGAATCTCCTTGAGGTCCACCAACAACGAATCTTCCTGTTGGGTTAAATAAGAACTTAGTTTCACTATCAACTAAGCTAGCTGGTACTACTTCATCAACTACATATTTTTTAATATCCTTTGCAAGCTTATCCATAGTTACATCTGGTGAATGTTGAGTTGAAATTAAAACTGTATCAATTCTCTTAATCTTATCATCATCATATTCGATAGTAACTTGTGTCTTTCCATCTGGTCTTAAGTAAGATAATGTACCATTCTTTCTAACGTCAGTTAATCTCTTTGCAAGTCTATGAGCAAGAGTTATAGCAAGTGGCATATAGCAATCAGTTTCATCTGTTGCGTAACCAAACATAATACCTTGGTCACCTGCACCTTGTTCATGATCATCATTCTCATCAACACCCATAGCGATATCTGGTGATTGTGGGTCAATTGCACAAAGTACTGCTAAATTTTCAGCGTCAAAGCCGAATTTACCTCTTACATAACCTATTTCGGTTACAGTATCTCTAACTATTTTTTGTACATCTACATAATGGTTAGTTGTAATTTCACCAAATACCATTACCATACCTGTTGTACAAATTGTTTCACAAGCAACTCTACCCTCTGGGTCATGCTCTAAAATATCATCTAATATTGCATCACTAATTTGGTCTGCAATTTTATCAGGATGTCCTTCTGTGACACTCTCTGATGTAAAAAATCTTCTCATCTTATAATCTCTCCTTTAATGCTTTTGCAAGCTGATCTGCACATGAGGTTTGCTTAAAACCACATGTATTTCCTTCTAATATACTAATTACGTTTTTGGCATCCATACCCTCTACTAGCTTTGATATAGCCTTTAGGTTACCATTACAGCCACCTAAGAATGAAACGTTATGAACCTTTCCTTCATCATCTATATCAAATGATATTTCCTTAGCACAAACACCATTTGTTCTATATTTATACATATTCTAATCCTCATCAAATAATCTTTCGAATTCACCATCAAATCTAGTAAATCTATCATATACTAGTGAATCGAAATAAATCTTATAATTTTCATTAATCATTTCCATAGTTTTCTTATGGTTGATTGGCTTTTTAAAGTATTTATAGCTTCTTAGGTTAATATAAACATAACAAACAAATATTATTTGTGATGTTAAATCACCTAAGACCTGACGCTCACGAACGATGAATTCATCATTATTACCACCATCATAAACATATCTAAATACTGATTCTATTTTTCTAGATAATTCTATTCTATTGATAATCTTAATTGATAATTCTCTACGTTCTTTAATTTTAGCTAGTCTTTCATCAAGCGTTAAATCCTTTAAATCATCATAATCGACATGCTCATCGATTAATAATCTCGAATAATTATATATATCTAAAACCTTACTACTTTCAAATGTTAAATTCTCGGCAAGCTTTTTAGCCATTTGACTTAATAATATAGTTTCCTTCTTTTCATCTTCAGATAATTCATATTTTGGAAGAGTAATCTTAAAAATATCAGTAACTGTATTTACATACTCCTCTTCAACATTACGTCTTCTTTCAGTTTCTTTCTTTCTTTCATTAGCGATAGTTGTAGTCATTGAAACATAGATATATAAAACTAGCATGAATAAACCTAGTAATATTGTTCTTATGACTATATCTCTAAACTCAGTTCCTGAAAAGAAAGAGCTAAAGAATGCTAAAATATCAGTTCCTGCCTGTTGAACCAAATTATAGGTTACAACAAAGTGAAGTATAGTTACTATAACTAGTACCCATATGAAGATATTTTTAAGCATCTTCTTATCCTGGTAAAATGAACTAATAAGTAGCGAATAATAAATCAAAATGTAACCACATTCTGATAAATAGTTACCACTTACAGTATCAGTTTCACCATATTTCAATTTTATATAGATTAGGATTGTTGATAAAAACATATAGAAACTTGCGATATACATGGCAAGTGTCTGGCTCAGGTTATCCTCAGGGCCTTTTTTTATCATCTTTCCTAAAAGCATATTTATTAAGAATGTAACTGGGAATAAAAGTGCAGTTAATAGCCAGTTAGATGTATTAGTTGGGTCACCAATAGATATAACTGTGAATATCAATGTATAAATGATATTTGTTGCGAAGATAATATTCTTTATAACGATATTCTTTCTATATAAAACTGCCTTATCATCAGTTATATCGATATTATTTTCAAAACCAAATTTATCTTGGAAAAAGGTACTGTTTTTAATTTTTCTTGTTAACTTGTCTTTAATTTCAACAATTTTCAAAAACATCACCTCATCTTATATGATTTTATCATAAATGATAAATAAATTAAATAATATCTCCTAGATTAAAAATCTTTTGTCCATTAGAAAATTCCATTCCAGTAAGTATTTTTTTACCTGGATATAATAATAAATCTAATGATATTGCCTTATCCTTTGTTTTAATAACTATCTTTTTCTTAGTATTTAAAACTGTACCAGGCTGATTATTAGAATCATCATCAACAATACTTACCTTAAATACCTTAATATTAACACCCTTAACATTAATATACGCTCCAGGTGTCATAGCAAGAGCTCTTACTTGATTAAATATTTCAACGCTAGTTTTATTTAAATCAATTAATTCTTCTTCTTTAGAGATATTCTTTGAGTATGTCGCAAGACTCTCATCTTGAGCAACACCTTCATTTCTACCATCATAAATATCTTCTATTGAGCCCATTAATAAATCAGCACCCATAATAGACAATTTTTCAAATAATGTAGTTGAATTATCAGAATCTAAAATCTCACACTCACACTTAGAATACATCTTACCTGTATCTAAGCCCTTTGCCATTTCCATAATAGTAACACCAGTAGTTTTATCTCCTTCTAGTATCGCTCTTTGGATAGGTGCGCCACCACGATGCTTTGGAAGTAATGATCCATGAACATTTATAGTTTTCTTAAATAGATTTAATATTTTAGTTGGAATATATTGGCCATAGGCTGCTGTAACTAAAACATCAGCATCTAAACTCTTTAAATATTCATATTCATCCTTAATATTTTCAGGCTGAATTAAATTCAAATTTAATTCTTTAGCACGTTTAGCAATTGGTGTATCAATTAATACACCCTTCTTTTTTTCTCTATTAGGCTGTGAAATAACCAAAACTATATCATATTTTTCATTTAATTTATTAAGTGAATTAATACCAAATTCTGGTGTTCCCATAAATATAATTTTCATAATTTCAGATCCTTTCTATATCGAGTATTACATCCTGATTAAGCTGATATTTTGGATATAAGTTTTTAATTATATCAACTGAAATATCATCAACTAAGGATATTACAATTGAGTAAATAAAATAATCATTTTTTCTCTTAAAATCATTGATATTTGGAGAAAATACCTTGCTTTTAGATCTTGATTTAATAGATGATGAAATCATATTAATTTCATTAAAAGCTTGTATCTTATCAAGTGATTTTATAGATAATTTAATCATTATTGAAAATGGAGGAAGATTTTGTAATCTTCTTTTATTAATCTCCATATTATAAAAATCATCATAGTTATGATTTATAGCAGATGTTATAACATAATTGTTTGGATCATATGTTTGAATAATTACTCTACCTGGCTTTTTACTACGACCAGCTCTACCTGAAACCTGCTCAATTAGGTTAAACGCAACCTCGTAGGAATCATAAGATGGATAGTATAATGCTAAATCGGCGTTTAATACACCAACTAAGGTTACATCATCAAAATCTAAGCCCTTTGTTATCATTTGAGTACCAATAATAATATCAGCCTCGTGATTTTTGAATTTAGTATAGTAAGATTCATAATCAGTTGTTGATTTTATTGTATCTGTATCAACTCTAATGATTTTAGCATCAGGTAAAATAGACTGTAGATTTTCATAAATCTTTTCAGTTCCATTTCCAACAAACTTAATCTTATCACTACCACACGCATCACAAGATTCTACATTCATTCTCATATAGCCACATTGATGACATTTAAGAATATTTTTATATTTGTGATATGTAAGTGAAATATCACAATGAGGACACTTTACAACCTCACCACAATTTCTACACATAACAAATGTAGAATATCCTCTTCTATTTAAAAATAGAATAGATTGCTCATTATTTTCTAAATTCTTTTTTAAATTTGAAATTAATGTTCTACTAAATGGAAGCCTATTTCCTGTTTTTAATTCCTCTCTCATATCAACAAGCTCACATTTTGGAAGTGGCATGTTATTAGAACGCTTCTTTAATTCTAATAATTCATATTCTGAATTAGTTGCCTTATAATAATCAATTATCTTTGGTGTTGCTGTACCTAAAACAAGAGGAATATTATGATTCTTAGCTCTTATTTTAGCTATTTCAATCGCGTCATATTTAGGATTATTAGTTTGTCTATAGCTATTTTCATGAGCCTCATCTACAATAATAATTCCTAAATCATCTAGGG
Source organism: Acholeplasmatales bacterium (assembly GCA_016280975.1). Classification (GTDB taxonomy): domain Bacteria; phylum Bacillota_I; class Bacilli_A; order Acholeplasmatales; family Anaeroplasmataceae; genus Anaeroplasma. Next base: position 1,089 of record JAEEHU010000051.1, on the reverse strand, counting down.
GCGCGAATATTGCACTTCTAGCTCCAACTACAATTTTAACCTCATTATTATAAATTCTTTTCCATGCCTCATATCTTTCCTTATTAGTAAGACGTGAATGTAATACCTCAATCTTAGTTTTAAATCTAGATTTTAAAACACTTGATATTTGAGGTGTTAAGGAGATTTCTGGTACTAATAATAAAGAAGATTTTCCAATATTAAGCATATCTGAAATCCATTTAATATAAATTTCAGTTTTACCAGAGCCTGTTATACCATGAAGCAAATAAATCTTATTTTCATTATAAGAAACAGAATTATATACCTTCTTTTGATCAGTATTAAGAGTAATTTCATTTACTACCTCAACTGATTCATTTTTACTTTCTGGTTCAATATAATATGTTGATATGATTTTTTTAGAAATTAGATCATTTAAATCAGCCTCAGTTATATTTAATTCATCTTTTATAACCTTAGCCTCAATATCTGAATCACATTCAATTAAATATTCAATTAATTCTCTGATTCTTTTAATTCTTGATTCATATAATTGATCAACTAAATGAACCATTAGTATTCTATCATCAGGAATTCTTTTTAATTTAGTATCAATAGATACTAAGCCCTTTTTGAAGCTTGAGTAAATAATTCTTTGCTTATCAATACTTAAATTATCAATAATGACACTTTTTCTTTTGAATATTTCCTTTAATTCACCATCTCTATTATTAAAGTCAATTATTGTCGCAACCTTTTGATATTTTGATTTTAAAATAGATGGAATCATCGCATCATATACTTTGGCATAAAATGAAAAATTTTCTTCTGCGATTGTTTTACCAATTTCAATAAATTCTTTAGATAGAATTGGCTTAACATCGACTATATCAATAATCTCTTTTAGATTCTTTTTATATAGAGTATCATTTTTAATACTAATTACATAGCCTACTCTTTTAGTACTACCAAAAGGAACTAGTACTCTGAAGCCTACATCAATAATATTTGATAGGTGAGCTGGAATTTTATAATCAAATGATCTATTTACCTGTTTGTTTTTTATATCTACAATGACTTCTGATATCAAAATTCCACCTCCAATCT
>JAEEHU010000050.1 GCA_016280975.1 Acholeplasmatales bacterium | reverse complement strand
ATGATGCTGGAGATAAATATATTATTGAGGCTAAAAATATTTTATCTAAGATATTTAAGAATACTACTATCTATAGAATAGGTGGAGATGAATTTTTACTTATACTAGAAGGTACTGATTACTATAAGAGAGATCATTTAATGGAAACCTTAAATGAGAAAAACGAAAAGAATAGAAACACAAATAAGGTTACTATTGCTTGTGGTATTTCAGACTATATTAAAGATCAAGATCAAAATATTAATCAGGTCTTCTTACGAGCTGATAAGAATATGTATGAATATAAAAATAAATTTAAAAATCAAAAATGATTATGGAATAATCCATAATCTTTTTTTGCATAAAAAAAATTCTAATCTTAATTTAAAAGATTAGAACTTTCTATTTCATCTACTTTCGCATTTATAACAATACCATTTCTTTTATTTGATGGTATTAGAGATTGAATTATCATAATAATTGATAACAATATCATTACACCTGATATTGCGATAACGGCAACCTGAAATGTAGGCTCTGCTATCTTAAAGAATAATAGTGCACCAATAATTATAAACATTATGTTTTCCTTAAATGTTTGTAATTTATTATCATTAATAATAATTCTTACAACAGGTAGTACTATTAAATAAGAGCCAAGTGCGATACTCATACCCATATTGTGTATTGGGAAAAATACAATTGCCGTTATAATTAATCCTATTGTTAGTATAAGATCAATTATATGCATTTTATCAAATGATATTTTCTCTATTAGTATTATTATAGGAAGAATACATACTAGAATAATAAGTATTCCTATAAATATACATATTATGTGATTTAATACTTCAAATGAAAATATTGCCATGAATAGGAAAAACATACCTAATGAGAATATGATAACTCCTATTATTAACATTATTTTTTTAAAATCCTTCATATATACTCTCCAATAATAATATTATAAGATTTTAATCGTCATTTATCAATTATTATCATATGATTCTTTTATTTCTAAAAGCTCAAAATATCTATTTGTTTTAGTATCTATTTCGCTAGATAATTTTTCTAGCTCCTCATTTAATTCCATAAGCTTATGGAAATCAGTTGAGGATTCATTTAAGGATGCCTTTAATTCTTTGGCATGCTCTTCTAGTGCTGGTATTTCTTCTTCTAGCTTTGTAAGCTCATTTCGAAGAGATGCTGGCATTTTATTTTTATTCTTAGTATTTACCTTTACCTCAACAGATTTAGTCTCAACAACCTTACTATCTAGATACTCAGATAATGATTTTAATGTTTCAATAATATTACCATATTCATAGATTAATAATTTATCACATATTTTATCAATGAAATATCTATCATGAGATACTACTAAAACCGGACCCTTAAAATTAAGAAGATAATCCTCTAATATTTCAAGTGTATATAAATCTAAATCATTAGTAGGCTCATCAAATAATAAAATATTAGGATTTGATGCTAAAACCTTAATAAGCTGCAATCTTCTTTTTTCTCCACCAGATAGCATCTTTACCTTTGAATATTTCATATCACTTGTAAATAGGAATCTATCAAGTAGGGTATTTGCATCAATTGTGCCATCAAGTGTTTCAATTAAATTAGTATCATTCTTGATATAATCAATAACTCTAATATCAGGATCAATCACATCAAGAGTTTGTGAAAAATATCCAATCTTTAATGTTTCACCTAGTATTAATTCTCCACTATCAAGTGTATCTTGGCCCATTATTATTTTAAATAATGTTGTTTTACCACAGCCATTATCTCCAACTATTCCAACTATATCATTTCTTCCTAAATCAAAATTGAAATTTTCAAATAATAATTTATTAGGAAATTCCTTTTTACCATCTTTAATAGAAATGATTTTTTTACCTAAGTAAGTATTAACGCTTGTAAATTCCATATCTTTATGCTCGTTAAATGAAATTTTAGATAATTCCTTAAAGCGTTCAATTCTACTTTTACTCTTAGTTCTTCTTGCCTCTACTCCTCTATTCATCCAGTCAGTTTCGGCCTTTAAAACCTTTTTAAGATGCTTCTTATAAGATTCCTCATCTTCTAGTCTTTTATTCTTTAAATCTAAGCATTTTTCATAATTAGCCTCATATAAATAGATCTTACCAAAATCTACTTCCATCATCTTATTACATACTCTTGTTAGGAAATATCTATCATGAGTAACCATTAATAAGCCCTTTTTAAATTTAATTAGATATTTTTCAAGCCACATAATAATTTCATTATCTAAGTGGTTTGTTGGCTCATCTAATATTAGCATATCACATGGAGTAACTAAGACTTTCGCAAGAGCTAATCTTTTTTTCTCTCCACCAGAAAAATTAACTGGCTTAATGCTTGAATCATAAAAACCAAGCTTAGATAAAATTGAATTAGCCTCATAATCATTAATTGGAAATTCCTTTGTTGAGCCTGCCATTATTATTTCAAGTAAAGATTTAGATTCATCAAATATTGGATCTTGTTCTAAATAATTGATTCTCATTCCACCAGAAATAATAATCTCACCTGAAATTGGCTTTTCTATACCTAATATTAATTTAAGTAGAGTTGATTTACCCATACCATTAATACCAACAAGACCAATCTTGTCACTATCAGTTATAGAAAATGAAGCATTATCTAATATCTTCTTTTCAATATATTTAAATGTAACATTAGAAAATGTAATATTCATTATAAAACTCCAAACTATAATCCTAATTTATCAAATATGTTAAATAGCGCATTTATTTCATTATCATTTGTATTATATGATGTTACAAGTCTTATTACCTTATAGGAATCTGATACTTCCCATATTTCAAATTCAACTTGCTCATTTAATTTATCAAAAATATCATTACTAACCTTAATAAATATTTGATTTGTTTTATTTGGATAAATTAAATATTTATTTAATCTATCTCTTATCTTAT
>JAEEHU010000049.1 GCA_016280975.1 Acholeplasmatales bacterium | reverse complement strand
AATGACTTAACACAAATGACATTTGGTTTCTCAAGAGATGATGCTGGTAAGTTCTTAGGTTCATACTATGAAAATAAAATTTATGAACAAGATCCATTTGCTAAGCTAGATCAACACGGAGTTGGAAAACTTGTTAAGATGGCTGTTGAAAATGGTAAGAAGGTTCGTAAAGATATCCATTTAGGAATCTGTGGTGAACATGGTGGAGATCCACAATCTGTAGAATTCTGCCATGAAACAGGATTAACTTATGTTTCATGCTCACCATTTAGAGTACCTATAGCAAGATTAGCTGCTGCACAAGCTGCAATCAAGGCAGGCAGTCAAAAGAAGTAAAAAGTATTGATATCTTCTTAACCCGTATTATTATTACAAAAGATGATATTTCAAGGTATTTAAATAAAATTCCTGAAATCGATCATTGTGGTAAGAAAGATCCAATATTTGTCGATATTTACATATAAATTAAGACTAAGATGACTAAAATAGTCGCAAATCTTAGTCTTTTTTTGTTATTTGCGACAGAGAATTGGAGGAATGAAAAATGCGAGTATTGTATACGAAACCAGTATTAAAAGATTTATCTCAAGGATCTAGAATTGCTTTTGCAAGACAATTTAGGAGAGTATCTCAAGATTATGTATCAGATAATCTAGGATTAACTGGTGAATGTAAAAGAAGAACTATGACAAGATATGAAAAAGGTGAAAGAAATCCAAAAGATGATAGAACTTTAGAAATATCAAAAATATTAAATGTTAATTTTAACTCTATAAAAAAATATGATTTTAATAATCCAATAGATTTAATTTATATCTTTTTATGGTTAGAAGAACTTATACCTAACTATCAAATTGATTTATCTATAATTCAAAATGTAAAAAATAAAGATGTATTAACTTATAAGGATTTCATTGATGAATGGAATGTTATGAGAAAAAAAAGAAAATATAGAGAAATATCTTATGAAGAATATCTTGAATGGAAATTGAATTTTGAATTGGAGGTAGATGGAAATGAGTGAATATAAGAAAATAAAACTAAGTGAAATAGATTCATTTAAAAATCATCCTTATAAAGTAGAAAGAGATGAATCATTTAATGAATTAATGGATAGCATTAAATCTACTGGCTTATTAAATCCATTAATAGTAAGACCTAAAGAAAATGGAAAATATGAAATGATATCAGGTCATAGAAGAAAGTTAGCTTTAGAACTATTAGGGGAAAAAGAAGTATTAGTTAATATTAAAGAATTATCAGATGAAGATGCAACTATATTAATGGTTGATTCTAATATAACAAGAGAAAGAATATTACCAAGTGAAAAAGCATTTGCTTATAAGATGAAATTAGAAGCAATCAAACATCAAGGGAAAAGAATAGAAACTTCCGAAACTGAGGTTCGAAAGCTAGAATCAGCTGATATGATATCAAAAGAAACTGCTCAAAATGTGAGAAGATATGTTAGATTAACACATTTAATACCTGAGCTGTTAGAATTAGTTGATAATTCAGTTATTCGTGATAAAAGAACTTATTTAACTATGGGAATTAAGCCTGCTGTTGAATTATCATATCTTAATAAAGATGAACAAGAGCTTGTATATGCTGGAATTACATATAACGATTTAACTCCTAGTCATGGACAAGCTATTAAAATTAGAGAATTAAGTAAAAATAAACAACTAGATTATGATTCCTTAGAAGAAATATTAACTCAGAATAAAGGCAATCAAAATGAACAGATCTCCTTCAATAAAGAAAAGATTGAATCTGTATTACCGATTGGATTAGCTAATAGAGATAAAAGATATATTGAAAAATATATTATTAATGCAATTGTTAAATACAAAGAATTCAATCAAAAGGAAGAAGATATGATTGACTTTAAAGGGGGTGATTCAAATGATTTAGATTTGTAGCATCCTAGTATAGTTGATATTTATTACTTATACTTATAGTAAGAGGTGAAGTAGAGTGAAAAAAGTATTTATAGCTTTATCTCTCATAATCTTAGTTTTTGGATTATCTATATGGTT
>JAEEHU010000006.1 GCA_016280975.1 Acholeplasmatales bacterium | reverse complement strand
TAGAAAAAGAGTATTAAGAGCAATTGAGGTATGTCTTGATTTAAATAAGTCAATTCATTCATTCGATAAGAAAAATGAAAAGATGTATGATTATTTCATTTGTTATTTATCATCTGATAGAAGTCTTTTATATGATAGAATCAATAAAAGAGTTGATAAGATGATTGAAGATGGCTTGATCGATGAGGTTAAAAGCTTATACGATGATGGAATAAAGCCTCATGCGATAGGATATCAGGAATTCGTTCCTTATTTCGAAGGAGAAAAGGATTTAGATACTGTTGTTGATGAAATAAAGAAAAACACAAGGCATCTTGCTAAGCGTCAAGAGACATGGTTTAAAAACCAAATGGATAGTCATTTCTATATAGTAGATTTTGATAATCCTTCTAATACAATAGAAAAAATAATAAAGGATATTGATGGGTGGTTATCATGAATATTTATTTAATAGGAATGCCAGGCTGTGGAAAAAGCACACTTGGTAAAAGACTAGCTAGAGAGACAAATTATAAATTTATAGACTTAGATTCTTATATTGAAAAAAAGGAAAAGAAGAAAATAAGTGATATCTTTAAGGATAATGGTGAGGATTACTTTAGAGAGCTTGAAAGTAAAGCACTATTATCATTTAAGAATAAGGATAATGTAATTATTTCAACTGGTGGTGGAATAATTAAGAATAAGGCTAATAAGGACCTTATGAATGGCTTATGTGTTTATTTAAGTGTTCCTGTTGGAATTTTAGAAGAAAGAACAAGTAAATCAAAAACAGTAAGACCACTATTAAAGACAAAGACTATTGTTGAGCTTTATAATGAAAGAAAGGATTTATATGATTACTTCAAGGATATTGAGGTATTAAATGTAAATTTAGATGATGCAATAAGTCAAATATTAAAGGAGATTAATAGATGAAAAGTATATTAGTTATAAATGGCCCAAATCTAAATATGCTTGGTAAAAGACCAAAGGAGCATTATGGAACTAAAACTTTAGATGAGATTAATGATTTAATGTATAAGGAATTAGCCTTAGATATTAAAATTGAATTCTATCAATCTAATAGTGAAGGTGATATAGTAACTAAGATTCAAGAGGCTGTATTAAATTCATATAGTGCTATTATCATTAATCCAGGTGCTTATACTCATACATCAGTTGCAATACATGATGCCCTAGAGATGTTTACAGGTCTTAAAATAGAGGTTCATCTATCTAAGGTTGATGAAAGAGAAGACTTTAGAAAAATTAATTTTGTAAGAGATGTTTGTGATAAGACATTTAGTGGCAAAAAGGAAGAAAGCTATTTAGATGCGATTAGATATCTAAATGAGAGCTTAAAAGATTAAATTTGAAAACAAATAATTATTATGATATAATTTTTGCATATAATTTATTGGAGGAATATTTATGGTTTCAAGTAATGATTTTAAAAATGGAATGACTATTTTATATGATGGAAAGATCTATAAAATATTAGAATTTATGCATGTTAAGCCAGGTAAGGGTGGCGCATTCGTTAGAACTAAATTACGTGATTTACGTTCTGGCGCTGTAATTGATTATACATTTAACGCAGCTGAAAAGGTAGAAAAGGCAATCATCGATAAGATTGAAATGCAATATCTATATGATTCAGGTGACGCATTAGTATTCATGGATAACGAAACATATGAGCAAATTGAAATACCTCATGCTTTAGTTGAATATGAACGTCAATTCTTAAAGGAAAATGAGAATGTTAATATTGAAAAATATGGTGATGAAATACTAGGTGTTATTTTACCTGATAAGGTAACTTTAAAGGTTACTCAATGTGAACCAGCTGTTAAGGGTGATACTAAGACAAATGCACTTAAGGATGCATATGTTGAAACTGGTTTATTAGTAAAGGTACCTATGTTCATTGAACAAGGTGAAGATATTATTATCAATACTGAAACTGGTAAGTATTCTTCAAGAGGATAATATTTGGGAGTGATACAAATTGGACATACAATCGTCGAGTAATTTTCTAATGAATTTTTTAGCACCTGTAGGATTTACAGGTAGAACTATCATTTATATTGTTGTATTAGTAGTACTAATTTTATTATCTGCGTTTTTCTCTATGAGTGAGACGGCTATATCATCTGCCTCAGATTCAAAGATTAGGTTATTAATCGAATCAAGAAAAAGCGGAGCTAAGAAGGCACTACAATTAACAGAAAAGTTTGATAAGACATTAATAGTATTATTAATTGGTAATAATTTGGTTAATGTTGCTATATCAACTATATTTGTTATGATGCTTTCTCAGTTTATTGTTGATAACGAGGATTTATTAACTTGGGTTTCAACTATAACTGTAACTGTTGCCTTATTAATTTTTGGTGAAATATTCCCAAAGATTATTGCAAAGAAGCACGCTGAGGGAATTTCATGCTTTGTTGCATGGCCTGTTTATATATTTGGCTTAATATTAACGCCACTTGTTTACCTATTCTATGGTATTCAAAGAGCTATGACAAAAACTGATGGTAATCAAGAGCCATCAATGGATGAAAATGAGCTTGGTGTTTTAATTGATCAAATGGAAGATGAAGGTTCAATTGAGCATGATGAAGCAACTACTATTCGTAATGTATTTGATTTAAATGATAGAACTGCAGAAGATATAATGATTCCTAGAATAAAGATGGAGGCTATTAACTATAACTCATCTTTAGAGGATGTTAAAAACTTCTTAATTGAAAATGGATATTCACGTGTCCCTGTTTATAAAACAGACAAGGATCATATAGTTGGTATATTATATGAAAGAGATTTCTTCCCTGCTCTAATTAAAAATCCAAAAATGAGCTGGAGAAGAATACTACGTCCTGTCAAATTCGTTTCAGGTGCAATGAAGGTTGATGCACTTATAAATGATTTACAAGCAAGTAAAACACATATTGCCATAGTTTCTGGTGAATATGGTGATGTTTTAGGCTTAGTAACTATGGAGGATTGTCTTGAGGAAATCGTTGGAGAAATCTACGATGAGCATGATATTCCTGATGAAAACGAAAAGAGATTTGAAGAGCAAGAAGATGGCAGCTACATTGTAGATGCTGACATGTTCGTTGATGATGTATTTGAAAAGCTTAATATTGGTGATATCCCTGAGGATGTTCCTAGTAAGCTTTCTGGTTGGCTATTCGCAAAATGCGAAAGCTTACCTGAGGTTGGCTTTAGATTGAAATATACAGCAATTTATACTCAAATGGATGAGGAAACAGAAGAATATAGCGATTATGCTAAGACTTTAACATTTGAAATTTATGAGGTAATGGCAAGAAGAATTACCTTAGTAAAATTAACTGTAGCAGAAGCAACTGAAGAAGAAATTGAAGAGCGCAATAGCAAGCTTGAAGAAGAGTAATTGGATTTGGTCTTTTATGACCAAATCCTTTTTTAATAAGCAAATTTTATGAAAAGAAAAAAATGTATAAAATTATCTTCATAATATCTGTTATGATATTGAAAAAATATCATAATTAAGTTAAAATATTTTATACTAATGTAGTATCGAAATTTGCCTAGGGAGGAAGCTAAAAATGATTTTTGATGACTTAGATAATTTATCTTCAGCAAGAACAAAAATAAAAGTAATTGGCGTTGGTGGAGCAGGGAAAAATGCCATTGATCATATGATAGAAAATGAAGTAATGGGAGTAGAATTTTTTGTTGTCAATACAGATGCGCAAGATTTAAAAGCTTCTTCATGTCAAAATAGATTATTAATTGGAAAAACTACAACTCATGGACAAGGTGCAGGTGCTAATCCAGAGGTTGGTAGAGCAGCTGCTTTAGAAAGCGAAGATGACATCCACGAGATGATTGGTGATGCACAAATGGTATTCATCACTTGTGGTATGGGTGGTGGAACAGGTACAGGTGCTGCCCCAGTTGTCGCTAAGGTTGCAAGAGACCATAAGTGCTTAACTGTTGGTATTTGTACAAAGCCATTCTTCTTTGAAGGACCTCAAAGAATGGATAACGCTGCTAAGGGCTTAGAAAACTTAAGAAAATATGTTGATACATTAATCGTTATTCCAAACCAAAGATTACTTCAAATGGTAGATGTTTCAACTAATATGTATCAAGCCTTCAGAGAAGCAGATAACGTATTAAGAAAAGGTGTTCAGGGTATCGCAGAAGTTATTACAGTACCAGGAATGATTAACCTAGATTTCGCCGATGTTAGATCAGTAATGCAAAACAAAGGTACAGCCCTAATGGGTATCGGTGTTGCAACAGGACCTAATAGAGCAAGAGAAGCTGCAATTAATGCGATTCATTCGGCTTTACTAGAGGTTACAATTGATGGTGCAACAGATGCCATTGTTAATATAACAGCTTCACGTAGCTTAACACTTCATGAAGTAAATGATGCAGTAGAAGAAATTAGAAACAATTCAGGTAAGAATTTAAATGTTATCTTTGGTGCTGCAGTTAACTCAGACTTAAATGATGAAATTGTTGTTACAGTAGTTGCAACAGGATATGAATTAAAGGCTCAAGAAAATGGTTATGCTGATATTTCGTCAGATATTTATAGACATATGAATGATGATAATATCACTATTAATTATGCTGATTCTGATGAAGAGGAAGCAGAACCAGAAGTTATTAATCCTAACGATAAGTTAAAGCAAATCTTCACTAATATCGATCCAAAGGGCGAAAAGAAGCGTCAAAAGGAAGAAAAGAAGCGCTTAAAGGAAGAAAAGAAGAGAAAGCAACAAGAAGTAAAGGAAACTCCTACAAAGGAAGTATCTTCATCTAAGCTTCCTGATTGGCTAAGAAGAGAATAAAAAAAGATTGCTATGCAGCAATCTTCTTAAGCTCATTAACATGAGCTTTTTTTTCTTTTGTAATAATGTTCTTTCTTTCAAATTGAAGATTAGATATAGATGATTGAAGCTGAAGATTAATAGAATCGACATTCTTTTCAAGCTCCTTTTTCTTTTCGTTATATAAAAGTCTTGCTTGAATCTTTTCATTATCAATATCTTTATTCTTTATCTTATTCTCGTTATTCATATCAACACGCTCATAACGAGTTCTATCTGGAATTGATTTAATTAATTCATCCTTCTTAGTTATAAATGAATTTAATAAATCCTTTAATTCTTGATTTTGAATCATATTTTCTTCAATAATATTTTTCTTGTTAGTTTTATATTCAACATCAAGATATTCGATAGTTTTTTTATAGTCAGCTACTATATCACTTTGATTATCACAAGTTGCATATAATTCACTATAGAACTTTTCTATTGATTGATTCTTTCTATCAATAATATCCTGTGTAGATCTATTATATGAATTATCATGTAATTTAATCTTATTATCATAAAGTAGCTCTAAATCCTTTTGCTTATTGATAAGAGTAGTTAAATCCTTATCATCCTGAGATCTAATCTTTTCAAACTTTTGATCCATTTCATTATTGGTATCTTCAAACTTTTCTTTAGTTTCCTCAATATCCTTATTGTATGAATCTAAAAGAAGAAGATTAGATTTGTTAATACCCTTAATAGTATCTACTCTGAATTTGTTGATTTCGTCAAATAGCTCTTGGAATAGCTTTCTATCGAATTCAACAATATCTTTTCTCTTTTCAGTTATATAGTGATCATAATCCACAACTGTCATATTATTTGATGAATCAAAGACTTTAGATTTAGTAGTCGCGTAAATATCCTCAAGAACCTTCTCTAATATCTTTTTATATTCATAATATGAGTTCGCACTTGTATATTGTAATTGTTTAATATTGTTCTTTCTTTGTTCAAATGATTTATTAACAACTGCGATTTTAGCAGAAATATCAACAACCTTCTTTTGAACAACATCAATTTTCTTTTGTACTTCAAGTGCGTTATCGTAGATAGTCTTAATCTTATCACTAAGGATTAATGATGTCTTTCTAATATCTTCTTTAGATTTATTAGTCTTAGAATCCTTAATATATGATAACTGGCTTTGGATAGTAAATGCTTGTTTCTTTTGATTTTCTAGAGTTTCCTCAAGCTTTGTTAATTCCTCAGTATATTTATCCTTTTCAGCCTTTAGGACAACATACTCACTATCATAGATTTTATTTGCTTCAATATAATGTGATTTGAATTTGAATTCCTCTTCAAATTTAAATCTTTCATCAATGATAGTAAATTGCTCATCCTTCATACCAGTGATTAGAGTAGAGTAGTAGTCTAGAGTAAGCGCAAGTATTCTTTTAAAGAATGATCTAATCATTTCAAGATTAACATCATCATAAATAACCTGTTCAAATATAATATCAACAATCTTAGTGATTAATATCTCAAGGTTATTAACAAGTATTGAGTGGTTAATTGTAGATTGCTCAATACACTTAAGCTCATAATTGAATCTCTTTGTTAATAGATTTTGAGACAATTCATCAATCTTATACTGATTAGTTCTATTAGATACCTCAGTTTCAAGCTCTGTTTTTTGTCTTAATTCCTGAGTCTTAAAATCAGTATTAGTTTCATCTATTTCTAAAATCTTTTTGTCTATTTCAATATCAGTTTCCTTAATAGCTCTATATTTATCATTTTGAATATTGATATTATCTCTTGAGTACTCAAGTACTAAATCAGCATTTTCCTTATTAAGTAGATATTGTTCCTTATTGAAGTTATTTAATACCTTATATTTTTCAATCTCTAGTAGATTATGAACAATATGATAATTAACAGTCTTAGTGTGCTTATCATCCTCATATTTATGAATTAGAGAATGAATCTTATCAGCACTTTCAATTTCAACATTAATCTTTTTAATCTTAGTGATTAGCTTTTCAACTTCCTTTTGATGCTCAGCTGTAATACGCTCAAATTCTGAATCGTATTTTAAAGCAATTAAGTTAGAATCAAGTCTAATGTTATTGGCTATCTTATTATATTCATGATTTAATATTGAAATTCTATAGTTTAAATCAGCTTCCTCAAGATTGTTTTGTTCCTGATAATATTTATTATCTCTATTTTCTTGTTCGTTGATTTCCTTTATCTTATATGTTCTTTCAATATCAAGAAGCTTTCTTTCGTAATTATTCTTTTCAAGCTCCTTTAGATAATTAATCTTTGTTTCTTCAAGAAGAGTTTCAACCTTTTTCTTTTCCATCTTGAAGATAGAATAATAATCTCTTTGTTTTTTTCTTATTAATTGGCGCTTTTGTTTAGCATCAAGTAAAGAAGAAGAATTAATATTAACAATTTCTTTTTCAAGCTCACGAGTAAGTCTTAGGATGTTATACTCGTAGTTTTTATTATAAGTAATGAAATTTTGATTATAAGTTGATTTAACCTTATTAATCTCTTCGTCGATTTGAGTCATGTTCAAAACGAATTCCTTTGAGATTGTTTGGCTTTCGCTCATTAAATCCTTATGCTTTTCTTCCTTTTCATTTGTACTTATATTTTGATTGTTAGTATATTCTTTTCTCTTATCAACAATTCTTTGGTTTGTTTCATCAGCAAGTGTTCTAATCTTATTATTTAGAATAACTGATTGATCATACTTTTGATTCTTATGTAATTCCTGTAATTGATTATATCTACTTACAAGCTCATTTAATTCATTGTTAGTTTTTTCGATATCCTTATCGTAGCTATTTTTGATAGCCTCTGTATCCTTATCGTATTCAATTAAGGCTTCATCATATTTTTTATTTAGAACAGCAAGCTTCTTTTCAAGCTCTGTGTTATTTTTCGCAACAGAAGTAGCATATGATGCCTCTGCGTTTTCGAATTGATATTCTAAACGCTTGATGCTGTTTTCGTGCTCTTGCAAGAACATTTCAACATTTTGGATAGAGGAATTAATATAAAATGTTATATCATCCTCGTGGCCTGCACATTTTCTCTTTGTTTCGATTTTATTCTTTTCAAGGTTATCCTTTAATGTTTGAACCTGCTTAATATATGTTTCATCTATATTTCTTAATTCAAGCCTATGCTTTTCATCAAGCTTCTTTAAATCCTTATCATATTGCTTTAATAATACCTGAAGATCCTTTTCATATCTTTGGATTTGCTTAAGGTAATGAGCATTCTTAGATTTAGATTCTTCCTTAAATACATTTAGTGCAATTTTAATATCAGAAAAAACATGAGGAGTGAATGGCTCATTATCATCAAGCTTTTCATATTGGTTGATTAAATTTAAAAGCTTATTATAGATATTATCTATTTCTAGTTCGTATCCAGCCATGAGACTCCCTCCTTTTTTCTATTATATATTATATAATAGGCAGGTTTTTATGTAAAGTTTTCACTTTTGGAAAACCAAATTGATATATTAAGGATTTTATCCAAAAAATAATGGGTATAGAAAAGGTTTTAAACTTTAATTTTAAGTGCCAATATGCTATCATAAAGTAGGTGATTAGAAGTGTACGGATATATAATTGGAACTGTTACAAAGGTTACTCCAAAAAACATAATATGTGAGAATAATAATATAGGGTATTTAATTATTGTTCCTAACCCATATAACTATAGCTTAAATAAGGAATATAAGATTTATTTACATCAATATGTAAGAGAAGATGCTATAGAATTATATGGCTTTTTAGAAGAGGAAGAAAAGGATATGTTCTTAAAGCTAATTTCAGTATCTGGAATTGGCCCTAAAAGTGCCTTATCTATCTTAGCAACAGGAACAGTTAAAGAAATAGTAGATGCGATTGAATCACATAATGATCACTATTTAAGAAAATTCCCAGGCATTGGTGCGAAGGCTAGTCAGCAAATCGTGCTTGATTTAGCTGGTAAGCTTAACTTTGATAATATTAAGTCAGGTTTAACATCATCTAAGCTTGATGATGTAGAGGATGCATTAATCGCACTTGGCTATAATAAAAAGGAAATTACAAAGGTTATTTCAAAGCTTGATGCCTCAAAAGAGGTTGGAGAGCTTGTTAAGGAAGCATTAAAAAAATTAGTAAAGTAGGTATCATATGGAATCAAGAAGAGTTCTAGATCCAGAGCTTGATGGAACTGAAGAGGTGGCTGAATTATCATTAAGACCACAAAAGCTAACTGAATATATTGGTCAAAAGGAAGCTAAAGAAATGCTTGATGTTTATATTAAGGCAGCCTTAAAGAGAAATGAAGCGTTAGATCACGTTCTACTTTATGGACCTCCAGGCTTAGGTAAAACTACTCTTGCGCAAATTATCGCAAATGAGCTTGGTGTAAATATAAAAGTTATTTCAGGACCTTCAATTGAAAGAAGCGGTGATTTAGCAGCTGTACTTACAACATTAAATGAAGGAGATGTATTATTTATTGATGAAATACATCGTCTTCCTAGATATGTTGAAGAGGTACTTTATAGCGCAATGGAGGATTATGTTTTAGATATAGTTGTTGGCAAAGATAGCCAAACAAGAACTATTAGAGTTGATCTTCCACCATTTACTTTAGTTGGCGCAACTACTCGCTTTGGTGATTTATCAGCACCACTAAGAGATAGATTTGGAGTAGTTCTTCGTCTTGATTATTACTCTGATAAGGAATTAAAGGAAATAATAACAAGAACAGCTCAAGTATATGAATCAAAGATTGATATTGAGGCAGTAAATGAGCTTGGAGTAAGAAGTAGAGGTACTCCACGTATTGCCAATAGATTATTTAGAAGAGTAAGAGATTTCGCAGATGTTAGAAATAATGGTGTAATATCTCTTGATATATGTAAGGAAGCTTTATCTAAGCTTGGAATAGATAAGGATGGACTTGATTATACAGACTATAGATATTTAAAAGCGATAGTTGAAACATTTAAGGGTGGCCCTGTTGGTGTTGAATCCTTAGCAGCAACTATCTCAGAGGAGGTATCTACAATTGAGGATGTATATGAGCCATATTTACTTCAAGAAGGATATATAAAGCGTAGTAATAGGGGTAGAATCGCAACAGAAAAGGCTTATGAAAAGCTTGGTGTTAAATTCTATAAAGGTATATTTTCATGATAAAAACAACAGATTATGATTACTATTTACCAGAAGAGCTAATTGCTCAAACTCCACTAAAGGAAAGATCAGAATCAAGATTATTAGTTGTAGATAGAAAAACTAATTCATATTCTGATAAAAAGTTTAGTGATATTATTGACTATTTAACTCCTAATGATGTTTTGGTATTAAACGATACTAAGGTTATTCCTGCAAGACTAATTGGCCATAAGGAAGAAACAGGAGCTTTAATTGAAATATTATTACTAAAGGATTTAGGAGAGAATGTTTGGGAGACTTTAGCTAGACCTCAAAGAAGAGTTAAGATTGGCTCAATCATTTCTTTTGGTGATGGTAGATTAAAAGCAAAATGTATAAAGCTTAAAGATGGCGGCTTATGTGAATTTGAGCTAATTTATAATGGTATATTAGTTGAAATTCTTGATTCACTAGGTGAAATGCCACTTCCACCTTATATACATGAAAAATTAAAGGATAAGAATAGATATCAAACAGTATATGCTAAAAATCCAGGTAGCGCAGCCGCACCTACAGCAGGTCTTCATTTTACTAATGAACTATTAGAAAAAATAAAGGCTAAGGGCGTTGAGCTAATTTATGTTACACTTCATGTTGGTCTTGGTACATTTAGACCAGTTGAAGAGGATGATTTAACAAATCATAAAATGCATACTGAGGTATATCATATTTCAAAAGAGGCCGCAGATAGATTAAATGAGGCAAAGAGATTAGGTAAGAGAATAGTATCAGTTGGTACAACCTCAACTAGAACCTTAGAATCTAATTATAATAATGGATTTAGAGAGACAGTAGAGGAAACATCAATATTTATTTATCCAGGATATAAATTTAAGGCTGTTGATGCTTTAATTACTAATTTCCATTTACCAAAGTCTACATTAATTATGCTTGTATCAGCACTTGCTGGAAAAGAATTAATATTTAAAGCTTATGAGCACGCAGTAGAGGAAAAATATAGATTCTTCTCATTTGGTGATGCGATGTTCATAGAATAGGAGAATAATATGAATTTTAAAAATTATAAGGAATATTTAAATGATAATAACCCAAGAGTAGTATTAGAGGTTGAAAATATGGGTAGTGCAACTATCGAATTATTTCCTGATGTTGCACCTATATCAGTTGAAAACTTCTTAAAGCTTGTTGATTCTAAATTCTACGATGGAATTATTTTCCATAGAGTAATTAGTGGATTTATGATTCAAGGTGGAGATCCTAAGGGTATTGGCGTTGGTGGATCTAAGGATAAGATTAAGGGTGAGTTCTTACAAAATGGTGTAAATAACTTATTACATCATTCAAGAGGTGTAATCTCTATGGCAAGAACTATGGATCCAAATAGCGCAACAAGCCAATTCTTTATTATGCATGAGGATGCACCACATCTAGATGGTGGCTATGCAGCATTTGGTGCTGTTGTTGATGGAATCGAGCTTGTTGATAAGATTGCAAGCGTAAAGACTAACTTCAATGATAAGCCTTTAACTGATGTTAGAATTAAAACAATTAGGAGAGATAAATAATGCCAGCAGTTTGGTATGAATTAAAGCATGTTTGTAAGCAATCAGGCGCACGCTATGGTATCCTTCATACTCCACATGGAGATTTTGAAACACCTATATTTATGCCTGTTGGTACAAAAGCAAATGTTAAGACACTTATTCCAGAAGAGGTAAAGGAAGTATCTGATGGACTAATCTTAGGTAACACATATCACTTATGGCTTCAACCAGGTGATGAGGTTATTAGAGACTTCGGTGGAATAAGAGGATTTATGAATTGGGATGGAGCTCTTTTAACTGATAGTGGAGGATTCCAAGTATTCTCACTTTCTAAGATTAGAAAGATAACAGAAGAAGGCGTTATGTTTAGACATCATAAGAGTGGCGAAAAATTATTCTTATCTCCTGAAAAATCAATCGAGATACAAAATAATTTAGGCGCTGATATTATTATGTCATTTGATGAATGTCCTCCATTTAATTCTTCAAAGGAATATATGCTTGAATCAGTTAATAGAACTATTAGATGGGCAAAAAGAGGAAAAGATGCACATAAGAATCCAGATACTCAAGCTTTATTTGGAATTGTTCAAGGTGGAGGAAACAAGGAAATTAGAAAATACTGCCTTGAAAAATTACAAGAAATTGATTTCCCAGGATATTCAATTGGTGGACTTTCTGTTGGTGAATCAAAAACTGAGATGTATGAAATGCTTGAATATTTAAAGACTATTATGCCAGAGGATAAACCAAGATACTTAATGGGAGTTGGCTCACCTGATGATTTAATAGTTGGCTCAATAAATGGAATCGATATGTTCGATTGTGTTTTACCTTCAAGAAATGCACGTCACGGTACAGCTTTTACATCATATGGTAAAATTCAAGTTAAGAACCTAGAATATAAATTATCTCAAACACCACTTGATCCTGAGTGTGATTGTTATGTATGTAAAACATATAAGATGGGATATATAAATCATTTAGTAAAAAGTGATGAGATTTTAGGTATGAGATTAATCACCTACCATAATTTATATTTCTTAAAAAATCTAATGCATAATATAAGAAAAGCTATCTGTGAGGATAGACTATTAGATTTTAAAGAGGAGTTTTTCAAAAAATTCGGTTACAAATTATAGTAGTTGCTTATAATTATTAATTATTATCTTTATTTGAAATTTTATTCGTGATACAATTATGCTGTCTTTGGGAGAGGGTGTTATAGTGAGTATTGAGGAGATGCTAAAGGTACTGGGTGTACGTACTCAGAGTAAAGAATCAATTGAGCTTTGTTATCAAATGGATATAGAAGCGTTCAATATGATGGCTCCAGATGATGAACTCAAGTTCAAAAAGGAAAGATATCAATTTGAATGTGTATATAAAAATCTAATGGATGAATTAGGCTACAAGTCTGTTGATAAAGAGGATAAAAGAATCCTAAGAGCAGTAGTTGATAGCATTGATTTAGAAGAGGATGACAAGGAATATAGAGATTTATATTTCACAGGCTTAGAAAGAACACTACTTCGTTATGGTAGATTTGATTTAGTACGCTTCCAAAGAATACAAAAATCTGACCATGATGGAATTGCCAAGGATGCATATTTATACGAGCTAAGAGGAGATTATGATGAGGCTATGTCATTTTATAATCTAATTGGTGAAACAGATAGATATGATATGTGTCAAATAAAAGCAAAAAAATAATTTAAGTAAACGTTATCACATTGAATATTAATTTTTATCGTGTAGAATTGAAATTGTATTTTTTGTGGAGGGCGTAACATGCAAGATAATTATTACAATCATATGATTTCTAGTTTATTACAAGGTTTAAAGCAAATGATCACTCTTGATGAAAAGGGAACGATGGATCAGTATAAGACAATGAATGTTAAAGATTGGGATAAGTTAGCTGTTTACGTTGATTCACTAAACGACTATACTATGCCAAACGGTAAGAAGAATCAATTAATGAAGTATTATTCTGAAAACATTTATCCTATCATTTCAAGTGGAAATGTGATTAAGCAAGGCTTCAAGAAGCTTTATGCAGTAAGAATAGATGATTATGATTTTAGACAATTAATATCAAAGTGTGAAAGCTTAATAATGTAATAAAATAAAGAATTCAAGTATGCTTCGGCATGCTTTTTCTTTTTACGCTTTTGATATTATCAAATTGATAAAAAGATTGACTTATTATATTAATTATAATAAAATCAAATGGAAACGAGGTATATGTATTATGCTAAAAGAATATGGATTTGTAAGAGTTGGTGCGATTGTTAATGAAATTCACTTACTAGATGTCAATTACAATGTTAATAAATTGAAGGAATTATTAACTAAGGCAAATGACATGGGAATTGAAATTGCTGTAACTCCTGAGCTTTCTATAGTTGGATATACAACTCAAGATATGTTTTTAAATGATGATATATATAATGAGTGCATAAAGGGACTAGCAGAATTAAAGGAATTTAGTAAAACTTTACCACTGGTATTTATAGTAGGCGCTCCTATTAGAGTTGATAATTCCTTATATAACTGTGCAGTAAGCTTTTATAATGGTCATATAATTGGTATAACACCTAAAACATATATACCTAATTATAGTGAATTTTATGAGGCTAGATATTTTAATAGTGCATCTCTTTTAAAGAAGAATAAGATTAATTTATTAGGTGAGAATATTATTATATCTAATATGCTTTTATATAAGTGTGATAATTTTAATCTTACATACGCAGTAGATATTTGTGAGGATTTATGGATGGCAAATAGTCCATCTAATTTCACTACACTTAAAGGTGCTAATTTAATATTTAATTTATCAAGCAGTAATGAAACTGTTGGTAAGGTTGGATATAGAAAAAATTTAGTTAGAGTTCAAGCAGGAAAAACTATTTCAGCTTATGTATACGCATCAAGTGGTGTATGGGAATCTACATCTGATATTATTTTCTCAGGTCATGCAATAATCGCTGAACCATCAGGTGAAACTAAGGAAAACGAAAGATTTAAATTTGAATCATCTATTATCTATCAGGATATTGATATTTTTAGAATCAATAACGATAGAATAAAGGAAAGAACTTATGAGATGATGGATATTGAAAATGAAGTATTTGAAACATCATTCTCTTTAATTAAAAGGAATAATATTTTAGAAAAGAAATTTGATAAGAAGCCATTCTTAGCACATACAAATGAAGGCTTAAATGAAATATTTACTATTCAAACAATGGCTCTTGCTAAAAGAGTTAAGCATTTAGGTAATTCTAAGATGGTTATTGGTATTTCTGGTGGTGCAGATTCAACACTAGCATTCTTAGTATGTATGAATGTGTGTAAGGTATTAAATTTAGATCCAAAGAATGTTATTGCGGTGACTATGCCAGGCTTTGGTACTTCAAATAGAACATATAATAATTCTAAGAATTTAATACTAGCATATGGTGCTACATTTAAGGAAATATCTATAAAGGATGCTTGTGAGGTTCATTTTAAGGATATTGATTATGATCCAAAGCTATTAGGTATTACATATGAAAATACTCAAGCAAGAGAAAGAACACAAATTCTATTTGATATAGCAAATAAGGAAAATGGAATCGTAGTTGGAACTGGTGATATGAGTGAGCTTGCTTTAGGATGGGCAACATATAATGGAGATCATATGTCTAATTATGGTGTTAACGCATCTATTCCAAAAACTCTAGTTACAACACTAATTGCATTTATCAAGGATCAAGAGGAAGGATTAATTAAGGAAACTTTAATTGATATTCTAAATACTCCAATTTCTCCAGAATTATTACCACTTGATGATGATGGTAATATTAAGCAAGCAACAGAAAAGTCAGTTGGACCATATATTTTACATGACTTTTTCTTATATCATTTCCTACGCTATGGCGCATCAATTAAAAAGGTATATTTCCTAGCAAA
Organism: Acholeplasmatales bacterium; assembly: GCA_016280975.1. Taxonomy (GTDB): domain Bacteria; phylum Bacillota_I; class Bacilli_A; order Acholeplasmatales; family Anaeroplasmataceae; genus Anaeroplasma. The sequence goes on along the minus strand of JAEEHU010000006.1, from coordinate 7,609 downwards.
GGAAACATTTAAGGATGATTTTAAGGAAGAAGAGATCAAAAATACATTAAGAGTATTCGTAAGAAGATTCTTCTCACAACAATTTAAGAGAAATTGTATTCCTGATGGAATAAAGGTAGGTAGTGTATCTTTATCTCCAAGAGGAGATTTAAGATTATCAAGTGACACCTATAATAGCTTATTTTTAAAGGAGCTTGAGGAAATATGAAAATAGGTGTTTATGGAGGCTCATTTAATCCTTGTCATTTAATGCATAAGGATTTAATATTGAAGCTTTTAGAAAAGAAGTACTTTGATAGAATAGTAATAGTTCCAACAGGTAACTTCTATAATAAAAGTAATTTATTAAAGGGCGAAGAAAGATTAAAAATGCTTGAGATTATGTTTGATGATAATCCAAGCATCATAATATCTGATTATGAATTTAAGAATAACTTAATATGTACATATAGAACTCTAGATTATTTACAAAAGATGTACAAGGGGGATAAATTATATTTTATTTTAGGTGGAGATAATTTAAAATCATTCAATACCTGGAAAAGATATGAATATATTCTAAATCAATATAACCTTCTTGTAATAAGAAGAAAGGATATAAATATTGATGAGGAAATTAATACATATAGTAAATATGATGGAGATTTTGAGGTTATCGATTTAGATTTAGATTCAACATCATCATCTAAAATAAGAGAGCTATTCTTAGATGATAAGGATAGTGAGGCATCTAAATATTTAGATAAGAATGTTTATAACTATATTATAGAAAAGGGATTCTATCATAAGAATTATAAGGAAATGCCAGTTGATTCTGATTTAACAGATGAGGAATTCCTACTTAAATATAATAGTGATTCCTATGAAAAGATGAGTATTACAACTGATATTACTCTATTTGGTATATCAAGTATTGATAAGTCAAATTATCGTCATGTCGATAAAAAGGCAATAAGTATTCTACTTGTAAAAAGACAAACTCCACCATTTAAGAATAAGTGGTGTCTACCTGGTGGTTTCTTATCACTTGATGAAAGATTAGAGGATTGTGCTAAAAGAGTATTATTATCTGAAACTAATCTAGAAGATATCTATTTAGAGCAATTATACACATTTAGTGATGTAGATAGAGATATTAGAGCGAGAGTTCTATCATCATGCTATCTAGGACTTGTAGATATGAATGAAATATCTACTAAATTAAGAGATAATGCAGTTTTCTTTAGAATTAATTTAAAGGAAGAAAATAATCTTATTACTATTAGCTTTGAATCTGATAATGAATCTTTTGATGCAAAAGTATTAAAGATTATTGATAAATTTGGTAATATTAAATATAAGGAAGTAGAAAATAATAATTTAGCATTTGATCATTTACTATTAATAGTAACTTCAATTAGAAGACTTCAAAATAAAATAGGATATACAGATTTAGTATTCCATATGATGCCTAAAAAATTCACACTAAAGGATTTACAGCTTGTATATGAGGCAATATTAGATAAAAAGCTTTTAGATCCAGTATTTAGAAGAGATATTAAGGATAAGGTTATTATGATAGATGAAAAAAGATCAGATGGTGGTCATAGACCAGCAACACTTTATAAATATAGAGGTGAAATATAATGAATAAAGAAGAAATGTATGAAGATATTAGAAGATGGAAGAAAGAAAAGAATGCAGTAATATTAGCTCATTACTATCAAAATGATGAAATACAGGCTATAGCTGATTATGTTGGTGATTCATTAGCATTATCACAAATCGCAGCTAAGACTGATGCTAAAATTATTGTATTTTGTGGAGTACATTTTATGGCTGAAACAGCTAAGATTTTATCACCAGATAAAAAGGTGTTACTTCCTAATATGAAGGCAGGCTGTATTATGGCTGATATGATTGATGAGGTTAGGTTATCTGAATATAAAAAGAAGAATCCAGATACAATCATAATGGTATATGTAAATTCAACAGCGAAGGTTAAGGCACTTTCTGATATTTGTGTTACATCATCAAATGCACTTAAGATAATTGATCATTATGCAAAGGATAATAAGAAGCTACTATATTGTCCTGATCAAAATTTAGGAAAATATGCAATGAAGCTAAAGGGCTATAACTTTGATGTATGGCCAGGATTTTGTAGAATCCATCATAATCTTGATACCTCAATGGTAGAAAGAATGAAGGAAAAGTATCCTAATAGCTTATTTATTGCGCACCCTGAATGTAAGCTTGATGTACTTCAGATGGCAGATTATGTAGGTTCGACAAAGCAATTAGTTGAATATGTAGAAAAAAGCGATAAAAAGGATTTTATAATCGGTACTGAGATGGGCGTTATCTATGAAATGAAAAAGAGATGTCCAGATAAGAATTTTATCCCACTTTCTAAAACATTAATTTGTGGTCAAATGAAGATGACTACACTTAAGGATTTATATAACTGTTTAAAAGATGAAACTAATGAAATAACATTAGATGAGGAAATTAGAGTAAATGCTAAGCGTTGCTTAGATAGAATGCTTGAATTAAGCTAGGTGATATTATGAAAAAATACGAATATGATGTAGTAATATTAGGTGGTGGACTTGCTGGTATTTATACAGCTTTAAATATTGATAGTGATTTAAAGGTATTAATATTAGTTAAGGATAAAATTGAAAAGGGTTCTTCAAATTTAGCTCAAGGTGGAATCGCAGCCGAGGTTGAATTTGATGAAAATAAGATAGAAGAGCATTATCAGGATACTTTAAGAGCAGGCTCATATTTAAATAATGAGGAGGCAACAAGAATCCTTGTTAATGAGGCCGGAAAAAACATTAAGAATTTAATGAGTATTGGCGTTAACTTTGATAAAGATAGCGACGGTACATTAATTAAAACCTTAGAGGGTGGCCATAGAAGTAGAAGAATTCTACATGCTGGTGGAGACGCAACAGGTGCTCGAGTTATGGCTGATTTAAGAGAAACATTAGCCAAAAGAGAAAACATTGATGTTTTTGAAGAGGAAATGGCTTTTGAAATTCTAAAGCATAACAATAAGGCTATCGGTTTAGTTTCTATCAATCAACAAAACGAACCTATTATTATTTATTCAAATAGAATAGTTATCGCAACAGGAGGAGTTGGTGGAATTTATAAGAATTCTACTAATGAAAAGTTTGCCTGTGGCGATGGTATAGCACTTGCCTATAGAGCTGGAATTGAAATTAAGAATATGGAATTTGTTCAATTCCACCCAACAGGTTTATATGAAGAGGATAAGCAAGGTCAAAGATTCTTAATTAGTGAGGCCGTAAGAGGAGAAGGCGCCATCCTTAAAAATATTGAAGGCGAACGCTTCATGGCTAAGTACGATAAGGAAAGAATGGAGCTTGCCCCACGTGATGTCGTAAGCCAAAGTATTTATAGAGAAATGTTTGATACATGGAGTGACCATGTATACCTAGATATTACTCATAAGGATAAAGAATTCTTAATGAAGAGATTCCCAACTATTTATGAGAAGTGCTTATCAATTGGTGTTGATATGAGTAAGGATTTAATTCCTGTTGCCCCAATTGAGCATTTCCTTTGTGGTGGTATTAACACAGACACATTTGGTCATACTACCCTAAAGAATGTATACGCAGTAGGAGAATGTGCTAATACTGGTGTACACGGTGCGAATAGACTTGCATCTAACTCACTTTTAGAGTGTATAGTATTTGGTAAGAGAGTCGCAGATGAAATTAATTCTGAGAAAGCTTTAGTTAAGGGCAAAAAAGATATTGAGGATATTAAATTAAATTTAAAATTCGTTAAATATAACTTCAAATCAATTAGAGTTGAAATAAGAGAAATAATGGATAAGTATGTATCCATTGTTAGAACAACTGAAGGCTTAGAAATAGCTAAGAATATTCTAGAAAAGCATTATAAGAACTTACTAAAGATAAGTGTAATGAGTAGATATTATTATGAAACATTAAATATGCTTACTTGTGCACTATTAATAGTAAACGCAGCTATTAGAAGAAAGGATTCAATTGGTTGTCACTTTAGAATCAACTATAATATGGATTTAGCTATAGTTGATAAGATTATTAAGGATGCATTAAAGGAAGATATGCCAACTGGCGATATCACTACTGATAATTTAATTCCTTTAAATCATCAATCAACTGCGAAATTTATCGCTAAAGAAGAGGGTATTATTTCAGGCTGCGAGGTAGTAAAGCGTGTATTTGAAATAATTGGTGGTAAATTTGAAATTGAATTTAATGTTATTGATGGACAAAAGGTTAAGCCTTATGATGTTATCGCAACAATCAAGGGTGATACAAGAACTATTCTAAAGGGTGAAAGAGTATCTCTTAACCTAATGCAAAGAATGTCAGGTATCGCAACTACTACAAGACGCTATGTTGATGAATTAGTTGGAGATTGTAAGATTTTAGACACAAGAAAGACAACTCCAAATTTAAGGTATCTAGAAAAGCTTGCCGTTAAGCACGGTGGTGGTGTAAACCATAGATATTCTTTATCTGATATGGTTATGATTAAGGATAATCATATTGACGCAGCCGGAAGTATTACTAAGGCTGTAAGCACCATTAAACCAAGAGTTAATGTAAAGATTGAGGTTGAGGTTGAAACATTAGATCAATTTAAGGAAGCCTTAAATACTGAATGTGATATTATCATGCTTGATAATATGGATAATAACCTAATGAAAATATGTGTTGGCTTAAATAATCACAAGAAACAATTAGAGGCATCAGGAAATATGACACTTGAGCGTATTAAAGAAGTATCAGCTTTAGGTGTTGATTTCATTTCAGTTGGTGCACTAACACACTCAGTAAAGTCACTTGATATCAGCTTAAAATTTCATGATATCAAAAAATAATAATGAGATAATAATTATTAGATCAATTAGGCCAGAATCAAATTTCATGATTTTAAAAAAAGGAGAGTAGAATTATCTACTCTCTTTATTTTTTTGATTTAGTTTATCATTTAATACCTTATTATATAGATTAAAATCATCATCCTCATAGATTCCATATTCAACTGCAATCTCATAGAAGATTTCATCTATAGTATGAAGCTCGACATCATTTTTAGAGAAAATGTTATCAACTATTTCATTTAGCATAACAAAATATTCGTCAGGTGCGTTTTTCTTATTATCAATATATTCGTTGATTTTATTTTCTAAATTGTTAAGCTCAGTCAAATCATCACTTGAAATAAAATCATAGCTTTTAGCTTCGCTTTGGAATTCATTGATATAAAGAAGAAGATTAATAGTTTGAGAATATTTTTCAAGCTCATCTATATCCTTATTGAATTTTAATTCGTATAAGGTATTAATCATATGAAATTCATCAAAGATATAATCGAAGCCTGTAGAGAAGAATACATATTCATCCTCAGTAAGCTTTTTCTTTTGATTCTTTTCATATAAATAATTTACGACTAAGAATACTGGCGCGAATCTTTGAATTGTCTTTGATTTCTTTTCAACAAGCTTTTTAATTAATTCAAAGTATTCACGTCTAAATGAATCATAGTCCTCAAATATATCCATTGTTTGCATATTATCTAGTCTTCATTTGAGGAAATAGGATAACATCTCTGATAGTAGTAGATTCAGTTAAGAAAATAATTAATCTATCAATACCAATACCGATACCACCAGCAGGAGGCATACCATATTCTAGAGCTTCAACGAAATCAGTATCCATTTCGTTTGCCTCAGCGTTACCTTTTTCCTTTTCCTTTAATTGTTCAACAAATCTTTCTCTTTGATCAATTGGGTCATTTAATTCTGTATAAGCATTAGAGAATTCCTTTCCGCCAATGAATAACTCAAATCTTTGAACAAATCTAGGGTCCTTAGGATCCTTTTTTGTAAGTGGTGATATTTCAATTGGGTGACCCATTAGGAATGTTGGTTGAATTAGCTTTTCTTCACAGAATTCCTCGAAGAATGCGTTAATAACATGACCTACAGTGAAGTGTGGCTCAACTGGTACATTGTGCTCCTTAGCAAGCTTAATTGCTTCATCAAGAGTATAATTGTTAGCCTTAAAGTCAACTCCTGTAGCATCCTTAATTAATTCACACATTGTAACTCTTCTAAATGGCTTAGATATATCAATTAATCCACCATTTTCAATAGTCATATCTTCTGGGTTTTCAATAGAAGTAAATGGATTTTTGAATACTTCCTTACCAATTACCTTTTTAGCAGCGTATCTAATTACACCTTCATTTAAATCCATCATTGACTCTAAGTCGCCAAATGCTTGATATAATTCAACTGTTGTAAACTCAGGGTTATGAGTCTTATCCATACCTTCATTTCTGAAGATTCTACCGATTTCATATACTCTTTCAAGTCCACCAACTAGAAGTCTCTTTAAATGAAGCTCTGTAGCGATACGTAAGTAGAAGTTACTATCTAATGCGTTATGATGAGTGATGAATGGACGAGCAGTCGCACCACCTTGAATATTTTGTAATACTGGAGTTTCAACCTCGATAAATCCTTCGTTATCGAAATACTCTTGCATTGCTCTAATGATTCTTGGTCTTTGGATTGCAACTCTCTTTGCATCCTCATTCATAATTAAGTCTAGATATCTTCTACGATATCTTTCTTCAACATCTTGTAAACCATGGAACTTTTCAGGAAGTGGACGAAGTGCCTTAACTAAATGTGTATATTTAGAGCATCTAATTGTGATTTCGCCTGTTTGAGTTAACATAACGATTCCTTCAATACCAACGATATCACCGATATCAGCTAGTTTGAATAAATCATACATGCTATCACCAACTACATCTTTTCTGATATAGATTTGAATTTTACCCATCTTATCTTGGATAGAGAAGAATGAAGCCTTACCCATCTTACGGATGAACATAATACGTCCAGCAACTGATACATTGATTTCTTTATTTTCAATATATGCGTGTAGCTTTTCCTTTAATTCTTCCTCAGGTAAATCCTTGTTTTCTTCCTTAAATTTTTCAACTTCTTTATTTGCAATATCCTTAACGTCAACGCTATGATATTTGTAATCGAATCTTTGTCCGAATGGATCGATTCCTAATTCTTCATATTTTTCAAGTTTGTTTCTTCTTACAATTTCTTGTTCTGATAAATTTTGCATATCTTTATCTCCTTAATAAAAAATCAACTAATTATATCATAATTAGCTATTCAAAATCAAACTAAATAAGTAATACAATTTCTAGAATATTAAAGCATGAATCCTTGGTCATTCAATCTTCGAGATGAAAGCTTTTTTGAGAAAAAATAGTGAATTTTTGGTTGATTATTCACTATTTTTTATGATTTTTCTCAAACTATTTGTTTATCAAAAAATGGCTCCAATATTGATTTTTTTGTATTTTGTGCTATACTATATGTAGTATGAGTAAAACAAATTTAATACATGCACGCAGCTGCGTATACAATGTTAATTACCATATTGTATGGTCTGTTAAATATAGGAGAAAGGTTCTAGATTCAGTCATTGAAAAGAGATTAAAGGAGATTCTTCTCAATGTGGCTAAAGAAAAAGGATTTACTATTGTGGAGATGGAGGTT
>JAEEHU010000048.1 GCA_016280975.1 Acholeplasmatales bacterium | reverse complement strand
TTCAAGTAAGCTTCTAATTGGAAGCTGACGTCTTAGCTTATTGTATTCCTTATCTAGAATCTTAAACTGGCTTCCTTCAACAAGAGAATCCTGACGCTTAGTTGAGTTATTCGCAATAATATAATCACGATTAATATGAAGCATTCTTTCATCTAAATCTCTAAATTCTTGAATGATATCATCAACGGCATCACTTCTAAACTTAGATAATCTTTCACTTTGTGCATGGATTTCTTCAATCTTTTGCTTAACGAATGTCTTCTTGTATGCTTGACCAATGTCCTTTAAATCACGACCTGAGTCAATATAAGCATTTAAGAATTCAATAGCCTTATTTCTAGTTAAGCTATCTATAATTCTTGTTAATTCGTTATAGTTAAAGATATTTTCGCTTTCCTTATAAACACCACTTACTCTTGCAAGTACTTCATCAATATCATCAGCTAGCACATCTAAATCCTTCTTGTAGAATAATTTAGAAACATTTACTAAATGACTACTATCATCCTTGAAATATGTAAATGATGGAATTGATAATAATTCAGCCTTAATCTTTTCAAATGTTTCACGAACTAGATTTAGGTTAGGAGTTCCCTCAAGAACTCTTAAATCTAAAATGATTTGCTTTAAATCTAAATCCTCAAGCTTCTTTAATGTTAGCTTCTCAATATCAGCTATATAGCTTGCTGCTTGCTTATAATATCTCTTATAAGTTTGAAGCTGTGGTATTTCTTCTAATAATACCTCAGGCTTAGCCTTATAAATTCTATATGCAGTTAGGTTATCAATTGATTCTTTGTATTCCTTACCTTTAAATAAGCCTTTAGCATTTTTGATAGTATCAAAGATATGATCTAAATCAAGCTTAATAACTTCTTTCTTATATATCTTTAATATTTCAGCATCTAAGCCCTTAGCTATAGATAAATATTTTTCAATTGAATCATTTAATCTCTTTCTGGTTTGACTATTAAAGTAGAAAGGAGAGAATGTCTTAATCTTAGCAAACTTTTCAGATAAAGATATACCTTGGTATACCTCCATTACTGAGCTATATTTAATTCCAAGTGATGAAGAATTTAATACCTTCTTCACTTCTGCAAGCTTAATTAATGTTTGAACAGATCTTTCTAGGTCATGCTCAAGCATTGGCATATTATTAACATTTTCAAGATTTAATCCATATAGCATTGAATCTCTATAATCACAGCCAATTGAGTCTGAGTAAACAATATACTCATTAAATGAGATCATGATTCTATCAACGATATAAATATTGATGTTATCTAGATCAAGCTTAATATCAAATGGCTCAACTTGAATTGATAAATATATATTATATAAATCTAAAAGTGTTGCATCTAAGCCTGGAATAGTTGTATGAAGCTCTTCTTCATAACCACTTAGGGTATTTCTTAGCATTTGATATTTACTTTCTAGGAATCTAGTCTTTAGATTTAGCTCATAGCGAGGCAATGTTGCAGCCTTATATAAGCTATCAATGAATTCCTTCTTATTTGCCTTATTAGAGTGTAATTCTAGTGCAAAGTCAGATAGCTTTGCTCTTCTTAGGTTTTCATATACGACATTTAGGGCAGCAATCTTTTCTGATACGAATAAGATTTTCTTATTGTGACCTAATAGTGTCGCAATCATATTAGTAATAGTTTGTGATTTACCTGATCCTGGAGGACCTTGTAGAGTAAATGACTTACCATTAGCGGCTGCTCTAATTGCCTCTAGCTGTGATGAGTCACAGTTTACTACTGGATATACTTCCTCGTTTTCAGTTGGAGGAATAATTGAATCAGTCTCACCTAATAGTGCTCTAATGTTATTATTTTTAAGTACTAAATCCTTATTTGCAATTAAATCGTTATACATATTCATCTTATAGAATGAATAAATACCAAGTGAAATACCATCTTCATATCTAACAGTATCCTTGAATGTTGGAACTAATTTTTCTAAATATGTAGGAAGTGCTTCATCATCATAATCAATTAATTCGATATTATATGCTTCTGATAAATAATATTTTAATGTAGGGTTAAGGATAATATCATCCTCATACATTCTAATTTGATATATTCCCTCTTCAAATGTAAGTTCAATTGGAATAAGTAGTAAAGGAGCTTTATATTCTACTTCCTCTTCAGTATAGTAGACAAAACCAAAAGAGATATAAAGTGGATTTATACCTTTTTCAATTAAAGATGTTCTATGATCCTTCATTAATGATTTTAAAACTCTTTGTAGACCATAACCTTTTTTATATGCGATTAATTCTTTTCCTTGCATTAATGGCTTTGATGCTTCCATGACCTTATCATTATCATACTGCATCATATCATCAGTAACCTTTAGCTCATCAGGTAGACTATTATGATAATCTAAAATAGCCTTATCAACGTCTAAAAAGACTAAGTCTCTATAGTTTTTTACACCTCTAAAAACTTCGTCCATATTCTTATTCATAAGGTTTAAGCTCTTTAATCCTGTTTCCTTATAATTAAGTAATCTATTTCTTTTACCTAAATCTAAAAGCTGATTTGTTACAGCAGCAAGCTTTGGTTCTAACTCGTCTTTATATTTAGCCAAGGTTACACCCCCCAAAATCGTACTCTATTAGTACAATTATACCAATTTTTTTATGATTTCGCAATTTAGACTATTATTTAATAAATATTAATATTTATTATTCTTCCTTCATATTTTTCTTTTTCTCTAGGCTTCCTATAAATATAAGTGTTGCAATACTTATAGCAGCAAGTCCAAGCATAATAAATATCATTATCATTTCAAAGTCCTTTGGAATAAAGAATCCATATATTCCTAAGAATAAATATGGAATTGAAAATAATAGCATTATTAAATCCTTTTTATCGAATAAATGCTTAATTAATCTATAAACTGGATAAATTATTAGTAATGTACCCATTAGAATACATGCACTATTATAAAAAATATTATTCATAAAATTTTTACCTCATATGAATATTATATAACATTTTATGTTATTTTTAATTATTTCTTTTACAATTTGCTTTTAAAGAATAGTGATTAGAGTTATAATAAAAGAAATTTGGTAAAAAGAAGGTTTTAGTATGCTAAATATTAAATTTGTTAAAAGAGAAACTTTAAAAGAAAAGCCAGATCAAAATAATCTAGGCTTTGGTAAATATTTTACTGATTATATGTTCATTATGGACTATGATGAGGGACAAGGATGGCATGATGCAAGAATAGTTCCTTATGGACCACTTGAGATGTCACCTGCATCTACTGCCCTACATTATGGAGCTGAAATATTTGAAGGCATGAAGGCATATCGTACAACTAGTGGTAAGATTCAATTATTTCGTCCATATGAAAACGCAAAGAGAATGAATTCTTCTGCAGAAAGACTTTGTCTTCCACAACTTCCTGAAGATGATTTTGTTGAAGCTGTTAGTGCTTTAGTTAATGTTGATAGAGATTGGGTTCCAACTTTACCTGGTACTTCTTTATATGTAAGACCATTCATGATTGGTGATGACCACACTTTAGGTGTACATGGTGTTCACCATGCAATGTTCATGGTAATTTTATGTCCAGTTGGATCATACTATAAGGAAGGCTTAAATCCAGTTGGAATCATGATTGAAACTGAAGATGAGCGTGTTGCTGGAAAAGGTGGTACTGGTTATACAAAATGTGGTGGTAACTATGCTGCTTCTACAAGAGCTGGTAAGAAGGCTGAAGCTAAGGGTTATTCACAAGTATTATGGCTAGACTGTGTATATAAGAAATATATCGAAGAAGTTGGAGCTATGAACGTAATGTTCAAGATTAATGGCGAAGTAGTTACTCCATCACTAGTTGGTTCAATTCTTCCTGGTATCACAAGAAAGTCTTGTATTCAAATCTTAAAGAATAAGGGTATTCCTGTAGTTGAAAAAAGAATCACTTTAGATGAACTTGAGGAAGCTATTAAGTCTGGAAGCCTTGAGGAAGCTTGGGGTACTGGTACTGCTGCTGTTATATCTCCAATTGGCTTACTTGAAGTTAATGGTGAAAAGTTCGTAATTAACAATGGTAAGATTGGTGAAGTATCACAAATGCTATATGATGAAATCACAGGCATTCAATCTGGTAAATTAAAAGATACTTACGATTGGACTTACGAAGTAAAGTAATAAACAAAAAGCAAAGGTGAAGCAAAATTAATTGCTTCACCTTTTTTTATACAATACCAATTTCAACTCAAAAATATTGTTACTACTATTTTCAATTGTAAACTATAATTTTAAAAATATTTGTTGTATAATTCATGTGGTGATAATTATGACAGAACTTTTATCTCCTGCTGGTTCTTTTGAAGCATTTATGGAGGCTCTATATAATGGGGCAGATGCGATATATCTAGCAACAGAAAACTATGGAGCGAGAGCTTACGCAAAGAATTTAACACTTGATGAGCTTAAGCGTGCACTAGCATTTGCTCATTCAAAGAATGTTAAAATCTATGTTACTGTAAATACTATAATAAAAGAAAATGAGCTTAAGGATGCTAAATTATATTTAAATAAATTATATGAAATGGGTGTTGATGGCGTAATTGTTGCGGACATTGCACTTATTGACTATGTAAATACATATCTGAAGCCTATGGAATGCCATATATCAACACAGGTTGGTATTAAAAATATTAATGATATTAGATTCTTTGAGGGCTTAGGTGTTGATAGATGTGTTATTGCACGTGAAACATCTATAGAAAAAATAAGAGAGATTAAAAAGCTATCTAAGATGCCTATTGAGGTATTCTCTTATGGTGCCTTATGTGTATCTTATTCTGGTGGATGCTTATTCTCTTCACTTCTTTCACTTAGAAGTGGAAATAGAGGAAGATGTGCTCAAAACTGTAGAAGAGAATATAAGCTTTTTAAAAATGATAAACTAATGGATAAGGGATTTATGCTTTCAATGAAGGATTTAAATACTTATCCAAAGCTAGATGAATTAATTGATATTAAGGTTGATTCACTAAAGATTGAAGGACGAATGAAATCTCCTGAATATGTAAAGCTTGTTACATCTACATTTAGAGATAAGATTGATAAGAAAAATACTAAATCTAATCCACTTGATACAGTATTTCATAGAGCTTATACAAAAGGCTTCCTATTTAATGAGGATAAGGGCTCTATAGTTGATATTAATAAAAAATCAAATGAAGGTGCGCTAATTGGTAAGGTAATTGGCTTTAAGGATAATCTTACTAAGATTCATTTAGATAGAGCACTTAATGTAAAGGATAGAATTAGAATTGAAGGTGAAAAGGAATACTATTTCACAATCGATAAAATCTATAATTCTAATCTAAAGGAAGTTCAAACAGGCTCAGGTGATATCTATCTTGATATTTATGATAAGAGAAATGTAGGAGATGCTATTTATAAAATGGTTGATTCTTCTATTTCACTTGAAATAGATTCAAGTAAAAAGGAACCTCTTGATTTAATGTTATCTGGTTCTATTGGTGATTACCCTATTTTAGCAACAACATATAATAATAAATATTATGAGATTAAGGGAAGCTTTAAAATTGAGCGTGCTAAAACTCAAGGAATTGACTTTAATACACTTTATAGACAATTATCTAAGCTAAATGATACTCCATTCTATTTAAGTAATTTAGATGATTATTTAGAGGATAATTCATTTATGACTATTTCATCTATTAATGAATTAAGAAGAAATCTAATTGCAGAAATTATGGATGATTTAGAAGGTAAAAGAGAATTAAAGGAAATAACTTTAGATTCTACTTCTTTTGATTATGATAATGAATTAAAGCTTGCAGCCTTCTGTGTGAGAGAAGATCAATATAAGGCATGTAAGGATTTAGGAATAACTGAAATATATTATAAGAATTATTCAGCGTATGTTGATTCTAAATATAATGATATTGATGAGGATTATGTATTAGTTGGATCTTATGATGGAATATATCATTATAAGAATAAGAAAATCATATCTGATTATAGCTTTAATGTAATTAATTCTGAATCAATTTATAATCTACATAAATACGGTGTAGAAAGAGTAACAATATCAGTTGAGACTGATTATGATTTACTTACTAATATTTATAACGAATACGTTAAAAAATATAAGGTAAATCCAAATCTTGAAATGATTTGTTATGGAAAAGAAAATCTGATGACTACTAAATATTGTCCACTAAGAAGATATGGCGAATGCTCTAAATGTAATGATAATAAATATCATTTAGAGGATGACTTAGGTAAGTTTGAAATATATCATGATGGCTGTATTACACATATCATTAATTCAAAGCCACTTAATCTTGTTGATGATTTAGATAAGATTAAAAAGTATGTCAATGTAATTAGACTTAATTTTACTAATGAATCATATGATGAGACAGTAAAAATAATAACTGATTATAAGGATAAGCTAGATGGCTCAAAAGAAAAAAAGTTTGATTCTAAAAATCAAACTCATGGTCATTTTAAGCGTCCAATAATTTAATAAGATAAAAAAGAATATGGGTTTTCCATATTCTTTTTCTTTATTATTTTACTTTTATTGGATTTATACTTCCATCTGGATTTGGATGCTCGTCCAAATATTTTCTAATAGCCTCAGGCTTACCTGATTTAGCACCAGGCTTACATTGACTTAAGTTTTCTGCCTTACCTTCTACTATTGCCTCTGCGAAGCCAGCACATCCTGGGAATCCGCAAGCACCACAGTTAGCATTAGGAAGTATTGCAGTGATATCTTCTATTCTTGTATCAACATCAACATGGAATATTTTTGATGCAATTGCAAGACCAAATCCAAATAATAAACCAAGTATAGTTAAAATTAATACTGCCCATAATATTTGCATAATTACTCATCTTCCTCCATTTTCTCATTATCTATTTCTTCTTTAACTTCATCTTTAATTTCTTCTATATTAAATCTTTGCTTTAAAGTACAGTCTGTAACCTTACAAGTACTACAGTTTTCCTCAGATATCTTAATATCCTCACAGCCTTTTGGAAGTGGGGTTTTTCTATTAATGATAAATGTTACAAAGAATACAATTATAAAGAATGAAATTAAAGCAATACTTATAATTAAATATACATTCATTATTTAATCATTCCTGAGAATCCTAAGAATGCCATTGCCATTAAAGCGGCAGTTATTAAGGCGATAGGAATACCCTTAAATGCTCTTGGAGTATTAGATGCATCAAGACGGTATCTAATAGTTGAGAAAATGAATATTACTAATGCAAATCCTAAACCAGTACCAATAGCGTTAGCCATTGATTGACCAAATGATAATGCTTGATCTGTATTACCTTGTGCAACACCTAATACGGCACAGTTTGTTGTGATTAATGGAAGATAAACTCCTAGTGACTTATATAAAGATGGAGAATACTTCTTTATAATCATTTCAATTAATTGAACTAGTGATGCAATTACTAAAATATAAGTAATTGTATCCATAAATGTAATTCCAGCTAAAGCTAATAGTTGGTAAATTGGCCAACAAATAGCAGCAGCTAAAATAATTACTAATGTTACGGCAACACCCATACCTAGTGCACTAGATGTTTTCTTTGATACACCTAAGAATGGACAAATACCATAGAATCTTGATAATGTAACGTTATTGATTAACATTGCATTTACAATTGCTAAAAGGAAAGTAATAATATATCCCATACTATGCTACCTCCTTTTTATCATCAGCTTGAGGCTTTTCTACTACCTCAGCCTCAGGCTTAGCATCATTTGCTTTTGCCTCAGCTTCAAGCTTAGCCTTTTCTTCGGCTTCCTTCTTTAATCTTAGCTCTTCAGCCTTCTTAGCCTTTAATTCTTCTATTCTTGCCTTTTCAGCAGCAAGCTTAGCATCTTCTTTTCTATTCTTACGCCAAGCTAAGAATGCTAAGACGATACCTAATGTTAAGAAACCACCAGCTGATTGAACAAAGATTGAAATTGCATAATCAGCAGGGAAGATTTGCCAAGAAAGTTCAATACCAATTGGGAAATATACACCAAATGATAAAGCACCTGTTCCTACAAATTCTCTAATAAATGCGATAACACAAAGTGCAATAGTAAATCCTAAGCCTGTTCCTAATGCATCGAAGAATGATGCCTTAGGTCCATTTTTAGAAGCGAATGCTTCTGCTCTACCTAAGATTATACAGTTAACAACTATTAGAGATATAAATACACCAAGTGATGAATATAATGCTGGAATAAAGGCCTGTGTTAGCATCTTAATAATTGTAACGAATGTTGCGATTATTATAATGTAGCAAGGAATCTTTACTTCACTTGGAATAATCTTTCTTAATAAAGAAATTAATACATTTGAACCAATTAGTGTCAATAATACTAACATACCCATACCTAGCGCTGCTTCAACTGATTTAGTTGTAGCAAGTGTAGGACACATACCTAGAAGGGATACAAATATTGGATTTTCAGTAATAAGACCTTGAAGGAAAACCTTCTTTGCTGATACTTTATTAGTTGTTTCCATATTAGATCGCCTCCTTTTCAGCTGCCTTTAGGGCATCTAAAACTAAAGTTCTAACAAGTGTAGCACCGAATGTAGCACCACATTTAACATTAACAGTATTTTCATCATTAATATCTGCTTCTGATAAATCACCAATTACTTGTGCTTCACCACTTGAATATGGATTTAATACTGCTTTTTTCTTACCAATTGTATGATAGCTATTCTTTACATGCTCAGCTACTGTTGATGAATATGATTGATCATTTGTTAAGAATTCAACTTGATGAACAAATAATTCACCATTAACATTTTCTTCAACTGCAACCATTAATGAAATTGTACCATATGCATTTTTACCAGTTACAGTAAATACATATCCAATTAAATTATCATTGCTATCCTTTGCAACAAATGCAGATTCAACGCTATCAGCCTCAACACCTAAAGCCTTTAAATCTTCCTTTGATTGCTCAAATGACTTATCTTTATCAAAGTCACTATAAATTACTTCAATTGTTGAAGCCTTTGTATTGGCTTCGTTTTCTCTAATTTTACCTGATGTAAGTAAATTAATAGATGCGATAATTGCTGCACAAATAAGTGCTATTGAGGCTAATACTAATGCGATCTTAGAATAATTCTTCATTAGAACCAACCTCCCATCACTGTTGCAGAAATAATACAAGCTACTACTATTACTGCTATAGATGTAAATAAGCATTGCTTCCATGTATAAGTATTTGGCTTACCTCTCATGAAGTAATCAATACAAGGTGCCATTAGGTTAGCAATTAGAATTGAGAATGCAACACCTTCTGGATATGCACCACAAATTCTAATTAATGCTGTAATAGAACCTGCTATTATACCATGTAATACTCTACCATATTTAGATGTTGGAGATGTTACTGGGTCTGTAATCATATATACAGCACCGAAGAATACACCACCACTCATTAATTGATAGATCCAAATTTCAGCAACATTTACTGTTGAATCAATCTTTAAATAACTAATTGCAGCTATTAGCATATAGATTGCAAATGAACCTATAAAGCCTAAGAAAGCTCTAATATCTGCAGATCTTCTTATAAATAAATATAAAGCACCAATTAGAATTAATAATACTGATACTTCACCCATTGCACCAGGAACATTACCAATGAATAAATCAAGAAGTGAATAAGGCATAGTTCCAAGTGAACCCTTAGTTAAGGCAAGTGGAGTTGCACCTGCTGATACGATTAATGCACCACCAGAAGTTAAATTTGCACTTCCAATTTGGCTACCAAAGCAGATAGTTGCAAATATTCTTCCGACTGCAGCTGGGTTAAATATATTGTTACCCAAGCCACCAAATACCATTTTACCAATAACTATACCAAATATTGCACCAGTAAATACTACATACCAATTACATCCAGCTGGCATTATTAATGCAAATATAATTGCAGAAATAAGTGGAGCTAGAATATTATTTACTGTATATTTAGCCTTTATATTTTTAAATCCTTCCTTAGAGAATAATTCCTTGAATTTCATTCCCTTAGGCCAATTTATTATTCCATGACATAAAATCTCAAAGAATAACATTGTTACTACTGATATTAATAATACATAAATTCCATTCCAACCATTTTGTACTAGTGCGAAGATTGTAACAGGTAGTAATGCAATGATTACATCTGCCATCATTCTAGCAACTGATACATTCTTACGGATGTATGGAGAAGATTGTGCTACAAGTTTCATTCTACCCCTCCCTACATTGCCATTTTCTTTGCCTTACGACAATAATCAGTTAAATGGATTTTTGAAGTACATGTATATGAGCACATACCACATAAAATACATGATTTAATATTAAGCTTAGTCTTTAATGCTTCTTTGTCATTATTCTTTACAGCTTGCATAATTTGAACTGGTTGTAAGCCTGCTGGACAAGAATATACACAAGATGAGCATCTAACACATGGCTCTTCTACCTCAGGGCGCTCATCAAGAATAATACAAGATGTACATGTCTTAGTGATAACCGCATCATCTCTAACTAGGTTAGCACCCATCATTGGTCCACCAAGGATTAATACCTTATTCTTATCTTCATTTACATATCCACCACATTGAGCAATAATCTCTTGAAGTGATGTACCAATACGTAAACGGAAGTTTGTTGGAGTTTTAATACCATCACCAGTTAAAGTGAAGTTTCTCTTTAATACTGGTTGATTCCACTTAATAGCTCTCCATAAGCCTGCAATAGTTGATACATTGAATACCATTACTCCAAGCTTTGCAGGTAAAGTACCAGCTGGAACCTTAATTCCAAGACCAGTCTTAATCATTTCAATTTCCCAGCCTTGTGGATAATAATTTCCAACACGCTTAACAAATACTGGAGTATCATCTGGGAATCTTGTTAATTCAGCAGTTAAAGTATCATATAGGTCTTGATACTTCTTCTTAATACAAATAACTACTTTCTTAGCCTTAAATGCTTGTAGAGCGTATAGAGAACCTTGAATAATTCTTCTTGGATGCTCAAGAATCATTCTGTGGTCAGCTGATAGATATGGTTCACATTCGATACCGTTAATACAGATTGTATCAATAGGATCTGTTGTTTGAAACTTAATATATGTTGGGAATGAAGAACCACCTAAACCTACAAGTGAGCACTTCTTTGTAATTTCTACGAAGTCCTCTCTAGTTAATTTAGCAATCTCCTCATCTGATCTTTCAAAAATAGATTCATCGTTTGTATCTTTTTTATCATTCTTGATTTGAACGAATTCAGTAAGCTTTCCACTTCTATGGAACTTCTTAACGAATCCAACAACCTCACCTGATACAGTTGAGTGGAATGGTTGTTCAAAGAAAGGTCCTTTTCTTAAACCAATAACTTGACCAACCTTTACTTTATCGCCAACCTTAACATAGCATTCACCTTCAGAACATCTAGCGTTTGTAATAGCTATATATACATATTCAGGATCAACATATCTTACAGTTGGTAAACTATTAGTCAGATGTCTAATATTAGCTATCTGCCTAGTCTTAGCTATCATCTTTATTTTCCCCCTTTAAGCAAAATGTTTTTTGCTACTAAAGATTTAGAAATCCTTTCGTCCATGGATCTCTTTAAAATATACTTATAGGCTTCTTCCTCGTTAATGGATTTTTCTTCCATTAATAACAATTTTGCTTTTCTGATTAGTTTTTCTTCTTCTATCTTTTCTTTATACTTCATTAATTCTAAATTAATAGAATTATATATTTCAAAATCCTTATTCATAATATCAATGACATTATTGATAGCATTTATATTTGTAGATTTCATCTTATAAAATCTGATATTTGATTCAGCATTATAAAGTGGCTCATAATCAAGTATGTCACTGACATATATTACCTTTAGATTATTATTTGTAAGTAGAATATCAAATAATTTATAGTAGCCTGATAAATAGCTGTTATGAATTATTAGAAAGTCTGCCTTATTAGATAGAGAATAATTATAAAGCTCATATGGATTTACATCTAATATCGCTTTTGAATTATATTTTATTCTATCTAAGGAATCATCAAGACTTCTTACAAATGATATATCCTTTGATAATACAAAAATCTTTATCATAATAACACCCCTTTGTGTAATTATGAATCAAGTCATATTTATTAAATTAGTCTTCTAAATATGGATGATTCTTCATTAAGCTTAAAACTTCGTTTTGAATCTTAGCTAATTCTTCTTCAGAATCCTTGTTCTTTAATGCTCTATCAATCCAGTTAGCAACCTTAACCATGTCTTCCTCTTTGAATCCACGGCTTGTAACTGCAGCTGTACCTAATCTTAAGCCTGAAGTTACAGTTGGCTTTTGAGTATCTCCTGGAATAGCATTCTTATTAGCTGTGATATTAACTGAATGTAGGATACCTTCAGCTTTCTTACCTGTGATACCAACACTACCAAAGATATCAACTAGGATTAGGTGGTTATCTGTTCCACCAGAAACTAGCTTATAGCCTAATCTAGTTAATTCATCAGCAAGTGCCTTACAGTTCTTAACAATTTGTGTTGCATATTCCTTAAAAGATGGATCTAAAGCTTCCTTAAATGCAACTGCCTTGGCAGCAATAACATGCATTAAAGGTCCACCTTGGCATCCTGGGAATACACTTGAGTTAATCTTCTTAGCAAGCGCCTCATCGTTAGTTAAAATCATACCACCACGAGGACCACGTAAAGTCTTGTGTGTAGTTGTTGTAACGATATCAGCATATTCAATTGGATTTGGATGTAAGCCTGCAGCAACTAATCCTGCAATGTGAGCCATATCAACCATGAAATAGCACTTACGCTCAGCCTTAGCTGATACCTTATCAGCGATTTCTCTAAATTTCTTGAAATCAATGATTCTTGGATAAGCTGATGCTCCTGCAACTATTACGTTAGGAAGCTCTTCTAAAGCGATTTTTTCTACTGCTTCGTAGTCAATATAACCATTTGGCTTTAATCCGTAGTTAACAGCTTTATACATTTTACCAGAGAAATTAACAGAATAACCATGAGTTAAATGTCCTCCTGCATCAAGTGACATACCTAAAATCTTATCACCTGGCATTAAAATAGCATTATATGCAGCTAGGTTAGCTGATGCTCCTGAATGTGGTTGAACATTTGCGAAATTAGCATTAAATAGCTTGCATGCACGTTCAATAGCTAATGTTTCGATAACATCAACATTCTCGCAACCACCATAGTATCTTTTTCCACTATAGCCTTCTGCGTATTTGTTTGTTAGGATTGAACCTTGTGCTTCAAGTACTGCACGAGATACAAAGTTTTCTGATGCTATTAACTCAATATGAGTTCTTTGACGAGTAAACTCATCTTCGATTGCCCCGAAAATTTCAGGATCAAATTCTTTTAATTTCTTTATCATTTTTTCCTTCTCCATAATTAAAAAATTTTTCTACTTTACTATTATATCATAGATGTTTACAAAAAAAATAAAATGTTCAACATATTTTAATTAAAAAAAGAAAAAAGATGCACAATATAATTGTGCATCGTTGCTAGTTATAAAATTAAGCTTCAACAAATTCAATAATAGCCATTGGAGCTGCGTCTCCTCTACGGAAACCAGTCTTAATTACTCTTGTATAACCACCATTACGTGTTGCATACTTTGGAGCAATTTCATTAAATAGCTTTTGAACTGCGAAATTTCCTTCTTCATCCTTTTCAAAACGAATGAAAGCTGCTGCTTGGCGACGAGAATGAAGTGTATTTGTCTTACCTAATGTTACCATCTTATCTGCAAGACGCTTTAATTCCTTTGCCTTAGCAACTGTAGTTTCAATCTTACCATTAAGAATTAAATCTGTAACTAAGTCACGAAGTAATGCTTTTCTTTGGTCTGAACTACGACGTAATCTACTATATGCCATGATACATTATCTCCTTTTAAGATTTTAGTTTTTCTTGAAACTTAAACCTAAAGTTTCAAGCTTTTCTTTGATTTCCTTTAAAGACTTTCTACCAAGATTTCTAACCTTGATCATGTCTTCCTCAGATTTCTCAGATAATTGTTGAACTGTATTGATATTAGCTCTCTTTAAGCAGTTGAATGAACGAACAGTTAAGTCTAATTCTTCAATTGACATTTCAAGCTTACGATTTTGACTGTCATCTTCAGCTTCAATCATGAAATCAATGTCAGATGCAGTATCGCTTAATTCAACAATAACATTTAAATGCTCAATCATCATCTTAGATGCGTATGCGATTGCTTCCTTAGCAGTAATTGAGCCATTAGTTGTAACTTCAACAGTAAGCTTATCAAAAGTTTGACCGTCTACACGAATCTTTTCAGAATTGAATGCAACATTGACGATTGGTGTATAAATTGAGTCAATTGCAATTACACCAACACTTCTTGTGAATTCTTTATTTTGAACAGAGCTTACAAAACCAACTCCACGACGAATTGTTAAGAACATATGTAAGTTTCCGCCTTGTGCAACTGTTGCGATATGTTGCTCAGGATTAATGATTTTGATGTCATTATCGTGAATAATATCAGCTGCTGTTACTTCGCCTTCACCCTTCTCGATTTCTACAACCTTTTCGAATTTAGGATCATCTGAATCAACAGATACTACTACTCTCTTTAAGTTAAGAATGATTGTGATAACATCTTCAACAACGCCGTCAACATTTTGAAATTCATGCTCAGCGCCATCGATCTTAACGTTAGCAATTGCAGCACCTGGTAAAGATGAAAGTAAAGTTCTACGTAAAGCATTACCTAATGTAATACCAAATCCTACTTCTAGTGGCGCAACTACGAATTTACCGTACTTTCCGCCTTCTGATACTTCCTCTACACTTGTTCTTGGTTTTTCAAATTTTAAATCCTTCATTAATGGGCCTCCTGTTTTTTTATTATAAGTTAAAAATTATTAAGTTTTAACCAGTACAACCAAATATTATCCTCTAGGACGCTTTGGTGGACGACAACCATTGTGTGGAACTGGTGTTACATCAGTGATAGCTGTGATTTCAAGACCAGCTACAGCTAATGAACGAATAGCTGCTTCACGACCTTGACCAGGTCCCTTAACTGATACTTCAACCTTGCTAACACCTTGATCTACTGCAGATTTAGCAGCAGCTTCAGCAGCCATTTGAGCGGCAAAAGGAGTTGACTTACGACTACCCTTAAAGCCTAATGCACCAGCACTGCTCCAAGAAATTACATTTCCTTGAGGGTCAGTGATAGTAACTATTGTATTATTGAAAGTCGAATGAATATGAGCTACACCTGCTGGTACGTTTCTCTTCACACGACGTTTTGTAACCTTACGTGCCATATTTTCCTCCTATTACTTCTTGTGGTTAGCTATAGTATGTCTTGGACCCTTACGAGTACGTGCATTGTTTCTTGTATTTTGTCCTCTTACAGGTAAACCCTTACGATGACGCATACCTCTATAGCAACCAATTTCCATTAAACGCTTAATATTTAAGGCAACTTCTCTACGAAGATCACCTTCTACTTTATACTTTGTAACTTGAGAACGAATTGAACTTAATTGTTCTTCAGTTAAATCCTTAGTACGAATGTCTTCTGAAACACCCGCATCTTTTAAAATCTTCTTTGATGTTGTTTCTCCAATACCATAGATATATTGTAAAGAAATAACTACTCTCTTTTCATTTGGAATATCTACTCCTGCAATACGTGCCATAATCCTTTTCGCACCTCCTAATTTTATCCTTGTCTTTGTTTATGTTTTGGATTTTCGCAGATTACCATTACACGGCCTTTACGCTTGATAACCTTGCATTTATCACAAATTGGTTTTACTGATGGTCTTACTTTCATTATATTTGCCCTCCAATAATTATTTATGTCTATAAGTAATTCTTCCACGTGTTAAATCATATGTTGATAACTCTATTGTTACCTTATCACCTGGTAAAATGCGTATGTTATTCATGCGGATTTTACCAGAAACGTGGGCTTTAACCTGATGACCATTTTCTAATGTTACAATAAATTGTGTGTTAGGTAAAACATCTTCAACTTTACCTTCCATCTCAATTACATCGTCTTTTTTTGCCATTTAATTAGCCTCCTAATCATATTAAAGCTTAGTT
The DNA here is from genome assembly GCA_016280975.1 of Acholeplasmatales bacterium. GTDB lineage: Bacteria > Bacillota_I > Bacilli_A > Acholeplasmatales > Anaeroplasmataceae > Anaeroplasma. The sequence continues at coordinate 5,413 of JAEEHU010000048.1, read as the reverse complement.
AGTATTTCATAGCCATCTTTTCTAACAACAACTGTGTGTTCGAAATGAGCACTTTTTTTACCATCCTTAGTAACTGCGCTCCAGCCATCCTTTAAAATTCTAACCTTACCTGTACCTAAAGCAACCATAGGCTCTATTGCTAAAACCATTCCTTCTCTTAGGATTGGTCCTTCACCTTTAGTGCCAAAATTGAAAATATTTGGTTCTTCGTGCATACCTCTACCTATGCCATGACCAGTAAACGAATCTATTATACCATAACCATGTGGTTTAATGAAATCACCAATTGCACTTTCTATATCGCCAAGGTGAACTCCATCTTTAATTTTACTGATTCCTTCATATAGAGCACCCTCTGTAACTTCTAAAAGCTTTTCTACATCAGGTGATACATTTCCAACCTTATAAGTGTAAGCTGAATCTCCATGATATCCCTTATATGAACAAACTAAATCAACAGAAATGACATCTCCATTTTTTAGTATTTGCTTTTTTGAAGGAATACCATGAACAACAACTTCGTTAACTGATGCACATATAGTCGCAGGAAATCCTTCATAGCCTTTGCATGAAGGAACACAACCATTTTCTAAAATGATTCTTTCACAGATATCATTTAATTCCATAGTTGATACACCTGGCTTTATGTGATCTTTTAATGTTTCTAAACATAGTGCGACAATACGACTTGCCTCTTTAAGCAAACCAATTTCTCGTTCACTTTTGATTTCAATCATATGTTAAGCACCAAGTACAGCCTTAATATCATCAAAAACTTTATCTAATGGTTGATCACCATCAACAGTTTTTAAAATGTTTTGCTTCTTATAATACTCTAAAAGTGGAGCTGTATTATTATCGTATACTTCTAAACGATTCTTTGCAGTAGCCTCAGTATCATCAGCTCTTTGGATTAATTGTGAACCACAATTATCACAAATGCCTTCAACCTTTGGTGCATTGAATTCTACATGGAATGTTGCACCACAAGTCTTACATACTCTTCTTCCTACCATACGTCTAACTAGAATTTCAGGTTTTACATTTACATCTAAAACTGCATCTAGCTTAACTCCGTTTTTAGTTAAAAAGCTATCTAATGCGATTGCTTGATTGATTGTTCTTGGGAAACCATCAAGTAGGAATCCATTCTTACAATCATCTTCAAGTAATCTTTCTTCTACTATACCGATTGTTACTTCATCTGGTACTAGTCCGCCTTTGTCCATATAGCTCTTAGCTAAAAGACCAAGCTTTGTTTCATTTTTAATAGCAGCGCGGAACATATCTCCTGTTGAAATATGAGGGATTTTATAATATTCCTTAATATTTACAGCTTGAGTACCCTTACCTGCGCCAGGTCTACCCATAATTAATAACTTCATTATGATGTCCTCCTTAATTAACCTAAGAATCCTTGGTAATCCTTAGTCTCAGCCTGTGTTTCAAGTTGACGTAGAGTCTCGATTGCAACACCGACAATGATGATCATTGATGTACCACCAATAGTAACTGATGAGCCTAAGCCAAAAGATAATGAAACAATAATTGGGATCATAGCAAGAATTACTAAATATGCAGAACCAATTAGAGTGATTCTAAATAGCATTTTAGATAATTGACGCTTTGTATCCTCACCAGGACGATATCCTGGAATAAATGCACCTTGCTTTTCTAAGTTATCTGCAATTTGCTCTGGGTCAACTTGCATGAATGAATAGAAAAAGCTAAAGAATACAATTAATATAATGTATAACGCAATACCAATAGGTTGGCTTGTTGAGAAAAATTGATTTACCCAGAAAGCACCTGTTGATGTGTCAGTTGTTAATCCCATAACACCAATTATAGTAAGTGGTATTGATAAAATAGTTGAAGCAAAGATTACTGGAATAACATTTGCACTATTTAACTTAATAGGAATATCTGATCCTTGTTGACCAGCCTGACGGTTTGCATATTGAACAGGAACCTTTCTTACTGCTCCTTCGAAGAATACTACTCCTACTATTAATGCTACGTATAATACGCAGATTAATATGAAGAAGAATAGATTTAATCCACTGAAGTTTGCGCCAAGGAATGTATTTCCAAGTGTTGCAAACATTGAAGGGATTGAAGAAATAATACCTGCCATAATTATCATTGATGATCCATTACCTGCACCATGACGAGTAATTAAATCAGCAAGCCACATTGTAAATGCAGAACCTGCAGTAATAATTATTGCCATGTAGATATAGAATAACCAATAGATATTATTATGCTCTAATACTGTTGCTTGTAAAATATTTTCAGGCTTAGAACCTAAGCTGAATATTATTAACAAGGCTTGTATCATTGCTATTACTACTGTAGTATATCTAGTCCAGCGGTTAAGCTTTTGCTTACCTACTTCACCAGATTCGCTCCATTCCTTAAACTTAGGAATTACCATTTGAAGCATTTGTATAACAATTGACGCTGTGATGTATGGCGAAATACCTAATGCAAGGATTGAGAAGTTACTCAATCCACCGCCTGAAAAGGCATTTAATACTGTTAGGAAGTCATTGCCTGATACCACATATCTAACATTGTCTGTATCAATTAACGGAATGGGAATATATGTTCCAGCCTTGAAAACTAACAGTAAAGCAAAAGTAATTAATATCTTTAGAACAATCTCACGATTGCTAAAGATTAACTTTACTTTATTTAACAAAATTAAATCTCCTCAGCTTTTCCACCAAGAGCTTCAATAGCCTTCTTAGCAGATTCAGAGAATTTATTTGCCTTTACAGTCAATTTCTTAGTTAATTCTCCATTACCTAAAATCTTAACACCGTCTTTAACGTCTTTAACTAATCCATTTTCGATTAGTGTATCAATTGTAACAGTTGAACCTGCTCTGAACTTGTTTAATTCAGATACATTAACGATTGCATATTCAACCTTTGTAAAATTGTGGAAGCCTCTCTTTGGTAAACGTTGGAATAAAGGTAATTGACCTCCTTCGAAGCCTGGACGAACGCCGCCGCCTGAACGAGCATTTTGACCTTTAGAACCCTTACCAGCTGTCTTACCTTGACCGCTACCAATTCCACGACCAAGACGCTTCTTTGAATGTCTAGCACCACTAACAGGTTTTAATTCATTTAACATTTCGTAGGTACCTCCTTTATTATTCTTGTACAACCTTTACCATATGAGCTATAGTAACAATCATACCTTTTATTGCATCATTTTCCTCTTTAACAACAGTCTTACCAATCTTAGTTAAACCTAATGCCTTGCATGTAGCAACTTGATTTGGCTTACGACCGCTTAAACTCTTAACTAAAGTAATCTTATACATAATCTTATCCTAAAAGCTCTTCAACTGTCTTACCACGTCTTGCAGCAACTTGTTCAACAGTCTCTAATTGCTTTAACCCTTCTATTGTTGCTCTAACTACATTAATAGGTGTAGCTGAACCCAATGATTTTGATAAAATATCTGAAATACCAGCTAATTCAACAACAGCACGAACTGGACCACCAGCGATAACTCCTGTACCTGGAGCAGCAGGAGCTAAGAATACTCTACCAGCACCGTATACGCCTGTTACTGTATGAGGAATAGTTGTATTTTTGATAGCAACTGTAATTATATTTTTCTTTGCTGATTCAACAGCCTTTCTGATAGCATCAGGTACTTCGTTTGCCTTACCTGTACCGAAGCCTACGTTACCCTTCTTATCGCCAACAACGACTAAAGCAGCAAAACGGAAACGTCTACCACCCTTAACAACCTTTGTTACACGATTAATAGTAACTACACGCTCTTCGAATTCTGGCTCTTGAACTTCATTACGTTGATTCTTATCCATCTGTATATCCTCCTTAGAACTTTAATCCAGCAGCTCTTGCTGCTTCTGCTAAAGCCTTAACACGTCCATGGTATAAGTAACCACCACGATCAAAGACTACAGCTTCGATATTTAATGCTAATGCACGCTTAGCTACTAAAGTACCAACTTCAGTTGCTGCATTTACATTAGAACCATTATCTAACTTGATTTCCTTATCTAGTGAAGAAGCACTACATAAAGTCTTACCAGTTGTATCATCAATGATTTGAGCATAAATTTGCTTATTTGAACGGAAAACGTTAAGTCTTGGTTTAGATGGTGTTCCATTTAAACTTTGACGAATACGTAAATGTCTCTTTTGACGAGTTGCATTCTTTGAAACTTTATTAATCATATTAGTACTCCTTTCCTACTACTTCTTAGCAGTTTTACCTTCCTTACGACGAATAGTTTCGTAATCATACTTAATACCCTTACCTTTATATGGTTCTGGCTTACGTACTTCACGAATCTCTGCCGCAAATTGACCAACTAATTGCTTATCAATACCTGAAATGATAATATTAGTATTCTTAGGTAATTCTACCTTTAAACCTGCAGGTATAACCATCTCAACATTGTGAGAGTAACCAGCAGATAAAACTAACTTGTTACCTTGTAAAGCAGCACGATAACCAACACCGTTGATTTCTAGTTGCTTCTTGAAGCCCTCAGATACACCTTTAACCATATTATTTAATAAAGCACGAGTTGTACCATGAAGTGCCTTCATCTCTTTAGTATCATTTGGACGTTTAACTGCAACCTCTGTTGCATTAACGCTTATTTCTAGTTCGTTATTGAATTGAAAGCTAAGCTCTCCCTTAGGGCCTTTTACTGTTACTAAGTTTGAATCATTCTTAGTTACTGTAACGCCGGCAGGGATGTTAACTGCCTTATTACCAATACGAGACATCTAAAACACCTCTTTTATCTTTCTATTTTATTATTTTTTTAGTATTACCAAACGTAAGCTAAAACTTCTCCACCGATTTTTTGCTTACGTGCTTCTTTATCAGACATAATTCCTTGAGAAGTTGAGATTATAGCTACGCCAAGTCCGTTTAATACTTGAGGTAAATCCTCAGCTTTTGAATAAACTTTTAAACTTGGTTTAGAAATTCTCTTTACACCCTTGATTACTCTTTGGTTGTTCTCAGTATATTTTAATGTGATAGTTGTTTCACTCTTAAGATCTTTTGATACTTCAAAATTTGCAATGTATCCCTCATTCTTTAAAACAGTTAAAATAGCTGTCTTAACTTTAGAACTAGGAACTACTACAGTCTCACGACGCATTTGATTTGCATTTCTTATACGAGTTAACATATCTGCAATTGGATCTGTCATATTACTTTTCCTCCTTCTTAATCTAAATTACCAGCTAGACTTTTTAACGCCTGGAATTTGACCTTTGTATGCTAATTCACGGAAACAAATACGGCATAACTTGAATTTACTGATTACAGCATGTGGACGACCACAACGCTCACAACGAGTATATTCACGAGCACTATATTTAGGTTTTCTATGATTTTTAA
>JAEEHU010000047.1 GCA_016280975.1 Acholeplasmatales bacterium | reverse complement strand
TCGAAATTTTAGCATTGTCATACTCATTAGTAACATCTAATCCATCATAATATACCGTTTCTGCAGATATATCTAATTCTGAATTCCAATAGACACCACTCCACCCAAATAAACGACCCTTTAAAAATAGTTTTCTATTCTTTAATTCATTTAGTTGTGGAAATTTGTCTGCTAATGATAAGATATCATATCTTTTTACAGAACCATCCAAAAATACTAAATCAAAAGTTGTATTTTCTTTAAGAACCAATTTAATTGCCTTTTGCATAACCGTTTTAATCCCAAATACCTTTCAGCAAACATTATAGGGTGTATATCCCCTAATGTCAAGGTAAGACAAAAATAAAAGACCCTGCCAAAATTGACAAGGTCATTCATACTTATGTTTTATGTCATTTTCTTGCGAGTGATTGTGTCACTTCACACAAACAATTACTAGTCTTTTACGAATGGTAATAATGCCATATGTCTTGCACGCTTAATAGCAATAGCAAGCTTTCTTTGATATTTAGCAGATGTACCAGTTACTCTTCTAGGTAAAATTTTACCTCTATCAGTAATATACTTCTTTAATAAGTCTACATCTTTATAATCAATGTGCTCGATATGGTTTGCTGTGAAATAGCAAACTTTTTTACGACCACGACGTTGACCATCGCGATCATTTCTACGATTTTGTTGCATAGTATTTTCTCCTTTCAAATTTAGAATGGTAAATCAGAATCGTCAACTTCTATTGAAGAAGACTCTATTTCAATATCATCTTGAGGACGAATATCTTGTGGTTGATAAGATTGATTATTAGCACCATAAGATGGATTATTGTATCCTTGATATTGATTTTGATATTGTGGTTGAGCTTTATAAGCATTTGGGTTTTGGAAATTGCCAGCTGGTTGTTGTTGAGGTTGAGCTCCAATTTCTCTTGGAGTTAAATTTTCAACTTGATCAACTATAACATCCATTGTATATCTTGTTTGGCCTTGTTGATCTTGGTAGCTTCTAGTTTGAAGTCTTCCGCATACAGCAATCATAAAGCCTTTCTTAATATAACGTCCCATGAAATCTGCTTGTTGACCAAATGCAGTACAATTAATGAAATCTGCTTGTCTTTGGCCATTAGCATCTCTTTGTTGTCTATCAACTGCGATAGAGAAGCTTAGAAAAGCAACACCTGCTTGAGAATAACGTACCTCAGGGTCTCTAGTTATTCTACCAATTAAAGATACTCTATTCATAGACTACCTCCTACTCACCGTCAGCTACAACGATATGACGAATAATCTTTTCGCTATATCCAGCAATACGGTTGAATTCGTTAACAGCTTCTTTAGTTGCTTCAACGTTCATTACAACATAATAACCTTTTCTATTATGTTGAATTTCATAAGCTAATTCTCTTAAGCCCCATTCCTTAACATCTAAAACTTTAGAATCATTAGAAGTAAAAATTGCCTTAGTTGCTTCAACTTCAGCCTTAATTGCGTCTTGATCTAAATCTGAACGTAGAATGTACATAACCTCGTATTTTCTCATTATTTCTTTACCTCCTTGTGGTCTTTTGGCCTAGAATAGGAATCTAGGCAAGGGCATTTTTACAAAATGCTCGTTAATTTTAACACAAGAGTTAGAATAAATCAATTGTTTTTTCAAATTCATTTTTATTACTAAATTAAAAATTTAGTTTGACTCGTATATTATATAGTAGTATTATGGATATGAGCAATGGGGCTCTTATATTAGATATGACTTTAGCGAGGTGGCATTTTTTCATGCGACCTCTTTATTTTTTATCTAGTATAAATATTATAAACTTTGGAGGAATAATATGAGTAGATTTACAAAAGAGGACATTAGACGCATTTGCAAGGAGGAAAACATTAGATATATCCGTATGATGTTTACAGATATGCTTGGAATGCTAAAGAATGTCGAAATTCCAGTCACTAGACTAGAAGATGCACTTGAAAATCAAGTAATGTTCGATGGTTCTTCTATTGAAGGATTCGTACGTATTTTCGAGGCAGATATGTTCTTACATCCAGATCTAGATACTTTCTTAGTATTATCTTGGGAAAACACAACTTATGGTAAGGTTGCTAGATTTATCTGTGATGTATACCAACCAGGAGAGGGTGGAAAGCACATTCCATTTGAAGGAGACCCTCGTGGAGTATTAAAAAGAAATTTAGAGGAAATGAAGAAAAGAGGATATAAGGCATTCAATTGTGGTATTGAGCCTGAATTCTTCTTATTTAAATTAAATGAAAAGGGCGAAGTTAACTACCCACTTGAATTTAATGATCACGGTGGATACTTTGACTTAGCTCCAGTCGATTCTGCAGAGGATTGTAGAAGAGACATTGTACTTGAGCTTCAAAAGATTGGATTTGTTATTGAAGCTGCACACCATGAAGTTTCAACAGGTCAACATGAAATTAATTTCCAATTCAATTCTGCTGTTGAGGCAGCTGATATGGTTCAAACATTTAAGCTAGTAGTTAAGAATATTGCACGTCGTCATGGATTACATGCAACATTTATGCCAAAGCCAGTTGAAGGAATCAATGGTTCAGGTATGCATGTTAACTGCTCTTTGGTTACAAACGATGGTAAGAATGCATTCTTCGATGAGAATACACCTAACCAATTATCACAAGTTGCATTAAATTGGATTTCAGGTATTATTGCTCATGCTAAGGGCTTCTGCTTCATCACAAACCCAATTGTTAATTCATATAAGAGAATCGTTCCAGGATTTGAAGCACCATGCTATATTTCTTGGTCAGATTCAAATAGATCAACAATGATTCGTATTCCAGCTGCTCGTGGAAAGAAAACTAGAACTGAGGTACGTTCAGTAGATGTTGCTTCTAACCCATATTTAGCTTTAGCTGTAATCCTACGTGCTGGCTTAGATGGTATTGATGGTAACTGCAAGAAGGTTGATCCAATTTATGAAAACCTATATGCTTGTACTGATGAAGAGCGTGAGGCTATGGGCGTATCAGAGCTTCCAGCTAACCTATTTGAGGCTATGAGAGAATTCAAGCATGATAACCTTATGAAGGAAGCTATGGGTAACCATATAACTGAAAAAATGCTAGAGGCAAAGCGTCAAGAATGGAATGAATTCAGAAGACATGTTTCTAGATGGGAAATTGAACGTTATATTAATAGATATTAATTAAAATTAATAGAAAAAATAAAATACCACCCAAATGGGTGATATTTTTTTTCGCTTTTTCAGTTTAAAATATAGATGTTCATAGAAACCATATCCTTTTTATCCCTAGATATGGCTGATAACGTAATTTCTGTTTTGTTTTGTTAATAGAAAAGAGGAGAATTCCTCTTTTCTTTTTTATTTTTGCTTTGAAACTAAACCGTTTGAGATAGCATAAATTGCTAGTTCTGCTTTCGATGTTGTCTTAGTTTTTATAAATAAATTAGCTATATGGCTTTTTACTGTATCTTCAGATACAAATAGAGCTTTAGCTATTTCCTTTCTTGTTTTACCTGCACATATTTCATTAAGTACATCTAGTTCTCTTGGAGTAAGATGTATTTCTTCTGGCATATCATATTCTGGAAATGTACCCTTACCAACAAGACATAATTCTATTTGCTCAATAATTTCAGAAAGTGGCTTATCCTTATAAATAAAGCCATCAGCTTTAGCCTTTTGAGCTCTTAAAATAAAGCTTGTTTCATTAAATCCTGTCATAACAAGCACTCTTATATTAGGATATTTAGTTTTAATGTTCTCACACGCTTTTATTCCATCTGAGTTATTCTCAGTTAGAACATCCATTATAACCAAATTTGGTTGTAATCTTTGGCAATAAACAAGTGATAGCTCTGCGTCCTTTACAGTTCCTACTATCTCATATTTTTTAGACTCTAAGGCCATCTTTAGTGAGTCTACTAAAAGCGAATGATCATCTACTATTAATATTTTATTTGCGTTCATAATATCATTCCTAATTGTGTTTTATATATGAAATTATATCACTTATGGCCTAATTGTTAAAGATAATAAAATAGACCAATAGATAATTCTGTGTTAGAATATTAAATACGGAAGTGATTTTATGAAAGAAAAAGACTTAGAAATATCAGAAGCTAATGATGTAGAATCAAACGATATTGATGATATAGATTTAAATGAAGATGAAGAATTAGATTTAACTGATGTTAAAAGAAAAATATATGATGAGTCTGAAGATATTATAGATGAATCAGAGCTTTCTAAAAAAGAATTGAAAAAAAGAAAAAAGCTTATTAAGCAAAAAAAGAAATTCTTCTTTAAGGAAGATATCAAATATAGAGGACCTCTTTCATATAGATATTTAAGAATATTTGCGTGGATTGCGGTTGCAGTAACACAAGTAATCATTCTTAATAATGTTAGTGTCTTACCTGAAAAGATAATAAATGAAAATGTAGAAACATATGTGCTTGTCTTTATAGCATCACTATCTGTCCCATTATTTATTATTGCGACTATATCGACAATTATAAATAGGAGTAAATCGATAAAATCGATTCTAATATTCTATGGTGCTGCATATCTTGCCTTAGCTATATCAATAGTATTCTTATACTATAGATATGTTAATAACCTTTTAATAAAGATTGGAGTTAGTCCTGAGGATGTTAAAAGTCTAAGTGATAAGCTCGGTAATAAACTTGAGGTTAATGTATTTGCTGATTTGCTTGCGATGGCTATATTCTACTTCTTCACTATGTATGCTCCTAAAAAGCATTTACTTGGTAAGAAAAGATTCACATATAGATTTCTTGCCTTAGTTCCAATTATATTTGGCATCGTATCATATGTAGTTAAATCATTATCTAATTTAGGAGTATACCAATTACCATTTGCAGTTAAACCATTCCTAGCTACTAAATCTCCAATGATTTATGTGCTATTTGTTGTTATTGTATACTGGCTTAAGCTACGTGAG
>JAEEHU010000046.1 GCA_016280975.1 Acholeplasmatales bacterium | reverse complement strand
CCAATAATTTGTATTGTTCATTCAATCCTATTTATAGCCTTTGGTATATTAGGATTCTTTGTTCCAGAGGAATATTCATTTATTCCAATTTTAGCTATTTTAGCATTCGTAATTACGTTAATAGTTTTCTTCCTAACAATAGGAAAAAAAGAGAAGGAATAATGGATTTATCCATTATTTTTTCTTTACTCATTGTTTGTTTTTGTCCTATATTGTTCAATTATTATTTAAAATAATAAAAATGTATGTTATAATTCTTTATATACTTTATTCGATTGGTGGTAGATACTTATGCAAACTAAACGTAAGAGAGTACCTGAAGGACTTGAAAGTAAATTAAATGCTGTTACAAACCAACTTTTAGACCTTGGTAAAAGAAACAGATTATTAAACTATCAGGACAAGGGTTTAAAAACACTAAAATTATTAAACAAAAATACAGAAGAAATATTCCGTGGAGTTAAGGGCTATAGAGATCTTAAGTTTTTTGATACTGATGCTACATTAACTGAATTTGTTAATAATCCAGAAATACTTGCAGCTGATAAAAAGGGGTTCGAGGATTTATTGCATTTAACATATGAACAGGTTTATGGAGTAACAAGAAAATATTTACAAAGAAATGAAATATTATGCTATAAGGCAGGTTATCAATTAGTAAGAGCTTTAAAATCTCTTTACAAGGATATGTCATCATCAATGATTGAAAAGGGTATTAACCCTCTATATATTTCGTTTGGTTTTATTCATTACACTGAAAATGATGGAGAAACATATACAGCTCCATTACTATTGATTCCAGTAGAATTATCAAACGAAGAGGGCTATTATTCATTAAGACAATACGAGGATGATATCTTATTAAACCCTACATTAGCATTCTATCTAGAAACTGCATATAATATTGTTTTGCCAGAATATGGTGATGAAGCATATTCAACATATCTAGAAAAGCTTCAGGCAGTAGTTGACCAAGAGGAAAAGGTTACATTTGAGGATGGTGCCTCACTAGGTATTTATTCATTCTATAAGATGAACATGTATAATGACCTTTTATCTCATAAGGAAATGGTACTTGAAAATAAGAATATCAGAAGATTATTAGGTGAGCCTGATAGCATTGAAATTCTAGATGAAAATATGCCAGTATATCCAGTTGTTAACTGTGACTCATCACAGCTAGAGGCAGTTCAAAATGCCGCTAATGGTAAATCATTCTGTTTACAAGGACCTCCAGGATCTGGTAAATCACAGACAATTACTAACATGATTTCTACATTCCTAGGACAAAGAAAGAAGGTTCTTTTCGTATCAGAAAAGATTGCTGCTTTAAATGTCGTATTTGAAAACCTAAGAAGAGCTAAGCTAAGTGAATTCGCATTAGAAATTCACTCTAATAAGGCATCTAAAAAGGAATTTATTGAAAAGCTTTATACTGCAGCTACATTACCTAGATATGAGCTTAATGTTAGAACAAAAATTACAGAAAGTAGATATTTATCACTAAAGAATAGATTAAATCATTATGAGCAATTATTACATCAAATGATTCCAGGACTTGAATGCTCATTATTTGATTTATATTCAATGTATTTAGGAAATGATGTTAATCCATTAGGTATTCATCTTGATCTAGAGGATTTTAACATTATGACTTTAGATGAAATTATATTGTTATTTAATGAATATACTATCTACACAGAATATATTGGGTCTGATTATAGAAAAAGTGGTCTTTATGGATTAAATCTAGAAAACATTAATAACTTAGGTGAATTAGCTACTAACTTTAGTGTAGCTATAGAGCATGTACAAAAGCTTATTAATGTTAGAAATCAATTAAATGAATCATCTCTTGGAATGAAATTTGATAACGTAATGGATATTTATAATGGCTTATCTTATATGGAAAGAATCAATAAGACTAAGACTTATAATAAATATTTATTTATCAAGGCATCAAGAAATAGATTATTAAATGCAATTGATAAATATAATACAATTTCACCTAATTTAAAGTGTGATGAATTAGCTTTATATGACGCAAATATTGTTAATGAGGATTTAGATCTTTGCTATAAGAAGATTGAGGAAAATAATAAAGGCTTATTTAAGAATGCTGAATTTAAGGAATATACAGCTAAGATTTTAAATCATAGAAAGAATAAGAAGGCTAAGGCTGAAGAAATCTTAGAGGAAATTAAAAAGATTTCTGCATATAAGCGTTACTATGCAGTGGCTAAAAATTACATTAATGATTTAAATAAATATTTAGGTAATTACGAGGATTATGATTTGGCTCAAGTATTTAAGGATTGTCAAACATTATCTACATTACCTGATATGGATATAAGTGAAGAAAGATTTAAAGCATTAAAGGAAGAAGCTATTAAGATTCCTTCATATACTTACTTTAAGCCAGATTCAATTCATTTAATGAGTGCTGCTAAGATATTCTATAAGAAGGATATTGATTTATATACATCTACACTAGAAAGAATTTATGATAGATTTGTAGCGATTTATCAGGAATTAGATTATCTATATAATTATCAGGAATTAATGGTAATTGTTGGTAAGATGAAGAGATATAAATGTCTTGATTTCTTACATACATATTTAGATTATCAATTACCAATTGAAGAAATTGGAGATTGCTATAAAAAGACATTTGTTAAGCAAAAGATTGATGAGATTCATGAAACTCATGATGATTTCAAGAATTTTGATAGAGCTAAGACAGATGATATCATTAATGAATTTAGAGATTTAGATGAAAAGATGTTCCATATTAATAGAGACTTCATCATATCTGAAAACTCACAAATGAGACAGGTAGATATAGTTGAAGGTTCTCAATTTAAGCTACTAGATAAGGAATATAATAAGACAAGAAGACAGTTGCCAATTAGAACATTACTAGAAAAGATTATGGAATTAGCTTTAGAAATAAAGCCAGTATTCCTAATGTCTCCACTTTCAGTTTCAACATATTTGGCATCTCAATTAAATATGTTTGACGTAGTAATATTCGATGAGGCTTCTCAGATTTTCGCATGTGACGCCTTCGGTTCTATTTATAGAGGTAAGCAATGTATCGTTATT
>JAEEHU010000045.1 GCA_016280975.1 Acholeplasmatales bacterium | reverse complement strand
GACATTAAGGAAAAATATTTTATAGATGCTATTAATGAATATAAAAAAAGATTATCAAAATATACTGATGTCATCTTAACTAAAGTTAAAGATGAACCAATAGTTGATAATCCAAGCCAAGCTGAAATTGATAAGGTTAAGAGAGTAGAAGGAGAAAGGCTAATTAAGGCTATTCCTTCAAATAATTATGTAATAGTTTTAGACCTAAAGGGAGTAATGCTTTCAAGCGAGGAATTAGCATCAAAAATGAGTGAAATATTCACATATAATAGTGCTAATATTACATTCATTATTGGTGGTTCATTAGGCCTATCTAAAGAGATCATTGATAAGGCCAATTATAGGTTATGCTTTTCTAAGATGACATTCCCTCATAAGCTTATGCAGGTAATACTTTTAGAACAGATTTATAGAGCATTTAAAATTAACAATAACGAGACCTATCATAAATAATATGATTTGAAAGATTTGTCTTATTATGATAAAATCACAAAGTGTCATAATTTTATTAGGAGATAGCTATGAAAATATGTATTGTAAGTGACGTACTAGCAGAAGAAAACAATGGTACGACAATCGCAACAATGAACTTAATAAGAACTCTTAAGGAAAAAGGCCATGACGTGAAGGTAATTTGTCCAACAACTAAGTATCATGAGGGAGAAAAAGACTATTATTTTGTCCCAACTATTAAATTTCCAGGCTTTATCCAAAAGATAATTGATAAGAATAACGTAGTTATTGGGAAGCCTAATAAAAAGTTATTTGAATTAGTAATGAAGGACTGCGACTTAGTTTACGTAATGATGCCACTTCCAGTTGGAATTAAGGCTGCGAAATTTGCTAAAGTAAAGATGAAAAAGCCTGTAATTGGAGCGTTCCATGCACAAGCCGAAAATATATCAAGCCACTTTGTTGGCTGTATGAATTCAAAGTTGGTCAATAAGTTTATATATAAGGTATATTATAAAAAAATGTATAAATATTGTGATAGTGTACATTATCCTACACAATTTATAAGAGATATTTTTGAAAAGACTTGTAAGCATAAGACAAATGGCTATGTTATTTCAAATGGCGTTCTATCTTGCTTTCAAAAAAAAGATGTAGAAAAGCCAGCTGAATTAAAGGATAAAAAGGTAATTTTATTTACAGGAAGAATATCAAAGGAAAAGAGCCATCATGTTTTAATTGAGGCTGTTTCTAAATCAAAATATAAGGATGATATTCAACTTATTTTTGCAGGCCAAGGACCAAGACTTGATGAGGTTAGAAAATTATCTCAAAAGCTTTTAACAAATCAACCAATTATCGCATTTTACTCAAGAGCTGAGTTAATAGATATAATTAACTATTCAGACTTATATGTTCATCCAGCTGAGGTTGAAATTGAGGCAATAAGCTGTATTGAAGCAATAAGCTGTGGAAGAGTACCAATTATTGCTAATTCACCAAAGTGTGCAACTAAGGCATTCGCACTTGATGAAAGAAGCTTATTTGAGGTAAATAATCCAGATGATTTAGCAAAGAAAATAGATTATTGGTTTGATAATCCTGAAGAGCTAAAGAAGATGGAAGCTGAATACTTAAAAACTAGAGATCAATTTGATTTTGATACTTGTATGAATAAGATGGAAAAAATGGTTATTGAAACGAAAGAGAAATACGATGCCAAAGAAGAAAAATAAGAAGGAGCTAGTCTATTATTATTACGACGAAATTAATGATGATTTTGCCGCAACATCATCAATAAAAAGAAGAATAATAGATGGTAGCTATAATTATCTAAGAGAAGATAAGAATATTTTATGGAGAATTTGGGCTGGATTCTTGCATTATATAATTGTTAAGCCAATTGCTCATTTAATAATGGTTTTTGGTTATCATTATAAGGTTATTAATAGAAAGGCCTTCAAGGAATGTAAGAAAAAGGGATGCTTTGTCTATTCAAATCATACTAATTATATGCCAGATGCTTATATTCCAAATTTACTTGCTATGAAAAGAAGCTATGTAGTAGTAAATTCTAGTGCAGTTTCAATTAAGGGTCTTGAAAGCTTTGTTATAGCCTTAGGTGCTATTCCACTTGCAGACACAGTTGATGCTAAAAAGAATTTATTAAGACTTCTTAAAAATAGAAGTAAGGATGCAATTATTGCAATATATCCTGAGGCACATATTTGGCCATATTATACAAAGATTAGACCATTTCCAAAGGCAAGCTTAAAATATCCAATTATGTTTCATACTCCAGCATACACAGTTACAAACTGTTACCAAAAGAGAAAATTTGGTAAAAGACCTAAGATGGTATGCTATATAGATGGACCATTCTACCCTGATTATAGCCTAGATAAGGATGCTATGCTTGATAAGCTATATGAAGAGGTTTATTCAACTATGGTAAAAAGAACAGAGGAAAGCTCTACATATGCATATAGAAAATATGTAAAGGTTGATAAGAAGGAAGATTCTAACGCAAGTAATTATAAGAACACAGAAGAATGATTCTGTGTTTTTTATTTGCCAAAATCATCAAAATATGATAAAATTAATATGTAAGATATCTTACATATTAAAGGAGTTGATAATGTTGGATGAGATATTAGAAAATGTTGAAACAATTGAAGAACTCTTAGAAGAGCTTTATGAGAAAAAAAGAATTATGGATGCTTGTGAGGCTCAAAAGAAAAACGACTCTAAAGTAGAGTAAAAATGATTAAAGCATAGTCACTTTTGACTGTGCTTTTTTCATGATTAGTCCAACTTTAAAGCCCTTATAAATATTTATTTATAAATCGTGAATCTTTAATTGACTAGACAAATTGAAAGTGCTAAAATTATGATATATTAAAGCGCGCATTTTTTATGCGGGCTTATAATGGAGGAATAATAAAGTGAAAAATTTAAAAGATTTACCTTTAATTAATGAGGTAGTGAAAAAAGAACCTAGAAAGGTTAAAATTTTGCAATTTGGTGAAGGAAACTTCCTTCGTGCATTCGTTGATTGGATTATCAATTCAGCTAACAAGGCTGGTTCATTTGATGGTGGTGTTGCAGTAGTACAACCAATCGAGCAATTCGGTAGAGTTAAGGAATTAGCTGAGGCTGATTGCTTATATACTTTATATTTACAAGGCTTACAAGATGGTAAGGCTGTAAGACAACATGAAGTTATCAAGACTATTCAAGATGCTTTCAATCCATATTTAGATTACAACAAGTTCTTAGAATATGCTGTATCTGATGACTTACAATGTGTTATCTCTAACACAACTGAAGCTGGTATCGCTTATGACGAAAACGACACTGACTTCTCTAAGTGTCCAAATTCATATCCAGGAAAGCTTTTAGCATTATTAAAGGCTAGATATGAAGCTGGTAAGAAGGGTATCTTCATTGTTCCATGTGAATTAATTGATCACAATGGTGCAACTTTAAAAGAAGTTATGGTTAAGCTTGCAAAGCACAATAACTTTGATGCTAAGTTCATTAACTATGTTGAAAATGAAAATAAGTATTTCAATACATTAGTAGATAGAATCGTTCCAGGTTATCCAAGAAATGACGCTGAACAATTCCAATTAGATTTAGGCTACCAAGATCAAAATATGGTTGTCGGTGAAATCTTCCACTTATGGTGCATTGATGCTCAAACTTTTGAAGACAAGAAGGTTGCTAAGGCTAACCTAGAAGCATTAAAGAACTTCTTAGGAACTGAAGCTGCTGGCTTAAATGTATTATATGTTGACTCAATCGTTCCATATAAGCAAAGAAAGGTTAAGATT
>JAEEHU010000044.1 GCA_016280975.1 Acholeplasmatales bacterium | reverse complement strand
TCAAAGATACGTATCAGACTATATATCGGCCTTGCTCGATTGTGGCATCGACGCTCTGCGCCTCAATTCCCATATAGCTGAATGTCTTGAAGCGGGAGGCATTGAGACGGTCTATGATCTGGTAACCATCCCCAAGTCGGCTCTGCTGAAAATCGAGGGGATGACTTCATCGAGGCTTGACATCATCCGCCAGAAGATCAAGCCCATGAACCTCGAAATAGAGATGCCGGTGAAATATATTCCTGAATCAAGAAAGTACGTTAAGTTATGACACAGACGATATACGATATAGCTGTCATCACAGCCATCTTCGCCGCAGGCATGCTGGTAGGCTATCTGCTAAAGGCTTGGATGGATAAAGGGAGGAAAATATAGAATATTTAAAGATATGGGAACATCAATTAAATTATCAAAAATAACAAAGGTTGATCTTCGAGAATGTTGGCAAAATGAAGCTAGCGATTTTACTCCATGGTTGGCTTCAGAAGATAATATAGCTCTTTTAGCAGATGCTCTTGGTATGAATGAGCTGGAAGTAAAAGCTCAGGAAGAGCATGTCGGCCCATTTAGAGCAGATATTCTTTGTGTGGATCCAGGTACGGATAAATATGTTTTAATAGAAAACCAACTTGAAAAAACAGACCATAATCATCTTGGCCAGATATTGACATATGCAGCAGGCCTTGATGCTGTCACAATTATTTGGATAGCAGAACATTTTACTGAAGAGCATCGTGCAGCTATTGACTGGCTTAATAGAATCACAGATAAGGAGTTTAACTTTTTTGGTGTAGAAATAGAATTGATTAAGATAGGTGATAGCGCAGCAGCACCTATGTTCAATGTAATTGCTAAACCAAATGGTTGGAGTAAAGATGTTAGAAGTTCGCAGTCTTCAAGTGATGGGAAATCAGAAGGCCAAGTATTTAAATATGAATACTGGAGTGATTTCGTTGAGTTTATGAACAATCATCCTTCTAAGTTGTTTAAAACCCCCAACCCTTCATATGATCATTGGATGAATATCGCTGTTGGAAAAGGTAGCATGCATATTTCATTACTTGTTAATACCAAAGAACAAAAGGTGACAATTCAACTATATATATGGGATGATGCTGAAAAGAAGATTTTTGATGCACTTGTTAAGCATAAAGAAGATGCCGATGAAAAGATTGGGGCTTCGTTAACATGGCGTAGACTTGATGGGAAGAAAGCATCAACAATAGACTTATATAAAGAATTTGACCTCAACAATCCTGATATAAGAGAAGAAATCTTTTGCTGGTATAGGGAATATACAGAAAGATTTATTACTTTCTTTAAACCAATAATTAAAAAATTGTAAATAATTATTTGATATGGGTAAAAATATTATAAACAATAATTTATTAAGTGAAAATAATATACCTGATGGTTTTTTAGTTGATTATATTTCTGGCGAGATCGTTAAAGCGACGCCAGAAGAAATTAATGCTGTTCAAGTATATTCGAAGATGCTTGTCACAGATTACATGTACAAGAAGGATCAAATCCAAACAAGACCTCAATTCAGAGTAAAAGCATCACCATCTGATACAGAATATAAATATCCTGTCGATATAGTAGTTTTTAAAACTGAAGAAAAAAAACGAGGAGATGAATATATCGTAGTTGAATGTAAAAAACCCACAAGGGAAGATGGAATAGAACAACTCAAATTGTATCTTAAATTTTCAGAAGCAGAACTAGGAGTATGGTTTAACGGAGAGAATACTCAATATATTAGAAAAGTAATAAAAAATGGTCGTATATTCTTTGATGAGCATTTGCCTAATATACCAGTATTAGGACAAAGACTCGAAGATATCGGTAAATATAAAAAGGAAGATTTAATAGAAACACATAATTTAAAGCAAAAATTCATCTCGATTAGAAATTATTTAGCAGGAAATGCTGTCGGTACTACTCGTGATGAGGAGTACGCAAGGCAGATTATAAATATAATTTTATGTAAGTTATACGACGAAAAGTACACAAAATATAATGATGTATTATCATTTAGAGCTGGTGTAGATGAAGATCCCAAAGAGGTCAAGAAAAGAATAATAGAACGTTTTAATGAAGCAAAACGAACATATAAAGATGTTTTAGATGAAAGTGATAATATTAATTTAGATGACAAATCCTTAGCTTATATAGTTGGAGAATTACAGCCATATTCATTGATGACAGCTCAACGGGATGTTATAGGTGATGCATTTGAAGTGTTCATCCACCGAGCGTTGAAAGGAGGACAAGGACAATATTTTACCCCAAAGAATATTGTTCGTACAGCAATTCGTATATTAGACCCTGGCTGCGATGACAAAATTATTGACCCAGCATGTGGATCAGGTGGTTTTTTAATAGAAGGCTTAAAATATCTCCATGCAAAAGTTGAGAAGATGGGTAAAGAAATGAAATGGCCTGAGGATATGATAAAAGAAGAAAAAATCGCAAAAGCCAACATCAATTTCTGTGGAATAGAAAAAGACACTTTCTTGAGTAAGGTAGTGAAAGCCTATATGATATTAATGGGTGATGGTAAAAGTGGTATATTCTGCGAAGATAGCTTAAATGAACCTAAAGACTGGGATCCCAAAACTAGGACTAGGGTTCAATTGGGTGGATTTAATATATTATTAGCTAACCCCCCTTTTGGTGCTAAAATACCTGTTAAAGGGGAAAAGAAATTATCACAATATCCATTAGGTCATAAATGGAAATTTGATAAAAAAACGAAATCATGGATAAATACGAGGAAGGTAAAAGATAGCGAAGCACCACAAATATTGTTTGTTGACAGATGTATAGATTTGGTAGAAGAGGGTGGTAAACTTGCTCTAGTTGTACCAGATGGCGTGCTTTGTAATCCAACAGATGGATATATAGTTCAAGAAATGTTAAGCAAAACAGAGTTGATAGGTCTTATTGATTTACCTATGAGTTCTTTTTTGCCATATACCCCTACGAAAACTCATTTAATATTCTTAAAAAAGACTTCAACACCTAGAAAAGATTATAAGTTCTTTATGAGTTATGCGAGAACTTGTGGTCACGATAAAAGAGGTCGTGAAATTCTGAGTGATGAAATCTCTGAGATTCCAGAATATTTAGATAAATTAGAGAAAGGTCTTATTGATACCCCATCACATTTGGGTTGGTATATGAATATAAGTGATTTAAAAGATAATATACTTCTCCCCAAATATTATAATCCTGATCTACAGACCGAGTTAAATGGTTACATTAATTCTGGAGAATTTGAACTAAAGACGTTACAAGAACTTCAGAATGAGAAGATTCTAACAGTAACAAGGGGCCATGAAGTTGGTAGTGAGTACTATGGTACTGGAGATATTCCATTTGTTCGCACATCAGAAATATCAAACTGGGAGGTTACTTCTGATTGTACACATTGTATATCAGAAGACATTTATAATAAATACAAGTCAAAACAAAAATTAGAAGTTGAAGATATTCTAGTTGTTAATGACGGAACTTATCTAATGGGTAGGGCTGCTATGATAACAGAATCGGATTTGAAAATCGTATTTCAAAGTCACTTCCGTCGTATTAAAATAATCGATAAAGAAGCTTTGTCACCTTATCTGTTGTTAGCAGTTCTTGGTTTAGAGATCGTTCAGAAACAGATAGAATCCAAGTCTTTCCGCCAGGGTACAATATCAACGATGGGAAGTAGATTGATGGAAGTCAAAATACCAATACCTGTTGATAAAGAACTTAAGAACAAAATTGACAAAGACATGAAAGAAATTATTGATAATAAAAATAAGGCAAAATTAAGTGCTCAGTCTTATACAATATTAAATAAGCAAGAGAACTTAATGGGTATTAGGAATAAGGCGAAGATTGGTAATTTGTAATTAAGAAAGATACAATGAATTATATATTTTAGAATCTGAATAATTGAAATTAAGAGTGATGAGTCCATAAAAAAAATAGAAAATGCTTGTGAGTGTCGAAGATTTAGATTATCTTTGCACCCAGAAGAAAAGACATATTAGAACACAGCTTGATAGCTTCGTTACGCCTCAATCTCTACATAAGCAAAACGACGACCGAAAGCTGCCAGCTTGCGCTATGCAGGAGCGCGAGCATTGGTGGTACTGTCGTAGGAGTAGAGACCTGAGGCGTGTAATGTATTTGCTGGTGTAAGTGCTTCTGCTTTCTTATGTCTTCAGATTGGATAGGAAATTTAGTGTTTTAAGTAAAAACTAAAACTAAAATGAAAACTAAAGACAATGTCTCAGAAGAGATAGTTATCGTCGGCAGTCGCTATGGGGAACTGGCCGACGAAACAACACTTCTTTATAATCAAGAAGGCCCCATAGG
>JAEEHU010000043.1 GCA_016280975.1 Acholeplasmatales bacterium | reverse complement strand
TGCTATCGAATCTTTAACTGGTGTCGATTTAATTATTGATGATACTCCTGAAGCTGTTGTTTTATCAGGATTTGATCCAGTTAGAAGAGAAATTGCTAAACGTTCATTAGAAATATTAGTATCTGATGGTAGAATTCACCCAGGTAGAATCGAAGAAGTCGTTGAAAGATGTCGTAATGATGTTGAAATGGTTATTCGTGAAATGGGTGAAGATGCAGTATTTAAAACTGGTATTGGTAAGATTCATCCAGATTTAATTAAGCTACTTGGTAGATTACATTTTAGAACAAGCTATGGTCAAAATGTATTAGCTCATTCAATTGAGACTGCCATGATTGCTGGTAAGCTAGCTGCAGAAATTGGTGAAAACGAAATTATAGCTAGACGTGCTGGATTACTACATGATATCGGTAAAGCTTGTGATCATGAAATTGAAGGAAGCCATGTTGAAATTGGTGTAGAATTAGCTAATAAATATCATGAACCAAAAGAAGTTGTAGATGCAATCGCATCTCACCATGAGGATGTTGCTCCTAAAACAATTATTGCAGTTTTAGTTGCAGCTGCTGATGCTCTTTCAAGTGCAAGACCTGGTGCTAGATCTGATTCATTAGAAAACTATACTAAGCGTCTTGAAAACCTAGAAGCTATTTCTAATAATATTAAGGGAGTTCAATCTAGCTTTGCAATTCAAGCTGGACGTGAGGTTCGTGTTATAGTTAATCCTGATGAGGTTGATGACTTATCAACATTCTCAATCGCAAGACAAATTAAGGAAGAAATTGAAGAAAAGCTTCAATATCCTGGCACAATTAAAGTAACTGTTATCCGTGAGACAAGAGCTACTGATGTTGCGAAATAATAATTAAGAGTGAGTTATCTCACTCTTTATTATATTTAGGAGGTAAATATGCGCATATTATATTTTGGTGATATAGTAGGTGAAAATACTATTAAAGTATTTGAAAAACATTTAGATGAAATTAAAAAAGAATATAAAATAAATGTTGCATTTGCAAATGCAGAAAATGTAACCATGGGTAAAGGATTAAATGTTAAGCATTATAAAGCATTAAAGGCTTTAGGTTTTCAAGGTTTTACAATGGGAAATCATACATTTTCTAAAAAAGAAATTAAAGAATATATTGATGATGCAACTATTGCTAGACCTGCAAATTTAAATACTGAATATGGTAAAGAAGTATTATATGTAAAATATAATGATAAAACTATTGCGTTAGTTAATCTTCTTGGTCGTGTATATTCAAATACTCCTTTAGATTGTCCTTTTAAAACTATGGATAGATTATTAGATGATATTAAGGCTGATTATATAATCGTTGATATTCATGCTGATGCTACATCAGAAAAGAAAGCTTTGTTTTATGATTTATCTGGTAAGGTAACTGCCGTATTAGGAAGCCATACTCATATTCAAACAGCTGATGAAGAGGTTTATAATAACACTTGCTATATCACAGATATGGGAATGTGTGGGCCTTATGAATCAGTACTTGGTGATGACAAGGATATGGTTATTAAAAGATTTAGAACAGGAATGTTTGATCCATTACCTGTAAGTAACGATAATAATTATGTTTTAAATGGTGTTATTTTAGATATAAAAGAATCTGGTAATCAAATTATTAGATTTAGTAAGAAATATACTCTTGATAATTAATATCAATAGAGTATAATACTTTTGGTGAAAAATATGAAGAATAAGATAAATATTAGCATGCCTTCTTTAAAGGATGCAAAATTAAGAAGAAACCTAGAGGTTCAAACAATCAGATATACAAATAATGAAAAATATAATGATTTAGGTAAGGGTAAGAATTATTATATTTTTACTTATGGATGCCAAGGTAATGAAGCAGATAGTGAAGTTATGGCAGGTATCTTAGAATCAGTAGGATATAAAAAATCTGATGATCCAATGAATAGTGATGTTGTATTACTAAATACGTGTGCTATTAGAGAAAACGCAGAACAACGTATTTGGGGTGTACTTGGTCAATTAAAGGGAAGAAAAAGAGAACATCCAGATATGATAGTTGGTATTTGTGGATGTATGCCACAAGAGGAAAATGCAACTAAAAAGATTATAGAATCATATGATGTAGATATTATTTTTGGTACACATAATAGACACCATTTGCCTGAATTAATCTATCAAGCATACGAAACAAAATCTAAAGTAGTTGAAGTATTATCTAATGAAGGTACT
>JAEEHU010000005.1 GCA_016280975.1 Acholeplasmatales bacterium | reverse complement strand
CAACTCCAGGTGCGATGGGAATAAATATGTCAACTTATGTTGGATATACAGTTATTCAAAATGAGTTTGGTAATTATTTTTTATCATTCTTAGGTAGTATGGTATCAACATTAGGTTTAGTATCACCATCTATTATTGTTATAGTTATAATTTCATTATTCATTAATAAGTTTAAGGATAATAAATATTACAAGTGGGTATTCTATGGACTTAGAGCTGCATCAGTTGGTTTAATAATCGCAGCTTTATATTCAATAATAGAAATATCACTTTTCAATGTATATGTAGTTGATGGACATAGTGTAAGTGCAATCGTCTATGCATTTAATAATAGAGGTACAGGAGACTTCTTAACACAAGTCGCAAGCTTCTTTAACCTACTATTTAATTGGAAGAATCTAGCAGTAGGTTTGTGCTTTGTAATTGGTGTATTTAAATTTAAAAAGCACCCAATTATTTATATAGTTATCGCAGCGGTATTAGGATTAATTTTAAGATTATAAAAAAAGAGGTATAACATTTGTTGTTATACCTTTTAATTTTCGTCAATTATAAATTTGTTAAGTGCATAGGCAACACCTGATTCAAGGTTTGTCTTAGTAATAAAGTTTGCCTTTCTTTTAACCTCAATAAATGAGTTTTCCATAGCGATACCAAGTCCTGCACGCTCAATCATAGGAATATCATTTCCGGCATCCCCTATCGCTATTGTATCCTTAATATCAATATTTAAATAATTTGCAAGAGCCACAAGTGCTTTACCCTTATCAGTATTTTTATTTAAGAATTCTAAGAATATTTTTGCAGATCTAACCATAGTATATTTTTGTGTGAATTTCTTATCTACCTTGGTCATGGCAGAAGTAATATTCTCATCTGAATCTACCATCATAGCCTTTAAGAATTCATCATTATCCTTAATGTTCTCAAATTCAAATAAATAATTAGGAACATGATTGATATTAGTTTCAACCTCAGTATAAGGATTTTTCTTTGGAGTTATTAATTCCTCGTTTTTTCTAAATGCGTGGAAGTATGTACCAATTCTTTGTGATTCATAATATATATCCTTAACCTCTTTACCAGTAATGGTTGAGGATAATATTAATTCCTTTGTTTTTACATTAAATACCTTAGCGCCATTATATGTAATAACATAATCACTATCAGATGTAAGTCCAAGCTTTTCTAATACAGGATAAACACCTTTAATTGGACGTCCTGTCGCGATAACTATCTTAACACCTAATTCCTTACACTTTTTAATAGCTATTAAATTTTCTTCTGATATATTTTTCTCATTATCGAATAATGTACCATCTAAATCAATAGTTACAAGTTTATACATATCTTCACCTTAAAAAAAGCACCTATGTTGTAGGTGCTATTTATTATCTGTTTTGTGCCATTAAAACAATTAAAGAAATTAATCCTGATAAAGCCATTAATACAGCTAGAGTAACAATAATAATCTTACCCCACTTAGTTTTAGCTGGGTTTTTATATTCTGTTGTTAAGCCGTTCTTTTCAGCGATTTCATCTTTTTTAGAATTACCAGATTTATTGTAATAAGTATTCTTTTTATTCTTATTTTTCTTATTCTTATTTGCCATATCTTCACCTACTAAAGAATTTTTGATATAATTAAAACATATCATTTGACATTATATAATAATTCTTAAAAAAAGGAAAGATAAGAAGTGGAAAAAAAAGAAAATCATGCTCGAATAATCTTCCATATAGACATGAATCAATTCTTTTGTAGTGTTGCCTGTATTTTAAACCCAAAATTAAGAGGAAAAGCCTTCGCAATAGGAAGGGAAAACACTAAAAAAGGAGTACTTTCAACTGCCTCATATGAGGCAAGAAAATATGGTATATCAAGTGCCATGCCGACTATAGATGCGCTTAAGATTTTACCATCTTTGATAGTTATTCATGTTGATTATAGTCATTATGTTGAGTATCATCATAAATTCATTAATTTAATAAGTGAATATACTAAGCAAATTGAGGTTGCCTCAATTGATGAATGCTATATTGATGTTACAGAATTATCTAAGGTAAGACACCCTCTTGTTATTGCCAAGGAGATTCAAAAAAGGCTTTTAACTGAGTATGATCTTCCATGTTCAATTGGTATAGCACCAACACTTTACTTAGCTAAAATGGCAAGTGATATTAAAAAGCCTTTAGGGGTTACAGTAATTAGAAAAAGAGATATAGAAAATATTTTATATGACCTACCTGTAAAGGATATATTTGGTATAGGTAAAAAGACCTATCCAAGATTAATGGAAAATGGAATTAACACAATTAGAGATTTCATGAATTTAGATAATAAAGAAAAGATATTATCCCTAATTGGAGAAAATTCCTATAATTATGCTTATCAATCATTAAAGGGAAATTCATCTAATGTAGTTAATCCTAATAGATATGCAGTATCTAAATCAATTTCTGAATCAACTACATTTGATTATCATCTATCTGATATAGATGAGTTATCCTATGAATTTAGAAAGATGACAAGAAGTGTATATAATAAAATGAAAAGAGAAAATTATTACACTAAATGTGTCACAATAACCCTAAGAGATTCTGATTTTAATACAATTACACGTCAAGAGTCATATAATGAATACACTGATGATTTTTATAAAATATTAGGAAGTGTATTAACGCTTCTTGATGAAAACTATGTAGAAAAAAGATATAGATTAATAGGTGTTGGTGTATCATCCTTACTAAAGGAAGATGAGCTTCCTAAGGAGTATAATTTATTTACTGTAATGAATGAGGATGAAAAGAAGATTAGAATTGAAGATATGATGGATGAATTTAAAAATAAATATGGAAAAAAGGCCTTATTTTGGAATAAAGATAATAAATAAACATTTATTATCAAATATGTGATATAATACTAATAATAAAGAGGTGTTAATATGAAAAAGAATTTAACAAATGATATCCTATATGTAGGAGTAGATGATTACAAAACAAAATTATTCGAAGGACAATTCGATATACCTAATGGTATTAGCTATAATTCATATGTTATTATTGATGAAAAAATAGCAGTAATGGATACTGTTGATAAGGAATTTAAATATGAATGGTTAAATAACTGTGTAGATGCTTTAGGAAATAGAAAGCCTGATTATTTAATCGTATCTCATATGGAGCCAGACCATTCTGCAAATATTATGGCATTTGTAGAAACATATCCAGAAACAACAGTAGTATTAAATGATAAGGCTTTAAAGATGCTTACACAATTCTTTGGTGAAGCTCCAAAGAATGTACTATTAGTTAAGGACTTAGATGAATTAAGCTTAGGTAAGCATACACTTAAGTTTGTCTTTGCCCCAATGGTACACTGGCCAGAGGTTATGTTTACATATGATAAGTATGAAAAAGTATTATTCTCAGCTGATGCCTTTGGTAAGTTTGGTGCCCTAGATTATGATGATCCAGAGGGCTGGGATTGTGAAGCTAGACGTTATTACTTCGGTATAGTTGGAAAATATGGTGTACAAGTATTATCAACATTTAAAAAGCTTGAAGGAATTGAGGTTGAAAAGATTTTCCCACTTCATGGACCAATGCTTTTAGATAATATTAAATATTACTTAGATAAATATACTGTATGGGCTTCATATGAGCCTGAGGATAAGGCTGTATTTAT
>JAEEHU010000042.1 GCA_016280975.1 Acholeplasmatales bacterium | reverse complement strand
GATTGAAAGTATTATTGATTACAATAATAACTTTAGTGAAACTATACCTTTAGATTTAATAAAAAAGTATAGATTATATGAAATAAAGGAATATATCTATAAATCACATTTCCCTTCATCTACAGATGATTTAAAAGAGGTCATTAGAAGAAGAAAATATGAGAATTTCTTCTGGTATTATATTGAATTAAACCTAAGAGGAAGCGATAGATATAATCACATAAAAATACCTAGAAGCTTCGATTATAATGATATTTTAGATTTTATAAATGATTTAGATTATAAATTAACATCTGATCAATTAAGCGCAGTTGAAGATATTAAGGAAGATATCTTAAAAAGATATCCTATGAATAGACTTATTCAGGGTGATGTTGGCTGTGGTAAAACTATCGTTGCGGTTATAGCAGCCCTAATGACAGTAAAAGCTGGATTTCAGGTTGCAGTTATGGCACCAACAGAGGTTCTTGCCAACCAAGAATATAATGAATTTAATAAATTCCTATATAAATATGGAATTAATGTAAAATTATTAACATCATCAACTCCTAAAAAGGAGCGTGGCTTAATAATTGGTAAATTATCTCAAGGAAATATTGATGTTTTAGTTGGAACTCATGCGTTAATTGAGGATTCACTATTATTTTCAAATTTGGGTTTAGTAATAATTGATGAGCAACATAGATTTGGAGTTTTACAAAGAGGTAAGCTATTAGAAAAATATGATAAGGCAGACTCCTTATTTTTAACGGCTACTCCAATCCCAAGAACATTAGGCTTAACTATGTTTAGTGAGCTTGATATTACATCAATTCATACTATTCCATCTGAAAGAAAAGAAATAGTAACTAAAATTGTTGATTATAGAGACATTAATAAATTAATGATTTCAATTAAAAATCATTTAAGTGTTGGTGAACAAGCCTATATTGTTGTTCCGCTTATTGAAGAAAATGACACCTTTGATTATATGGATATAGATATGGCATATTCTATATTTAGTGAGGGCTTAAGTGAATATAAAATTGGAACACTTCATGGCAAGATGAATTCAAATGATAAGAATAGCGCTATGGAAAAGTTTAATAATCACGAACTAGACGTTTTAATTTCAACAACCGTAATAGAAGTAGGTGTTAATGTTAAAAACGCAACTATGATGATTATTATGGATCCTGAGAGGTTTGGATTATCCACTCTACATCAATTAAGAGGAAGAGTAGGTCGTGGTGACAAAAAATCATACTGTATGCTTGTAACACGTGATATCCTAAATCCAAGACTTAGAGTAATAGAAGAAAATAGTGATGGCTTTAAGATTAGTGAAGAGGATTTTAACCTAAGAGGACCAGGTGAATACTTAGGTCTTGAGCAATCTGGAAATATGTTAAATTTCTCATCATCACTAGAAAAGGATTTAAAAATGCTTACTCTTGTTAAAGAGGACTGTAGTATTTATTTACCTAAATTTTTAAATGGTAGTGAGACAAATTCAAAGTTTGATGAAATATTAGCCTTAAGCAAAAATCAAAAAGCTAAAATAAACTAGTTTTTTAAGCTTAAAAATGCTAAAATTGTAATAGACTTTTTTATGGAGGATTTTATATGATTAGAATTGGTGTTGACGCAAATGGCGGAGATAACGGTGTTAATACAACTGTTCCAGCCGCAATGAAGGCCGTTAAGGATTTTAAGGATATAGAAATAGTATTATTTGGTGATGAGGATAAGATTAAGCCTCTTTTAACAAATAATGAAAGAATTACAATCGTAGATACTAAGGTAACTATGGATATGGGCGAGCATGATCCAGTTAGAGCTGTAAGAAAGATGAAGGATTCATCTTTAGATATGGTTATGTACGCTTGTAAGAATAAGGAAGTAGATTGTGTTGTAACAAATGGACCAACTCAATGTGTAGTTGTTGCGGCACATTTAATAATAAGAAGACTTGATGGTATGGATAGAGTAGCATTATGTCCACTTGTTTCTAATTTTGATGGAAATCCAAGATTAATATTAGACGTTGGTGCTAATGTAGAATTACGTCCTGAGCATTTAGGACAATTCGCAATTTTCGCAACAGTTGCGGCTAAGAAGGTATTAAAAATTGAAAACCCAACTGTGGGTATGCTAAATATAGGTTCAGAGCCTGGTAAGGGTAGAGAAATCGATAAGGAATCTTATGATTATTTATCTAATTTAGAAGGAATTAACTTCAAGGGTAATATTGAACCAAATCAAATCATTGATTGTCCAACAGATATAGTTGTATGTGATGGCTATAGTGGTAATATTGCTATTAAGACATTAGAGGGTACAGCTAAAACTATGGGTAAGATGCTAAAACAAGAAATAAAGGCATCTTTTGGTGGTAAAATCGGTTATTTATTCATGAAGAAGAATCTTGAAAGATTTAAAAAGAGAATGGATTCAAGTGAGGTTGGTGGAGCCATGATTTTTGGTGTTGGCGCTCCTGTTGTTAAAGCACATGGTAACGCTGATAGCTATACATTCTACTGTGCAATTAGACAAGTAAGAAAAATGGTTGAATCAAAGATTATTGAAACAGTAATTGAGGCACTACCTAAGACTCCTAAGGAGGAAATCTAATGGAAGATTTAGCTATTCTTGAAGATAGATTAGGTTATAAATTTAAGAATAGAAAACATCTAGAGCTTGCCCTAACTCACTCATCTTATGCTAATGAGCATAATTTAGAATCTAATGAGAGATTAGAGTTTTTAGGAGATGCAGTATTAGAGCTTGCGATGAGTAAGCACCTTTATAATTCTATTGATTTAGATGAAGGTATCTTGACTAAGACAAGAGCTAAGGCTGTTTGTGAACAAGCACTAGATTTATATGCATCAAACATAAGCTTACCTGAATTTTTAATTCTAGGTAGAGGCGAAGAGATTACAGGAGGAAGAACTCGTCCTGCAATTATCGCTGATGCGCTTGAGGCTGTACTTGGAGCTGTATTCTTAGACGGTGGCTTTGATGAGGCTTTAGGTATTGTAAATAGATTATTTATTCCTTATATGGATAGTGTATTAAAGTTTAAGGATTATAAATCACTTCTTCAAGAGAAATTACAAAGTGAAAAAAGAAGTATTAGATACGAAATAGTAAAGGATATTGGGCCTGCTAATGATAAGTTTTTCGAGGCAGTTGTTTATATGGATGAGATCCTAATGGGAAGAGGCTCTGGTAAAACTAAAAAGGAGGCTCAACAACAAGCAGCGAAAAATGCCCTAGAGAAGGAGGCAAAGTAAATGCTTAGAAAAATTTATAATAAAGGCTGGTTTGATTATAAAAAATTCATTCTAGATAACCTAAAAAGATTATCAATCACATCTTGTGAGGCAATAGTTCTAATTAAGATGCTAGATAATTATTCAAAAACTGATGTGTTTGACGCATCATCTTTTAATGATTTAGGTATTAAGTCATCTGATTTAGATAAAGTATTATCTAATCTACTCGATAGAGGCTTTTATGAATTATATTTAAAGGATGATAATGATAAGTCATGTGAGGCTATATCATTAAATGGATTCTTCGATAAGGCAAGTGGCATTATTAATACAACAGTAGAATATAAAGAGGAATTACCTTTAATAGTTAATTTATGCCAAGAGGGCTTAAATAAGATATTAACATCTACAGAGCTTGAGATAATTACATCCTTATATGAGGATGATAATTATTCATTTGATGAATTTAAAAATGCTATAGAGGATTTAAATAAGTCAAAAAAAGCCTTAAATGTTAAGGCCTTGGCAACTAACCTATCATTAAGAAGAAATACTAAGAAGACAGATACTCCAAAGTACGTAAAGGAATTTATAAATAACATACGATGAATAAAGAAAAATCAAATGAGATATTAGGTATTTTAAAAACTATAATAGAAAATCCTAAATGTGAGCTTAATTATAATAATATTTTTGAGCTATTAATCGCAGTTATTTTATCTGCTCAAACAACAGATAAAAGAGTTAATGAGGTTACAACTATTTTATTTGATAGATATAAAACTATTAAGGATCTAAAGGAAGCCTCAGAGATAGATGTAGAAGAGATTATAAGACCTTTAGGCTTATCTCGTTCTAAATCTAAAAATATTATTAGTGTTGCGAATTCTATCTATTATGATTTTAATTCTAATGTTCCAAGCACAATAGAAGAATTGACAACCTTGAAGGGTGTTGGAAGAAAGACTGCGAGTGTAGTCTTAGTTGAAGGCTTTAAGATACCTGCATTTCCTGTTGATACACATTTAATTAGAATGGCTAATAGATTAGGCTATTCTAAATCAAGTGATCCTATCTTAGTAGAAAAAGCCTATAAGAAGTATATAGATAAAAGTGAATGGGGAATATCTCATCATTTATTCTTACTTTTTGGAAGGTACTACTGTAAGGCAATAGCGCCTAAATGTGATAACTGTAAATTAAAAAATTATTGTAAAAAAAAGAGCTAAGAAATTAGCTCTTTATAAATTTTATAAAGTCTTCATACTTAACATTAACAGTTAAGAATGATATTGCCTTTAATTGGTTTTCATAAAAACCAATTTTTTTATCTTCATCGAATTCATCATATACATTTTTAATTGAAAGAATATATTCCTTTAATTCAGCTAAATACTTTTCCTTTAGCTCTAAGTTTGTAAATTCCTCAGATTCAAGTATTTGATAATATCCATATAATGAATCAACTATAAATTCACTAGGGAAATTATC
>JAEEHU010000041.1 GCA_016280975.1 Acholeplasmatales bacterium | reverse complement strand
TAATATCTTGCATATATTTACCACCTTTTAGATTATATCAAAATAGATATCAAAAGTAAAATAATTTCTAAGTGTAGAGAATAAAAAAATAGCCTTATTTTTATATTATTTTATTTAATAATATAAATATTATGCTATAATCTTATAAAGGGGTGAGAATTATATGGCAGATAAGAAAGATGCTATCGACGCAGAGGTAAAGGAAATTGAAGGCGGCGAGGCTAAGGAAGAAAAAAAGGAAAAGAAAGGATTCTTTTCAAAGGTAAAGGAATCATTCAACAATAGTATGCTTGAGGCTAAAATTGAATCAGCATACAAGAAGGATAGAGAAACATTCACTATGTATAAAAAGGATGAAATGTTCTCTCAAAATCTAGTTGGTGATCTTGATGGCTTAGAATTAACAGTATGGGGAAAGCAAGAGGTTAAGGCTCATAATGTAATTATTGATTCTAAGGATAAGGCATATTACATAGTATCATCAAAGGAAACTACTGTTAAATCAGTTGTTGAAGGATTTGAATATGAGCGTCCAGGAACAATCATTACTCTTGATGATAATGTTGAAGAGGTAAAGGTTGTTAAGGCTGGCAAGCGCTTCTTCTTATATAAGGGATAGAAAAAAAGCATCTTCGGATGCTTTTTATTTTATATCTAATATTTCAATTAGATTATATATTTCATAGTCAAAATCACATTTAATATTTACACTACTACTTCTATATAATATAGATTTAATATTGGCATTTTTTGCTGATTCAACATCTATCTTTCTATCACCAACATAGTAGGTATTATTAATATCTAAATTATATTTATCAATTATATAAGATAAAGAATATGGATCAGGCTTTCTTTTAAAATTAGGGCTTGATGAATCGATTACACATTTAAAGTATTTTGATAGATTATTATCATCTAATACCTTATATGTAGATTCTCCCTTATGAGTGAAGATAAATAAATTATCTCCTCTTTTATAAAGCTCTTCTATTAAATTACTACAATTTGGCATTAATTTATAATCATTTATAGAATTAACTCTTTCATTTTTATAATCTTCCTTTAATGAATCCTTATCGATATTATATTTTTCAGATACATAATTTAGATAATCTACAACAGATGTTCTAATTATATATTCATATATACTATCAAATGATTCATTAATATTTTCTTTCTTTAGGATATTTAAAATTGAATTTGTAATTCCCTTATATGAATCAATTAAAGTACCATCTAAATCAAAAATAAAACTTTTCATAATCATATAAAAAGGATAGCTTAGCTATCCCTTTTTCCTTTTTTTAGTTATTCTTTCCTACTAGCGCTGCAATATATACTATTAATCTTAATACTTGGATATAGATATAAACTAAGCTTATTTCCATACCTAAGGCAACACTCCATTCAGCATCCTTAGAGCATCCGTTTTTAACAACCATATTAGCTTCTTCGAAGTTAAATGCTAAAGTAATAACTCCATAAATTAATAGGAATGCTTCAACGATAATGATCCAAATTAGGTATTGTTGAATAGTTGGTGCTGTAAATGCAACAATAATTGTAGCGATTGCTAAAGCAACGATTGCTAAAGACATTGCAATAATTACTCTACGGAAGATTGTACCTACTCTTAATACGCCTGTTGCAAATAAGATAAGCATAATTCCATAGATTGAAAGTGTAGTTGCAAGTGCAATCCATCCTGCACCTGCTAAGAATTCTTCTGCAAGTGCTGTTGCTGTACCTAGTAATAAGCCTTCAGATAAAGCATATACTACACTGAAGTATTTAGATGCTTTTTCAGTTAATCTACCAACGATTGCAGAGATTAAAGCAATGATTGCTGCTCCAATTAGTACACCTATAAAGATAGGTAGTGATTCTTGATTTACAAGAATTTTTGGTAGTGCAATACCTACTGCTACTGCTACACCAACAGTTAATGCTAATAAAATTAAAGTCTTTATTGCAACTCCTTTATATGTTGCATGAGACACTTCGTCATAATACTTTTCGCCAGTATCAATGTTTGAAAATAATGGTGTTGTTTTCATTTTACCCACTCCCCTTGTCAAAATTATTTTACAATATATTCACAATTATTTAAATATATTTTTTTATATCACATAATTTTACAAATTTTAAAGTAGAGCAAATAAACCCTCTGTTTCCTCTTTATCCTCTTCTGCAAGGTTACCGAAGAAATGGTTTTTCTTGAACTCTTCAACTAGAGTTTGAGAAAGCTTAGTTCTCTTAGATACATCCTTAATAGATGTAAATGGCTTTTCATTTCTCTTTTCTACAATGTCATTAGCAACAGACTCACCAAGCTTATCTACTGCGAC
>JAEEHU010000004.1 GCA_016280975.1 Acholeplasmatales bacterium | reverse complement strand
TTTTATTATTTTGCATAGCACATGTTAATATGTAATCGCCTAATCTTCTAGCCTTTTTACAGGATATTAAATCATTAAAGAATATCCATACATGAGCACCTTCACCTGATTGAGATAATTCAATTATAGAATCAATATTAAGTTTATCACATTCTCTTTTATATGCTAATGCACAATCTTTAAATTCTTTATCATCAAAATCAATAGCAAGAAAATAACAATTATTATTAATTACTGGATAAATTGCATATGCTTTTTTACCAATAAAATGATTATATACTTCATCAGTATCAAAATCTTTTCTATATTCATTAGGACAATTAATACAATGTTTATACTTAGACATATCACATAAATCGCGATTAAATCTGTTATTACAAACTTTTGCATATGCTTTTTTACCATCTTTTATGTACTTTTCGGCATATACATCATTTCTACCTTTGAAATAAGATAAGTATATTTTTATCTTATCATCAGTTGTTAATATCTTTTCATTTTCATTAGTATAATCAATATTATTTTTTCTTAATAGTTCTTTTAATCGATTATTTTCTTCTTTCAATTTTTTATTTTCAGCAAGTAATTCTTCTATTGTCATATTAGTCTCCTTGCACCTCGTAATTTCGTAAAAATACATTGTCCAAAATTACTAAAATAATTAAAAATTGGACATGTTATAATTGAAATTTAAAACATATCATCAATACAAACGACTTTATTGATCATATTGCTATACATATTCTTTTTTAAACCATATGAAGAAATCAAAACTAACTGAATACTGTTTTTGCAATTCGTTGTTCTAATAAAAACATCAATCTTCTTTCTTAATTTTTGTGCATATTCTTTATCAATTTCAAAGGAGTCATCATAAAACTTTATTTCACAAATTGAAGTAACATGATCCTTTCTTTCAATAACCAAGTCTATTTGTGCTCCATCATCATCATTAGTTCCTTGTTTTAGCCAAGGATAATTATTACTCAATACACCACCAATTGACAATGCCGATTTTATCTTATCTATCTGATTTAAACAAATAAGTTCAAAGCCAAGGGCCTCATAATTCTTTCTAGCTTGATTTGCATACGAATTTGACCAAAAATGATGATCATTATTTTTGGAATCTTTGATGAACTTTAAATAAAAAATCGAATAATAATCACATAACCTGTAACATGTTTCTTTCTTGTCACCATATCTTACAAAAGACTCAATAAATCCAGATACTTCTAATGATTTTAACATATTAGTTAAAGCACCATTATATTGAATCTTACTTACATTTGAAATATCTTTTCTAGACATGCCATACCTATTTTTAGATAATGTTTCTACTATCTTTAGGATAGCCTCCTTATTTTCAAATAATGTAGAATATAATAATTCAAATTCATTTTTCAAAGTTGCATCACTTGCGAAAAACATACTATCTATGTTTTCACTTAATGTCAATTCACAATCCAAGTAATTTAAATAATAAGGTATTCCTCCAAGTATCATATATAATCTAACAATATCTTCTCTTGTCCATATTATATTTTTACTTTCTAAATATTTTTCCGTTTCTTTTAAGGTAAATGGTTTTAATGTTATAAATGCAGAGTGTCTATCAAATAAACCACCTTTGTTATTCATTATTTTATCCTGCAACCAACTTGCTGCAGAGCCACATACTATAAACATTAAATTTTTCTTAGCTGAACCATAGTCATTCCAAAAATACTCAAAGTTTTCTAAAAACTTACTCTTTTTTGTATCTAACCAAGGCATTTCATCAAAGAAAACCACTAATCTTCTTGCACTATCAAAAGAATCTAAATAAACTCTTAATAACTCAAAAGCATCATTCCAACTCTTTGGTGATTGTTTTTTACCAGTTCTACGTTTTAATTCATTAGAAAAATTAAGAAGCTGATCTTTTACACTTAAATCTCTAGCACCAGTTAATTTAAACACGAAGTCTCCTTCAAATACTTCATTAATGAGAAAAGTCTTACCAACTCTTCTTCTACCACTAACTATAACTAATTGAGATTGCTTTTCATTATAGCATTTTTCAAGTTTCTTAAATTCTTCTTGTCGACCAATAAAATTCATATTCTTCATACCATAATATTATCATCTTTTGATCAAAAATGCAATTATAGGTCGTCCAAAAGTTAATTTTTTTTGTGTTTTTGGACGACCTATAAGATATATTTAATTTTTTTCTGACATTGTACTAAATCCCTTATTATAAACTCATTTATTATTTATATTTATAATTATACATCAAAAAATGATTTGTAAAGTTACTGTAGGGGTTGTTATAAAAAGATGCAAAATTACTAGCATTACACAGTATTATTAATTATTATAAAATTCTATATCGAATCTTAATTTACATAATTCTGAATATCTGTGTAATAATTCAGGTTGATCATATATTCTTTTTACATCACCTTTAACACTATGTCCCATCATTATTTCTCTATCTCTAACACTTATTTTACAGTATCCACAAAATGTAGAGAAAGTATATCTAGTATCATGTGGTAAATGATTCATATTAAATAATTTCATAAAAGGTTTCCAATATGTATTCCTAAAATTCCAGCTATTAAACGGTTTATTATTTAATGATTTAAATAAATAATCATTATTACTTTTTAAAGTATAATATTTATTTTTAACTAAATCATAAATATTTGGATGAATAGGAATATATCTTTCTATACCTGTTTTAGAATGTTCTTCTTTTATATGAATTGTTCTATTATTTAAATCAATATCATCTTTTGTTAAAGTGATGAATTCATTAATTCTAAGACCTGTATAAATAAGAGATTTAAATATATCTGTCATATATTTATTACCATTATTAGATAATATAATTTCAATTTCCTTCTTTGTGAATGTAGAATGCGTTATCGAATTAGGATTTTTACTTAAATCACTATATTTTCCTACTGAGACTAATTCACTTTTATTTTCTTTAATTACATTATTTGCTATAGCAACCTTATACATTTGTTTTATTAATAAAATCATAACCTTTATTGTTGGCCAATTCTTTTTACTATCATAAAGTGCCTGCATTAAATCAGCTGTCGATAATAAATTAAATCTTTTATTATGTAACATAGAAAGAGCATTAAATGCATAATTATACTGCTTAACTGGATTTCTAGATTTACCTTCTTCAATTTTAAATTGTATAAACATCAAATATATATCTTTAAAAGTTGATAATAATATATTTTTATTTTCTAATTTTATGATATTATCATAATACTCATCTAATGCATTTAACGCTGCATCTCTACTTTCAAATGCTCCAATTGATACTCTCTTATTTCTTATCGAAACAATTGCATAATATACTTTCTTATTACCAACATATTCTTTAATTGTCCCTCTACCATTTTTTCTTTTTGATTTATCGCTTTTACTATGTAAATATGTAGCATAACAATCTCTTGGAATATGATCAAAGCCATAATAATCCATCATCTTTTTAAAATATCTCTTATAAAAATTGTCATATGTTAGCTTTTTACCTCTATTTTCAAACAAATATAATTTGTTAATCTTTTTATATTTATTATAAATACCTAGAGCTATATCATTTAATTCATTTTCATTGTTAATATATGATTTATTAATAATTATTTTTTTATCTTTTATATCCGTTATTTTTAAACCTAGAACATCATTAACCTTAATACCAGTATTAATCATAAATAAAATAATATCATATGTAAAAGTATTAAACGAATTATTTTTCATCATACTAAGCTCAGCTTTAATAAAATAGTTTTTATAATATAAAGTTTCATTAACAATATAATGACATCTGATGCTTTTTGTAAAATCTTCTTTAATAATTTTACTTTTTAAAGCTAATTTATAAAGTTGGGATAATAACAATTTAGCTTTCTTTACCAATGCCTTAGATTCGAACGAATCAATTAATTCTTTTAAATCTTCTTTTGTTATAGTTGTAAACTCTATATTATGAATACTAGCCATCAATCTAAATGAATATTTATAATCTTCTAATGTTTTATGATTACATTCTTTTGTCTCTAGCAAAAAAATAAATAAATCTTTAAATTTTAAAGCATAATCATTCTCATTCAAATTACTTAAATATAAATTAAGATAATATTCATCATCGAAATATTTTTCATAACAATATTTTGATTTAATAAGTCCATCCTCCAAATAATATTTTCTTAATCTTAATTCAAGTTTTTTCTTTGTGTTATTTTTAACAACCATATATAATTCTTTTTTCATTTCTATTACCTCGCTTTATAACAATAATAAAAGAAATAGAATTATCACGTATAAATTAATTTCTACAATTATTTGTACAACAATCATAGAACATGGACTATTTTTCTACTATAAGGCAAATGAAAAATGGCTTAATGACGGGAAAAATTTTACAATTTTACTTTTTTAATATTTGAACAATTAAGAATTAATACAGACTATTATAAGAAAAAATATGAACACATAACCAAGTGTAAATACACTGTTATTGAAAAGAAATAAATCACTCGCCAAAACATCAAAAAATGGCTTAACCAAGCCGTTTTAGGCAAAATAAAAAGCAGGGTGAGAAGTCCTGCTTTCCATATTTCTTTGCAATTATAATAATCAAACAATTAACGCTTAGAGAATTGTGGTGCACGTCTTGCTTTCTTAAGACCATACTTCTTACGCTCTTTAGCTCTAGGATCTCTAGTAACTAAACCAGCTGGCTTTAAGATTGCACGATACTCTGGATTAACTTCCATTAATGCACGAGTAATACCTAAACGGATTGCTCCTGCTTGACCAGTAGTACCACCGCCAAATACGTTAACTAATACATCAAACTTTTCAGTATTTTCTGTTAACTCAAGTGGTTGTAATACGTCTAAACGTACTGCTGCTGAAGGAATATAGTCTTCAAATTCACGACCATTAATAGTAATTTTACCTTTACCTGGACGTAAATATACACGTGCAACAGAACTCTTACGACGACCTGTTCCTAAATATTGAACTAATTTCTTTGCCATTACCTATATCCTCCCTATGCCTTTACTACAAATTCAACTGGCTTTTGAGCAGCATGTGGATGCTCACTTGAAGCATATACATATAATTGCTTTCTCATTTGATCGCCAAGCTTAGTGTGAGGTAACATACCATAAATAGCTTGTTCTACCATTCTTGTAGGATACTTAGCCATTACTTCAGAAGCAGTTAATGTTCTTAAACCACCAGTATAAGCTGAGTGATGACGATATAACTTGTCTTCCCACTTGTTACCTGTTAATTTGATTTTGTCTGCATTTATAACGATAACGTTATCTCCGCAATTTACATTTGGAGTATATGTTGGCTTATGCTTACCTCTTAAAAGAATAGCAACTTGTGTAGCTAAACGTCCAAGAGTTAAACCACTTGCATCAACTACGTACCAACCGTGTTGAACTGTTTGATTGTTTGCCATGAATGTATTCATGATTTTTCCTCCTAAGTTATTTTAATCTTAATAATTTAGGGCAATTGTGGATAATTGCTTTTAAAATGTACCGACTACTATATTACTTTATTTAAAGTAAATAGTCAAACATTTTTTTAATTATCTTCGTTTTCTTCCTTTTCGTCTTCTTCATCTTCATCTTTATCATCGTCTTCATCATCGTCTTCATCATCATCTACTGCCTTAGTTTTTAAGACATATCTATCGATGTTATTAGCGATGATATAGAATAATGGGATAGTAACAAATAAGAACCAGAATGGATGCCATAATGCAAATTGCATTCCTAGTAAGCAGTAAATAAATACAATTAATACTGGATATAAGAATTTAGATACTTGCTTTTTAAATATAGCTTCAAATAAGCTCATTTCAACAGGCATAGCTACCCATAAAATCCATGATAAATACCACATGTTAGTTAAGCATGACCATACAAGGTATGCAATTAATGTTAATGATACAATAACTGAATCAATAATAGATAAGATTAATCTCTTTTTCTTTGGAAGAATAACCTCATCATCACAATCATGATGATGCTTTCCAATTCTAATAGTCTTGCCATCTTTATCAACAACTGTTACTCCGTGATTGTTAATTCTAACGCTTGAGCCATCATCATCAGAAATAAATACGCCTTTACTTCCAACATGAACACCAGAAGTTGATTCCTTCTTTTCAGATTCTGTTTGAGCGTCTTCCTTATCCTTTGATCTTTCTCTTATTTCTTCATCTGATTCATTATCATATAATAGTTCATCTAATGACATATTATATAATCTAGCTAATATAATTAAATTATCTGTATCAGGAGATGATTCAGCTCTTTCCCACTTAGATACAGCTTGTCTTGATATTCCAAGCTTATCAGCTAACTCCTCTTGAGAATATCCGTTTTCTTTTCTTAATTTTTGTAGTCTGTTTGCAATTTCAATATTCATAATAACTTTCCTCCTCAATTTTCACCACTAATTTAACAAAATAGTTGGTTGCCTACTACCAAATCCAGTTTGAATTAACGCAACTATTGGTTTCATTTGCGGAAAAATCACACATCTAAGTAGTTTTTTAGTATTTTTAACACTTCATTAAAATTAGTTTCTTTATTACAAATATCCTTTATTTTTGCACTACCTGGCTTACCCTTAATGTACCAAGAGATGTGATTTCTCATCTCGAGTAGTGCTATTTTTTCTCCCTTTAAATCTAAAAGAAGATTATAGTGCTTAATTATAGTATCATATATCTCTTTATTAGATGGCTTATCTATAATTGTACCATCCTCTAAGTATTTAAGACATTCCCTAAATATAAACGGATTACCTAATGATCCTCTTCCTATCGCAACAGCCTGGCAGCCTGTTTCATCAAGCATCCTCTTACATGTTTTATAATCGATAACATCACCATTTCCAATAACAGGAATATTAACGCTATCTACTACTTCCTTTATATATTTCCAATCAGCATTTCCTGAATAAAATTGACTTCTTGTTCTTGCGTGGATTGTAATCGCAGAGGCTCCAGCCTTTTCAATCATCTTAGCATTTTCAACACAGTTAATGCTATCATTATCCCAACCAAGTCTAATCTTAACTGTAACTGGCTTTTTAACTGCCTCTACTACACTCTTAACAATTTCATAGACATTATTAGGATCTCTAAGAAGGGATGCTCCAGCACCACTTTTCTTAGCGACCTTATTTACAGGACAACCCATATTAATATCAATAATATCGCAATCAGAACAGTTATCTAAAAACTTAGCTCCATTTACAAGTGATTCTATATCAGAGCCAAATATTTGCATTGAAATAGGATGCTCAATTGAATTAACCTTAGTCATCTTTAATGTTTTCTCATTCTTAAAACCTATAGCCTTATCAGAAACCATCTCGGCAACAACTAAGCCAGCACCCATCTCTTTACATAATATTCTAAATGCTTCATTAGTATTTCCCGCCATAGGCGCTAATACTAATTGATTAGGAATTTCTATATCTCTAATCTTCCATTTCATTTATTTCACCCAATATTTTTTCTAATTTTTCAGTAGGAAGTCCAATAATGTTATTAAGTGAGCCTTCGTATTTTAAAACTAACTTACTTCCCTCACCCTGAATAGCATAGCTTCCTGCTTTACCAATATATTCCTTTGTATCAATATATGATTTTATATCATCATCTGATAATTCCTTAAAATATACCTTAGATATTACTACATCAGATATAACCTTATTTTTATAGATAACAGTTATTCCACTCATAACCTCATGACATCTACCTGATAACTTTTTAAGCATAGCTATGGCATCAGCCTCATCCTTTGGCTTACCGTAAATAACATTATCTAAAACAACTATGGTATCACAGCCAATTAGAATGCTTCCATAGTCCTCTTCACTTTTTACTGATGCCTTTAAAAAGCCTATTCTTTTAACATTCTCATATGGAGATAGGTTTTTTTGCATAGTTTCATCTACATCAAATACCTTAATAGAAAACTCATATCCCATTTTGGTTAATAGTTCTTTTCTTCTTGGTGATGATGATTTTAAAATAATACTTTTCATAAAATTATCCTAATCATTGTTATTTTCTATATAACGTAGGAAGCATTCATCTACTTCCTTTAATTCTCTTCTTATACTAATTACTTGACCATTCTTTAAAAAACAATGAGATGAATTAGCAGTTAAGCATAATGTTCCATCTTCTTTTCTAATCTCATAGCTTAATAAGAATTTAGCTCCAGTATATTTATCAACATGAATAGTAATATATGCCTTTTCATCAAACTTAATAGGCATTTTATAATTACAAGTAATTGAAACAATTGGAGATATTACTCCAGCCTCTTCCATTCTTTTATAGCTAAAGCCAATTTCATCCATTAAAAAGATTCTAGCTTCCTCTAGCCATTTAATATAGCTTGTATGATGTGCAACGCCCATTTGATCAGTTTCATGATAATGACACTTTCTAATATATGTATTCATGATATCACCCAAAAGTATTATAAAACTCCTATTCTTTTTTTACAATAAATTGTGAACTACTCGGTAATTGAATTACCAAGCATCGATTGCATGATGATTTTTCATCACTCCTCAGGACTGTCCCAGCCCAATACTGCTACCCGTTAAGGTTACACAGATACATTTATTACAGTCGGATTAGAAAATCCTTTTATTGGCATAGGTATTTCTATGCCTTTTTCCTTTTTATATAATCTCATAATATTATAAGCTCCTACAGAATCA
Organism: Acholeplasmatales bacterium; assembly: GCA_016280975.1. Taxonomy (GTDB): domain Bacteria; phylum Bacillota_I; class Bacilli_A; order Acholeplasmatales; family Anaeroplasmataceae; genus Anaeroplasma. The sequence continues at coordinate 100 of JAEEHU010000004.1, read as the reverse complement.
GAATTATATATTATATTATCTTCTTTATATAGTCCTCTTTTAATTCTTTTAGATTTATTATAATATTCTTTTGATACATCAACTGATGTTGGTGAACATC
>JAEEHU010000040.1 GCA_016280975.1 Acholeplasmatales bacterium | reverse complement strand
TATGGCTTTTAATTATTGTTAAGTTTGATTTATAATGCTATAATCGTTTTTGGGTTTTTATGAAAAAGGAGATATTATGAAAAATATAATTCCAATTTTTTTTGCATGTGATAATAACTTTTTTAAGTTCACATTAGTTACTCTAAAATCAATAATGGATAATGCAAATCCAATTTATTTTTATAAAATTTATGTATTAAATACTGATATAACACCTGAGAATATGGATATCGCAAGAGAGTATGTTGATGACAATTTTTCTATTGAATTTCCAAATGTCAATGAATATTTAGATTCAATTTCAGATAAATTACCTATTAGAGACTACTATTCTAAGACAACTTATTTTAGATTTTTCATATCTGAAATGTATAAGGAATATGATAAGGCAATCTATATTGATTCTGATACTGTAGTACTTGGAGATATATCAGAGCTTTATAACATTAACTTAGGTGATAATTTAGTTGGGGCATGTAATGAACAAGCAATGCTTCAAAATGATATCTATGGAAAATATGTTGAAAATAATCTTGGCTTAGATAGAACTACATATTTTAATGCTGGATTATTATTAATGAATTGTCAAAAGTTTAGAGAAGAATGTGTATTAGATCAATTTATTAATCTTTTAAGTGTATATAACTGTAAGGTTACTCAAGATGAGGATTATTTAAATATTATTTGTTATAACAAGACTAAATTAATTGACAATCGATGGAATACAGAAATCTATGGTGATATTAAGTATGCTGATTCTGAAATAAAGATGATTCATTATATTATGTGGTGTAAGCCATGGCATTTTCTAGGTGTAAGATTAGAAAAGTATTTCTGGAAGTATGCTATTAAAACTCCATTTTATAATGAGATTAAAAATATTTTAGATAATTATACTGACGAAGAAAGAAATAGAGATTTAGAATCATCTAAGAGATTAGAAAGTTTAGCTATGGATGAAATCCAAAGAGAAGATACATTTATTAATGTTAAGGATAAGATTGGTGTTAAATCAGTTGATAGACTTAAGATTAGTAAAAAGATTATGGAATATGAGGAAATGGGTAAGTTTGACCAAGATGTTGAGCAAGACCCACCTACAAAGGAATTACTTCCAGATCAAGTAGATTACTTAAAGAAGAAGGTTACATCTAAGGCAAAGACATCTTTAGCATATTTCATTGCAAGATTATACATGAATCGTTTAATCAAAAAGGAAAATATGATCATTAAAGAAATTAAGGGTGTTGAAAATTTAGCATCACTTGAATGTGGAGCTATAATGACATGTAATCACTTTAACGCTCTTGATTCATTTGCGATTCAGGTTGCCTATGAATCTTCAATTACAACTAGAAAAGAAAGAAGAAAAAGAAGATTCTATCGTGTAATAAGAGAAGGTAATTATACTTCATTTAATGGATTCTATGGATTCTTAATGAGAAACTGCTATACACTTCCATTATCAAGTAATTCTAAAACAATGCATAAGTTCTTAAAATCTGTATCTAGAATTTTACAGGAAGGACATTTAGTTTTAGTATATCCTGAACAATCAATGTGGTGGAATTATAGAAAGCCAAAGCCACTTAAGAAGGGTGCTTTCCAATTCGCAGTTAAGAATAATGTTCCTGTTGTTCCTTGCTTTATAACAATGGAGGATTCTGATAAGATTGGTTCTGATGGATTTAATATTCAGGAATATACAATTCATATTTCAAAGCCTATTTATCCAGATGAGAATAAGTCATATGTTGAAAATGTAGAATATTTAATGAATGAAAATTACAATGAATGGGTTAGAATTTATGAATCTGTATATCATGAAAAACTAACATATACTACAAGAGAAGCTAGTCTATAATGGACTAGTTTTTTTATTTCCATTTAAGTTTATGTGACAAAAGATTGAATTTTGCTCTATTGAAAAGGGTTTCATTCTTTGTTATAATGTTTATAAGTATGGATTGTTATTTTAAAAATGGTGTTTTAATATCATTATAAATTTATTTATAAATCTTTTATTTTTTTAATTTGGTTATAATTAAAGTACGTCTTTAATTGAACATAAAGTAGTATGCGACAATTTAAAAATTATAGCTTGATTTGATTCAGAAAATTCAAACGCACACCTATTCTTGTTATGATAAGCGAAATAATGCTCATTGGTGCTTCGAGTAATTAGTTCGTGATAGTGCCCATTTTGAATTTGCTAGTAAAATTTTTAATTACAACTAAAGCCGACCGAAAAAAAGGTGCGTACTACAGGGTTAGGGCTAATATAATAATGAAAAGGAGAAACACATGAAAAAACTAGTATGTGATTTATGTGGAGAATCTGATTTCGTTAAAGTAGAGGGAATGTTTGAATGCCAAGTCTGTGGTGCAAAATACTCAATTGACGAGGCAAGAACTCTATTTAAGGATTTCGATGACGAACCACGTAAAGAAAAAGAAACTAACGATGAAGCACCAAATTTAGATTTAGATGAGGAGGTAGGCACTCCAGTATTTACTCCAAAAGCAAATCCAACTATTGTAAGAAAAGTTGTAGTTGCTAAGCCAGTAAATAAAACATCTGACGCATCCGCTGCAAAGAAGATTGTTGCTCAAGTAAAGAAACCAGAAGCAGCAACTACTGTAGCAAAAACAGGTAGTACGACAGTAATAAAGAAGGTTGTTGTAAAACCAGTTGCACAGGTTAAACCAGTTCCACAAAAGAAGGTTCAACCTAAGCCAGTAGATCCAGCTAAGCTATCAACAGTAGGTGTTGGTACTTCACAAATGATCGAAAACTTATTTATTCTATCTGAAAATGCATATGATTCAGAAAACTATACTGACGCAGAAAACTATGCAGTACGTATCATTGAATTAGATGCTTCAAATTCAGATGCTTGGTTGATGAAAGGTAACTGTGCTGGTAAGCTTTCAACACCACAAAACTTTAGATTCCTAGAAGCTATCAACTGCTGGAATACATGTTTAACAAATTCTAGTAAGGAAGAATTCGAGGACTACCAATTTACAGTAAGAACTAATACTGTAGATATAATTGTTGCCTATGTATTAAAGAATTGTTTGGATTTCGCTAAGAATCCAACAGATGAGAATTTTGCCAAGATTAAGGAAACAATCGACGCTGCTGATCCAATCATGCGTAAGGCAAACCAAACTTATGGTGTCGATTTAGTTGCTTATGAAGACAAGTTAGCATCTAACATTAGTGCTGTAGTTACTAAGGTAAGTAAGACATCTATTCAAGACTTCGGTAAGAAGAAGGAAACTCAAACAGATGAAGCTTATGCTAAGTTTGTTAAGACTCAAGATGTATGTATCAATGCATGGAATTATCTAATGGATATTGCAAAGAAGCATGGTACAGTTACAGCAATTCTATCTAATGTTGTAAAAATGCATGAAGCAATTATTCGTAATTGTGGTCACAAGGTTTCAGGCTCTAAGGTTAAGGAAAGTGTTAAATGTTCTATGGCTGAACGTAATCAACGTCTTGAGGAAATCAAGAAGGCTAAGAAGAAGCTTGATGATAAGTTCGTTGATATTCGTAAGCGTGATAGAGTTGAACAAAAAGTTAAGAATGAGAAGTATTGGGAAGAGCACCAAGAAGAGAAGCAACAACTTCTTGATGAACGTCAAAAGCTTGACCATGAAATATTCGAACTTGAAAACTCTAAGCTTAAGATGCCAGAATTAAATGAGTTAAAGAAGCTAGAAGAGGAAGCTATTCGTCTTCAAGTTTTAAAGGACAACCCAGTTTATTCAAATAAAGAACGTGCAGGATTTATGGAACAATTGAATAAGGTTCGTAAGCAAATCGTTACTAAGAAGCGTGAGCTTGCAAGCCGTCTTAACCCAATTGAAGAAAAGATCGAGAAGTACAAGAAGAGAATGTACAATATTGATAAGGAATTAAATCAAAATCGTTAATAAATATAAGGGATACATTTATGTGTATCCCTTTTTATTTGCAACAGAATGGCAAATGTGTTAAAATTATTAAAGTTTTATATGAGAGGGAGAAACACATGATACAAATTGAAAATTTTTCTAAAACTTATGCCGGTAAAATTAAGGCAGTTGATAATTTAAACTTAGAAATTGAGGATGGAGATTTATTCGCATTCGTTGGTTTAAATGGTGCAGGTAAATCAACTACAATTAAAGCTTTAGTTGGAATACTGCCTTTTGAAGAAGGAACTATAAAAGTTGATGGAATTGATATTAAATCAGATCCTATCAAGGTAAAAAAGACTTTAGCTTATGTACCTGATAATCCAGAAGTATATTCTTTTATGAAGGGTATAGATTATATTAAGTTCATGTTATCTATATATGGAGTTCCTTATAATCAAGAAGAAACTGAATCACTTGCCAAAGAACTTGAAATATATAATGCACTTGGAGATTTAGTTTCATCTTATTCTCATGGTATGAAACAAAAGATAGTATTACTCGCTGCATTTTTACATCATCCTAAAACATTAGTTTTAGATGAACCATTTGTTGGACTTGACCCTAAGGCTACACATATATTAAAAGAAAAGATGAAGAAATATACAGAAGAAGGAAATACAATTTTCTTCTCAACACATGTCTTAGAGGTTGCAGAAAAATTATGTAATAAGGTTGCTATTATAAAAGAAGGTAAGCTAATTAAGGCTGGAGACATGGCCACAGTTATAAAGGATAGCTCACTTGAAAATGTATTCTTAAATATCAATGATGGTGAGGCAGTAAATGAATAACTTTATTACTTTAACTAAGGTTTTCTTTCTTTCTGGATTTAATGTAAACAAAAGAAAGCAAAATCAAAAGAGTGCATTTGCAATGCTTGGAGCAACCTTAGGTTTATTTGCATTAATGTCACTTATAATATGCTTTTCATTATCAAGTCAGTTAGAAAAAATTGGTATGCCACTTATTACAATATTATTCTTATTATTAATTGCATCTATGATGCTTAATTTTGTAATGAGTATGTATCAATTACAATCGGTTTTATTTAATGCTAAGGATTATGAGCTTCTTGAAAGCTTACCAGTATCAAAGGTATGTATAATAGCATCAAAATTAACTGCAATATATTTAATTAATTTATTTGAGGATATTGCATTAATCCTACCTGCATCTATTATGTATATGATAAAGGGTGGAGATGTTACGACTGGTTTACTTGCAGTACTAATGTCATTTTTCGTATCATTTGTACCTATTTTAGTATCAACATTAATTGGTACAATATCTGCATTACTTTCTGCAAGAAGCAAGTATTCTAATATTATAAACATAATAGTAAGCTTAGCATTCTTTTTAGCATTCTTTGGTGCGTATACATATTTTGCGATAGTAGGTCCTGAAAAATTAGCAAATATTTCTGATTATGTATTCTTTATTGGATGGATGAATTATGGAATAGCAGGAGAATACTTATCACTTTTATATTTCATATTATTTAATTTAGGTATAGGATTATTAGTTGTATTATTTGTATCATTAATATATAGACCTGTTAATTCATGGATGAAATCTGGTGGAGTTCATGTTGATTATGACAAGGTTAAAAAGGCAAATGAAAAGAATGATTTAAATATAAATAAGGTATTATTAAAGAAAGATTGGCAAATGATTTATAGAAGACCAACATATTTAATTAATTCTGTATTAGGTTGTTTATTCTTTTTAATTGCGGGTATTTCATTTATATTTATTCCAAATATATTTATGCAAGAATCAATGGATCCTACTGAACGTGAGATTATGCAAATGATATTCATATATTTAGTTCCAATGATGGGATTATTTATGAATTCAATTCAATCGCCTGCATCATGTAGTATATCTTTTGAAACTAGATATGGTTATGAAATGTTACTTACATATCCTATTACACCTAAGGATATTATAAAACCAAAACTATTAATTGCAGTAATAATGGAAGTAGTATTAAATTTAATCGCATCTACAGCCATAATGCTTACACTTATTTTTACAAATAATATTAATTGGATTGTATTTGTTGAATTATATTTATATCCTCAGCTTGCAGGATTATTACTTGCAATAGTAAGTATGATATGTGGCTTAAGATGGGCAAAGCTTGACTTCCAAAATGAAGCACAAGTATTTAAAAATTCAGCAGCAACAGGTTTCCCTTTACTATTTGTAATGTTACCTGCTCTTATCCCATCAGGAATTCATATTGCATGTGCTGTTATGTCAAAAGATTTACCTTATTTAAACTATGTTAGTTTAGGAGTAATAACTCTTTTATATGTAGCAGAAATCATTGCTTCTATGCTTATATTAAAGAATAAAGGAACTAAATTATTTAGAAATATTATAAATAAATAAAAAAAAGAACTTGCTAAATTTTAGCAAGTTTTTATTTGGCTTCCTCCATGCTCTTCATTACACGTCTAACTTGAGCTTCTGTAGGTGTTCTACCCATTTGTTGATACATAACTCTAATCATCTTTTCGTTGATTGGAGGATTTTTCTTCATATATCTTTTTAATACAGCTCTAGCAGTGAAGAATCCTGCGATAAAACCTACAATTAGTGCAACGATAGATATTATTAACCATGCCCACCATTCCATAAATAATTCAACTCCTTCAAAACACAAATGTATTTTACTATTTATAACGAAAAAATTCAATAATAATAACATTATTTTGTAATTTAATTTAAGTTAGTCTTGACTACATTATCGCATAAAGCCTATAATTAAATTAGAAAAAGTTAGAGGAGGAAACAATTATGCCTAGAAAAGTAGTAGAAGATACTTGTATTGGTTGTGGTGCATGTGCTGGTGAATGTCCAGTAAGCGCAATCACTGTAGACGATGTTTCTCATATCGATGCTGATGTATGTATCGATTGTGGTGCATGCCAAGGTGCTTGCCCAGTAGACGCAATTGTTGAAGAATAAGAAAAATAATGAAGCACGTAATTGTGCTTCATTTTTTTTATTTTAAATCATAAAAAAAGCTGAGGATTATTTTTCCTCAGCTTGTGCTGTTTCAATTTTCTTTTTCTTCTTGAAGCTATTTTCTGTTCCATTAAATATTCTTAGATAATTTTTTCTATGCTTTACAATAATTAATACTGCGATTAATGAAACTAAAATACAAGTTACAATATGTTGCTTACCAATTAGAAATTCTCCAAAATTAGTAGGAACGACTCCGACACCAAAGAATATCCATGTTGTTACTAAAACTGTGATAGTAGCAAATGTTGATGATAAAGATACATAACCAGATATCTTAAGTGTTAAATAGAATACGATTAAGCATGCGATTGCTGCAATAGGACAAGTTACAAATACAACACCAAGTGATGTAGCAACTGCCTTACCACCTTTAAATCCTAAATAGATAGGGAATGAGTGACCTAAGATTGCTGCAACTCCAAAATAAATATAATCAAGCTCAGCTGGTAAATGATAAGCACCAGTTGAATCAAGTAATCTTAATAATAGTATTACGATCATTCCTTTGAATACATCAAAGAAGAATACTAAGAATCCAACTTTCTTTCCTAAAACTCTAATTGCATTAGTAGAACCAATGTTCTTACTACCATGCTCTCTAATGTCTATATGACAAATTGATTTTCCTATTACAAGACCAAATGGAATAGATCCAATTAGGTATGATAATATCAAAAATAAAATGGCATAAATTACATTTAATGATGCCTCAGTTGTCATGGCAGATAATAAATTTAATATTCCCATATTTTCACCTTTTCTTTTCAAGTATGATTATACAATTATGATATTTATATGTCAAAGAAAAATATTAGGGTTTATATATAAAAAATCAATAAAAATAGCTTGTAGTTTCTTGATAAAATCAATGTTTTTATGTTATCATTGAATAGTATGAAAGTAGTGGTGATTTTAATATGGATAAAAACACATATAATGACGAATCGATTACTGTGCTTGAGGGTTTAGAGCACGTTAGAAAACGTCCAGGTATGTATATTGGATCAACTGATGAAAGAGGACTACATCATTTAGTTTGGGAGATAGTTGATAACTCGATTGATGAAGCATTAGCAGGTTTCGGAAAAGAAATAATTGTAACTATAAATGAAGATAATTCCATAACAGTAGAGGATAACGGTCGTGGTGTACCTTGTGGTATGCATAAGACTGGTAAAAATACTATGGAAATAATATATACAAAATTAAATGCCGGTGGTAAATTCGGTGGAAATGGATATAAAACATCAGGAGGCTTACATGGTGTAGGTGCCTCTGTTGTTAACGCACTTTCAAGCTATATGGATGTTACATCATATAGAGATGGAAAGATTCATAAAATCCATTTTGAGGATGGTGGCAAAAAAGTATCACAAGTTGAAGTAGTAGGTGATACTAGAAAGACAGGAACTACTGTTACATTTAAACCAGATCCAATGGTATTTACAACAACTGTATATCATTTTGATACAATCAAAACTAGATTAAGAGAATCAGCATTTTTAATTAAAAATTTAAAAATGACTTTAAAGGATAAGAGAACTAAAAAGGAAGAATCATTTGTTTATGAGCATGGTATTTCTGAATATGTAACATTCTTAGATCAAGCTAAGAAGCCTATTCATCCTGTTGCATATTTTGAAGGTGTTTATAATGTGCCTGATTCAAGTGATCAAATTGAGGTTGAAGTTGCACTTCAATTTATCGATCAATATAGTGAAACTATCGTATCATTTGTTAACAATGTTAAAACAGGTGATGGTGGTTCTCATGAGACAGGTTTTAAAGCGGCTTTAACTAAGGCATTTAATGATTATGCCCATAACAATAAATTAATCAAATTAAATCAAACTCTAGAGGGAACTGACCTAAGAGCAGCTATTACTGCAGTTGTATCTGTAAGAATTGGTGAAAAGCTACTAGAATTTGAAGGTCAAACAAAGGGTAAGCTTGGTACACCTCAGGCTAAGAATGCCGTTGATACTGTCTTAACTGAAAAGCTAGGTTTCTATTTAATGGAGAATAAGGAATTAGCTGAAATTATTATTAAGAAGGCTATTAAGGAAGCTGAAGCTAGAGCAGCAGCAAGAAAAGCTCGTGAGCAAGCTCGTATGGATAAAAAGGATAAGGGTGAAAAGAATATTTCTGATAAGCTTTCACCTACATCTGAAAAGAATAAGGATATCAATGAATTATACCTAGTTGAGGGTGATTCTGCCGGTGGATCAGCTAAGCTTGGTAGAGATAGACGCTTCCAAGCAATCCTACCTTTAAGAGGTAAGGTATTAAATACTGAAAAGGCAAATGCAGAATCAGCATTAAAGAATGAAGAAATCGCAACAATGATTTATACAATTGGTGCTGATTATGGTTCTAACTTTGATTTAAAGAAGTGTAATTATAAAAAGATAATAATAATGACCGATGCCGATGATGATGGTGCGCATATTCAGGTATTATTATTAACATTCTTCTTTAAGTATATGAAGCCTTTAATTGATGATGGTAGAGTATATATTGCAAAGCCACCTCTATTTAAGATTACTAAGCTTGGTAAAAAGGAAGAAATTCTATACGCTTATACAAATGAGGAAAAAGATAGAATTGTTAATGAATCAAAATGCCAAACTAAGATTCAAAGATATAAGGGTCTTGGAGAAATGAACGCAGATCAATTATGGGATACAACAATGAACCCTGAAACTCGTACATTAATTAAGGTTAAAATCGATGATTTAAGTGAAGCTGAGCAAAGAGTTGAAATCTTAATGGGTAATGATTCAAATAGAAGAAGAGATTGGCTTGAAAACCATGTTTCTTTCACATTAGAGGAGGATATGTAATATGGCAGAAAAGAACCAATCAATAAAGAAAAAATTAGATATCTTCTTAGCTGAAAAATTCCAAGAAACATTACTAGAGGATGTTATTGGAGATAGATTTGGAAGCTATTCTAAATACATTATTCAAGAAAGAGCTATACCTGATATTAGAGATGGTTTAAAGCCAGTTCAAAGAAGAATTTTATATGGTATGAATGCTCTACATGTTACAGCAAATAGCCAATATAAGAAAAGTGCCCGTATCGTAGGTGAAGTAATGGGTAAATATCACCCACATGGAGACTCATCTATTTATGATGCGATGGTACGTATGAGTCAATCTTGGAAGATGGGCGTTACCTTAATTGATATGCATGGTAATAATGGATCAATTGATGGTGATGGTGCCGCTGCGATGCGTTATACTGAAACTCGTATGAGCAAAAACGCAGAATATCTTTTACAGGATATTGAAAAGAATACAGTTCCATTTATTCCAAACTTTGATGAGGAAGAAATTGAACCAACTGTATTACCTGCAAAATTCCCAAATCTACTTGTAAATGGTGCTATGGGTATTTCTTCAGGTTATGCAACATATATTCCAACACACAACTTTAATGAGGTTGTTAATGCTACAATAGCAAGAATTGATAATCCTGAAATGACTATCGATGAGCTATTAGAGATTATGCCAGGACCTGATTTCCCAACTGGTGGTATCGTAATGGGAAAAGATGGTATCAGAGATGCCTTCCTAACAGGATCTGGAACTGTTGTTGTTAGAAGTAGATATCATTTAGAAGAAATGTCTAATGGTAATACTAGAATTGTCATTACTGAAATTCCATACGATACAATTAAGAAAGTAATTGTAAAGAATATGGAACAATTAAGAATTGATGGCAAGGTACCTGATGTTCAAGAGGTTAGAGATGAATCAGGCCGTGATGGTTTAAGAATCGCAATAGACCTTAAAAAGGGAGCTAATGTTGAAGCAATCTTAAATTATTATTTCAAGAATACAAGTCTTCAAGCAAATATAAATTATAATATGGTTTCAATTTGTAATCGTAAGCCAATGAAGCTTGGAGTACTTCCTATTTTAGATGCTTATATTTCACATCAAAAGGATGTAATTACAAATAGAACTAACTTTAATCTAAATAAAGCCTTAAAGCGAATCCATATCGTTGAAGGTTTAATGAAGATGTATGATATTGTTACAGAAGTAATTAATACAATTAGAGCTAGTAAGAATAAAGCAGACTCAATTGAAAACTTAGTTTTAAAGTTTGAATTTACTCATGAACAAGCTGAAGCAATTGTAACAATGCAATTATATAGATTAAGTAATCAAGATATTGAAGAGTTAAAGAAAGAATTTTCTGATTTAGAGAAGGCTATTGAAAACTATAGAAAGATCTTATCATCTGAAACTGAATTACTAAAGGTAATTAAGAAAGAATTAGCTGAAATGAATAAGGTTATAGTTTCAGAAAGAAAGACTGAAATTAAGGATGAATCAAGTCAAATTTCTATTGATGAAACAGATTTAGTTTCAAAAGAGCAAACTGTTGTTTCAATATCTAGAGAAGGTTACTTAAAGAGAGCATCAGTTAAGGCATTTAATGCATCTAAGGGTAATACAGTTAAGGAAGATGACTCAGTATTATTCCTACGTGAGGTTTCTACACTAGATACATTATTAATATTTACATCATTAGGTAATTTTATCTATTTACCTGTTTATAAGATTCCAGAGGCTAAATTTAAAGATGTAGGTACATTTATATCATCCTTAGTACAAACTGCCCCTAAAGAGAAATTTGTTAAGGTATTCTGCCTAGATAATTTCTTAAATGGAGATACAGTACTTTTAGCTACTAAGAATGGTGCAGTTAAGCAAACATTATTATCTGAATTTGAAATATCAAGATATTCAAAGCCAGTAAGATGTATGAAGCTTTCATCTGATGATGAATTAATAGGTGTAGATATTATTAAAGACCCTCTTGAAATCATGCTATTTACTAAGAATGCAGAGGCTTTAAGATTTAGAGCATCTGATGTAGCGTTATATGGTACAAATGCAGGCGGTGTACGTGGAATTAACCTAAAGGATAAGGATTATATCGTTTCTGCAATTTATACTAATAAAAATGACGATTTCGTTGTCGCAACAACTCGTGACACAGTAAAGCGTATGAAGGTATCAGAGGTTGTATTAACTAAGCGTTCTAGAGCTGGTCAAACAATCATTAAGAAGGTTAAGGCAAACCCTTATTATGTAGTTGATGCAGTTAAGATGACACCTAACCAATATAAGGAAAATGTTAAGATTCATTTAATCTATAAGAATGGAAACGATGATATCGAATCATTTAGCCTAAAATACAATGTTTCAGATGCAGGTAAATCACTTACACCTCCAGCTGAATATAAGGAAATTAAGAAGCTTACAATAGATAATCCACAAACTCCTGATCAAGCAGTTTCACCTGATTATCTAGAGGAGCCAAAGGAACAAGATTTATTTAGCCAAAGCTCTGATATAGAAACTGAGGTTCCTATTATCACACCTAAGGCTAAGCAAATGACTAATCAATCAATTTTAGATGAGCTTGACGCAATTTTAGAGCACGCATCTAAAAAGCCATCAGATGCTTTAACAAGCAATATTGAAGAATCAAAGGATGAAGAAAAAAAGGAAGATATAGCCTTTAAAAAGATTTCATTATTTGATGATTTAGACTAATAGTAAAGCCCCTCAAAAAGGGGCTATACTTGATTTTATGAGATTTTTTATTTATAATAAAGTATGGATTAAATCTATTCTAAGGGGTGATATAATGGCTTTATTCAAAAAGAAAACTGAATCAGCTGAAATTGAAGAAATATCACTAGAAGATTTATCTCTTGACTATAACGAAAACGATCAGGAAGACGAGGAAGTTAAGCAGGATGAGAAATCTGAAGATGAATTTGATCCAAATGGAATTCAAATGGTTGTCGAAAGAATTGAAAGCGGCCTTGTAGGAACTCTTTTAATTAAGGATGATAACATCAATAAGCCTCTATTTAAAAATGGAGATTTAGTTCATTTTAAGCAAGCATTTAGATTTCAAAAGAAAGATTTCGTATTATATTTCTCTCATGATAAATATTATATAAGACGTATTATAAAATTCGTTGATGATGAAATATATGTTGCTGGTGATAACGAGACTTCTTATCATGTTATTAGAAAGGAAGATATCGTTGGTAAAGCAATTGGCCGTCAAAGAAAAAATAAATTCTTATCTTTATCTTTAAATCCAAAGAAAAAGTTGTATACATTCTTCAAATACAATCTAGCGTTTGTTAGACTTGGTAAAAGAATTACAGACTACGAAATGGAAGTTAACAGTTCAGCACTTGAAAATGCTATGCTTAACTTTGGTCAACAACAAAATCAACAAAATCAAAAGGTTGAAAAGCCAGTTTATTCAACTGAGGGAATCGACCTTGATTCAGATTTAGCTTCATTCATGGATCCAGATGAATTAGTATATGAATTACGTAGAGCCGAAAAAGAGGCAAATATCAACCAATCTGAAGAGGAAGAATACGAAGAGGAAGTTGAATACGTAGAAGAGGAAGTCGAGGAAACTGAAGAGCAAGCAGAATCTGAAGAGGATGAAGTTGAAGTAATAGATATTTAATAAATAATAATGAGATTGTCCTATGGACAGTCTTTTTTTGGCTTAATTTTCTAAATTTGTAATATTCTTAATAGGCTTAAATTTGATTTCGGCGTGCTATCTAGTTTTGCATAATAGATATGATAGTGTAATTATAAAACATAAATAGTTTTTGATATTAGATTCATTTTGAAAAAAATTTTTTGGTCTTTCAATGCTTATGAAAAACGGCTTAACTAAAAGGTTTTTAGTAAATCAGAGTATAGAAAGATTGTTTTATTTTTATAACTATGTTATAATTATTTAAATAAAAGGAAGTGATTTTTATGCAAATTAAAATCATGTACGATGAAATAATTGATAATATTACACTAGAAAAGCCTACTAAAATCATTGATTTAATCAAAAATGATGATAAAAGGTATGTTGGATGCTATGTCGGAACCATGTTAAAGGATTTAAACTATACTTTAACTACTGATTCAGAGGTTAAATTACTTACATTAAAGGATTCTGATGGCTGTAGAATATATGAGGCTACATTAAGATTTATAGTCGCAATGGCTATATCTAACATCTATCCTAAGGCTAGAGTTGAGTATAACTACAGTGTTTCTAGATCAGTTTTTGCAAATGTTACAGGTATTGGACATGCATTTACTATAGAAAACTTTAATGAGGTTAAAAAGGAAGTAGAAAGAATCATTAAAGCTGACTATGATCTAACCTTCACATCTAACCTAAAAGATGAATCAATTAGGCTATTTTCTGAAAGAAATATGCATGATAAGGTAAGAATAATTGAAAAAAGAAAGAATAATGAAAGTCATTATTATGAATGTAATGGTTACATTGACTATATGTACCTACCGTTATTATCTAAAACTGGTGATGTAGCTAAGTATAAATTACTATTCTACGCACCTGGATTTTTAATAATGTTCCCACGATATGAGCTAGGTGGAGAAATACCTGAATTCATTAATGAACCAGTATTCCAAAAAACACTAAAAGAAGCCAATATTTGGGCTAGAATTTCTGGTTGTGATACTATCTTAGATATCAACGATACAGCAAGTAGTAATTCAAAACAATTTATCAATGTTTGTGAGGCTAGACATTCACGTCAATTAGCACAATTAGGAGATAAAATTGAGGCAAACTGTAATAATCTAAGAATGATTCTTATCGCAGGTCCATCATCTAGTGGTAAGACAACTTTCACAAGTAGATTAAAGGTAGAATTATTGTCTCGTGGAATAAAGCCACTTATGATCAGTATGGACGATTTCTATAAGGTCAGTGATTATCCAAAGGATGAGTTTGGTAAGGACGATTATGAGCATATTGAGGCAGTAGATTTAAAGCTTTTTGATGAAACAATTTTTAAGCTAATTCAAGGAGAAGAGGTATCTTTACCTGAGTTTGATTTTGTTAAAAAGGAAAGACGCTTTAATGAGCCTATAAAGATTCAAAAAAATACTCCAATTTTAATTGAAGGAATTCATGCCTTAAACGAAAAAATCGCGCCATCAGTGCCTTTTGACCAAAAATTCAAGATATTTATCGCTCCACTAGGACAATATAAATTCGATTATCATTCACCTATTTCTTTATCTGATTCAAGACTAATAAGAAGAATGGTAAGAGATAATTATTATCGTGGAACTGGATGCGAAAAAACTATTGAAATGTGGGATTCAGTTAGACGTGGAGAATTCAAGTGGATTTATCCTTGTCAGAATAATGCAGACTTCGTATTTAATTCAGATCTTACATATGAAATATGTGTCTTAAAAAAGCATGCTTTACCTATACTTGAGGCAGTAGATTCTAACTCAAAATATTTTAGAGTTTGTAGAAAATTAATTAGGTATTTAAAGCTTGTAGAACCTATAGATGATGACTGGGTTCCATGCAATTCAATATTAAGAGAATTCATAGGTAATTCAATATTTCAAAAGTAAATAAATGCCTTAAGTTTATTATTTGAAAAAACATATAAATTTAAGGCTTTTTTTGCGTTTGTTTAATTGAAAAAAACAACTAATTTTGTTATAATTTTCATAGAAAAAGTTGGTGAAAAAATGAAATGTTTAGAGAATTTATCTAGAATTACATATCCTAAAGAATTAGTATACGATATAAGTGTACTTTATACATTCAAGGGAAGAGATGCATTCTATAATAAAACTTTATCAAAACAGTTATCTATGATAACTAAATCTACCATTGAAAAGGACATTGTATATTCTGCAATTTTATTAAATCTAAACGTTTCAGCAGCTAGAGTAAAGGCAATTGTAAGAAGAGATTCTGAACCAAAAACTCATGATGAGACTATGATTAGAAACCTAAAAAATGTCTTTGAAATATTACAAAAAAGTGGTAAGCATTTCTCACTTTCATCAAACGAATTTTTATCACTTGCATGCAAGCTTTATAAGGATGTAAAACAGATAAAATTTGTTGCTGACACAAAGATTATAAAAAGTGAAAGAAGCCTACTTCAAGAAAAGGTAAAAGTATCAAGAAGAGATATACTTGATGAGGCAATAAAGCTATATAACAATGCTATAACTAAAGATAAAATTGAGGCTACACAAGCCATTACAAATTTCTTTGTAGACCTTATGAATATGAAATTATTCAATGAAGAAAATGAGTTCATTGCACTAATAATTTACTATTCATTATTACAACAAAATTTTGATGTATTTAAGTATATTTCATTCTTCGAAGCATATTATAAAAACAAGGATGATTTTGATCATGAAATAACACATGCATCATACAACTGGGAACAAGGATATTCTAAAACAGATGGTATCAATCAGCTATTAATTTCATTCCTAATTAGAGGATATAAAGAAGTTGAGAAGCAAATTGAGGATGCTAATTTCGATAAAAAGTTAACTAAACAAGAGGCTGTAGAATCAGTAATCTTAAAGCTAGATGAGGTATTCACAAGAGCAGATATTCAAAGGGCAGCTCCTACATTAAGTGACGCTACAATAACTAGAGCATTAGATCACTTAAAGGAGGAAGGAAAGATTAGACCAAACGGAACTGGACGTTCCGCAACATGGATAAGATTAACTCCTAAGGATATGTTCCAGACATCAAGTAAGCAGCTTGATATATTCTCATTTGTAGACATGGACGAGTAATAAACTCGTCTTTTTTTATGCCTTAAAATGGAAACCTGTCAGCTAAGCCATCCTTGATCATCCTAAAAAATATTTCAATTCGTATCTAGTATATAAAACTAGAAAGTATAAGATACAATACAAGTATATCTAATACACTAAATATAAATAGACATAAATAATGTATATTATATTTTGACTAAAATTTTGTCTATTCTTATAGATTCAGGAAAAACTGAGCTTGTAAATTCATGGTCAAAAATTCCAAAATTGATCATCTTTAAAATGATGATTTTCGGGGAAATCATCGTAAAAATCAATTTCGATTGCTGAAAATAAGCAATTTATATATTAGACACAAATAATGTATATATCGTAAAATTATACATAACTTTATGGCAATCCATATAAAAACCTATATTTCCCCATAGATCAAATATATATGATTCTACATGAGACAGTATATATAAATATATCTACATATATGATATAGACATAAAACTAAATAAGCTGATAATTAAGCCAAAAACCTATATATAGTAAAAATATAGGTTATTTTTTATGAAAATAGTATGAAAATGAGCATCTGAGAACTCACTATTGGAGACTTCAGAGACCCCTCCAGGAGAAAAAGAAGTAGTAGAAGGAGTAGCTGAAGGTCATCTGATGGTTCTTATGAAAATGGTTATGAAAGAAGTTGACATGAATTTTCATAGTATTTGAACCCCTAAAGAAGAGTAAAGTGGGTAAATGGTCGATTTTGAAGATTTCGTTTTCTCATAGTTTTTGGTCAAAATTATTAAACATACTCAAATAATATGTGCTGATAGTGTTAAAGAAGAAGAATATGGCTTAATTACGCGAATAATCGACCTCATTTCAATAAAAACACCTAGTTTCTAGTCGTTTTTTGGCATTTTTAGTAAAGCTAATAAGTTATCATAATATATATTATGTTAACCAATTAAATATCGCGCAGTTATGCGGTTTTTGAGATAAGTGTGGATTTTGTGTAAAAATGAATTATTCTTTTATTGGTAAAAATGGCTTGTTTTCTATGAAATTCGCAGATAAAAGCGTTTTCGCGAATCGAGCCTATAATCCACTTATCTATCGCACGTTCGATTTTAAGCGTTTTCGCGTTCAAATATACTCATAGATATCGATTTGAGCATGTTTAACTCACGATTGACCCTGTTTTTCACACTCATATAGTTCCAAACGAGCAATTTTAATTCTTTTGACTTTTCGTGATCGAAAAAATTGGATGATTCTATTTCAGTGAGTAGCTTATATTATCTGAATTTTGGCTAAAAATTAAACATACATATTTAATGTATATTTATCTTGTTTTTAAAATTTAGTAATTTCATGTGGTTTTTCTCCTTTTTATGATCTATAGAGTGGTTCGATTCTTTCTGGTGCATCCTTATATACTATCTATTTTTACTTATAAAATTATAATAATTTGCTTATTTATCTAGTAATTAAAACTAGATACAACTTGAAATTTTTTCTTTTTTATCCTATTACTTTACTAACAGAATAGAGTCTGGAGAGCTTATGATTTTTATATATGGTTTTGATATAGCTCAATTTAATTCTTATTTTTAGTTGGATTTCTTTCTTCGATTTCTACAAAATTTCGTCTTGAAAGCGTTATCTAACATTACTTATAAGATTATATATATCTATTTCATATAGTTTTATATACTAGATAGAAATCGAAATTTTTTCTCCTCTCTCCATTTACCCCTTAGGTACAACTTTTTCTCTAGACATGAAAAAACAGGCAAATTTTCTTTGCCTGCATTGTATTTTTTATCTTCTAGAATGAGTCTTTTAGAATCTTTAAAGCCATATCATAATCAACTGTGATGATGTCTTTTAAGATTCTCTTTCCCTTGAACATAGCGTTATACGCAAGGTCTTCTAGAGTGTTTTCTTTTACTCCTAACTCACTTAGTGAAGTTGGCATGCCTATATCTTTGATATACTTTTTGAATGCTTGAATACCAGCTTCTACATCTTTAATTTCGTCGTTTGTTTTTTCTACACACATTACTTCATATGCGAATCTTTTGAATCTTTCGATTTGAGTTTTATAGGCTACCATTGCCCATTGTGGCCATATAGCTCCAAGTCCTGCTCCATGAGCTATTTCAGGATACATTCCTGAGATCTCATGTTCCATTTGATGAACGGACATTACATACTCTCTACCGCATGCTGTAAGACCGTTATGAGATAGACTATTTGCCCACATTAATTCTGCTCGAGCATTGTAATCGTAAGGGTCTTCTATAGCTCTTTTTCCGGCTACAATTACAGTCCTTAAAAGGCCAATTGCTATGCTATCCGTAAGGATACTTTCATCGCTATCTGAGAAATATCTTTCTAGTGTATGCATCATGATATCTACGATACCACAGCCTGTTTGAAACTTACTTACAGTAAATGTTAATTCTGGGTCTAAAATTGAGAATAAACATCTATTTTGTTCACTTGAAAATCCTCTTTTTTTGCCTGTCTCATCGTTAGTTATAACGCATGAATCAGACATATCAGAACCAGCTGCTGAAATGGTTAAAATTGCGCCTACAGGAATGTGTGCTTTTGGGGTCTCTTCCTTGATAGAAAACTTCCAAGGACTGAAATCTACCATCGCTCCTACAGCGATCAACTTTGAAGAATCGATGACTGATCCACCTCCGACCGCTAATATTAAGTCTACTTTTTCTCTTTTAGCAATTTCTACGCCCTTTAAAACGAGAGATAGCTTAGGGTTGGCATCTACGCCTCCTAATTCAACAAAATCGATATTTTTGGCCTTTAATTGGGCAATTACGGTATCGTATAGGCCACTTTTCTTGATTGAAGATCTACCGTAATGTAATAAGACTTTTTTGATTTTAAAACTCTCTAAAATTTCGCCTAATTTTTCTTCTTCTTTACGACCAAAAAATACTTTTGTTGGGGCATAATAATTAAAATTCCTCATTCTTCTTCTCCTTTGTTTTTCTATTTTTTCTTTTAACTACGCCGTTTTTTATAATTTTTTGTGAATGCACTAAAAATTTATTTCATTTTCTATCTAGTAATAATAACTAAATGTATTTTTGATTATATAAGTATATCTAATATTTTAAACTAGATAGATGCTCGAAATCAAATTTAAGCACATTCAATAATATTTACATTTTGAAATTTTTTTAATCTTCTACATCCTTTTTAGCTAGTGGGTGTGAATGATCATAGATATTTTTAATTCTTGATTTATCTAAATGAGTATATATTTGAGTTGTTGATATATCTTCATGACCAAGTAACTCCTGTACTACTCTTAGATCTGTTCCACCTTCTAAAAGATGAGTTGCGAATGAATGTCTTATAGTGTGTGGAGATATTTCCTTTTCAATTCCATTTTCTAGGGCAAGCTTCTTTATATATTTAAAGAATCCCTGTCTTGACATCTCTTCACCCTTATAATTGAAAAATAATAGCTGTGAATGATTTACATTTAGCTTATTTCTAGTTGTCTCAATATATTTTCTTAAAGCAATTACAGCCATCTCTCCAAGTGGAACCATTCTTTCCTTATTTCCTTTACCAATAACCTGTAGATATTTTTCTCTTAAGTGAACATCAGTTATCTTTAAGGATAATAATTCAGATATTCTAAGTCCTGTTGCGTATAATGTCTCAATCATTGCTCGATTTCTAATATCAAGCTCACTATCTCCATCAATTGAATTAATCATTTTATCTATTTCATCAATTGTAAGCACTACTGGGAGCTGTTTTTCTTGCTTAGGTGTATCAATCATTGCTGCGACATTTTCTCTTACAATATTTTGCTTAAATAAGAATTTATGAAATTCCTTAACTGCGATTATTTTTCTTGAAATACTAGATTTAGATAATTCCTTTCTTTTTAATGATTGAATAAATTTAGATATATCTTCGCTTTTAATCTGTCTTACATTTCTAATATTTAAAACTTCACTCATGAATTTTTCATATTGCTCTAGATCTGAGATATATGCATTTACTGTATTTTCACTCATTCTCATCTTAGCTAGTTCAAATTTAAATCCTGATATTTCAAAGAAAACTGGTTTTCTTTCCTCTTTTACCTTTTTCATACAAATTCACTCCATATGATGTTTGCTATAAAT
>JAEEHU010000003.1 GCA_016280975.1 Acholeplasmatales bacterium | reverse complement strand
TTGAATCTAGTCCACTATTAATATCAATTGCGATTTTAAAGGCATTAGAATTATTTACCTTAGTAATTATATCACTATAGTAATTATCTAAATCTCCCTTAAAGCCAATTCCAAATATAGCATCAACTATAATATCATAATCTAAGCTATCAATTTCTCTTATGATTTTAATATCATTAAGCATATCAAAATAATACTTAGCGGCATTTGAATACTTATCAGTGGTTAAAAATAATGTAACATCTATATTATTCTTTTGAAGTAAGCCTGCAAGTACATAGCCATCACCTGCATTATTTCCAGAACCACATATAATTAGTACCTTGCCATACCATTTAAATGAGTTATAGATAGATAATCCTGCATCATACATAAGCTTTTTTGATGTTACCTCATCACATTTAATTTTATCTGAAATTTTCATGTTTTCCTTAGATAAAACCTCTATCATAACTTACTCCTTTTTTATAAAAAAGAGAGCAAATGCTCTCTTATTAGTGATTATATTCGTCGTATTTACAATATTCCTTTGTAATAATACTTTCTAGAATATTCATTAAATGGTCACCCATTCTTTCAATATTAGATAGTATTTCTACATAGTGCTCAGTATTTGCGAAAGTACAATTTCCACTGTTTACTCTATGAATATGACGCTCATGTAGTACTTCTTCTAATTGGTCAATTTGATTTTCGTATAATGATGCCTCTTCAGCTCTTAATACATCCCAAGTTTCAATTGACTCAATTGTTCCATCAGTCATTGCAAGTAATGTTGCGAACATTGACTCTAAATCTTGCTTACCATCATCAGATAATGTTAATTCCTTTTCGTATCTATCCTTAAAGAATTCTAAAATATTTGTACAGTGGTCACCTATACGTTCAATATCCTTTATCTGATCTAAGTATTTAGATAATCTAGTTGATGTTTGATCATCAATCTTAGTTATTGTTAATTTAATTAAATAATCATGAATTCTCTTATCCAAACAGTTAATAGAACGCTCAAGCTCGGCTCCTCTTTCTATTTCCTTATCATTTCTTTCGAATGCATAATTCTTAACTAAATGAACATATTCCTTCATTTCGTTAGCCATATAGCATACGGCAGATTTAACAAATGATAGGGCAAGTGAAGGAGACTTTTTGATTAATGAGTAATCTAGTAAGTGATCTTCAATTGATACTTCATCATCAGGGAACATCTTATTAATAACAAATACAGATGGCTTAATAAGAAGTAATATAACAAATGAATTAATAACATTAAAGCCTAAGTGGGCGAGGGCTATAATCATTGGGTTTGCTTCCCAACCAAAGCCTTTCATAACTAAATCCACAATTGGATAGAATGCCCATCTAAAGCATACACCAAACCAAAATACACCAAATAGCTTAATTAAGGTATTCGTTATCGCAACCTTTTTAGCACTTCGTGTTGAGCCTAAGGATGCTAAAAGCGCTGTAACTGTAGTACCTACATTGGCACCAAGCATTACTGCAAGTGCACCAAATAAGCTAACTGAGCCAGATGCGAACATTTCTTGAACGATACCAATTGTCGCACTCGATGATTGTACAATAAATGTGAATACTGTACCAACAAGTATACCTAAAACTGGTATAGATGATATTGTTTCAAAGATAGATTCAATACTTCCCTTATATGTTGGGTTATCTAAGAAATGACCAAATGACATATCAATAAATGCAAGTCCTAGGAAGATAAAACCAAATCCTAAAACTACAGAACCAATCTGATTAACTTTTTTATCCTTGAAAAAGAATGTGACAAAAGCTCCAACAAATACTAGTCCAACTGATACAATTGGCATAATCTTTAGTTGTGAGAATATCGCTAAGATAATAGTTAAGACTGTACCACCGATATTAGCACCAAGTAGTACTCCAATAGCTTGAGAGAATGTCATTAATCCTGATGCAACTAAAGATACAATAATAGCTGATGTACCTGATGCTGACTGAGTAAGCATTGTTGCAGCAAAACCTACAAGCATTCCCTTAAGAGGAGTGTTTGTACTCTTTTCGATAATGACTCTCATCTTATCGCCTGCGATAGACTTTAAGCTAGAACCCATTCTATTAATTCCGTATAAGAATATACCTAATCCACATAGGATATATAGTACTGCAACTATATCAGCTCCAATACCTTCTCCGAAGATTAAAGATACTTCTAAGAAATTATGACTTAAAATTCCCATAAATTCTCCATTTCTTCTAAATATTCGAAATCCATATAAATTTTATAATAAATTATCAACAAATATCAACAAATAATTATATAAATCTATAATTATTGAAAAATGAAAACATTTTTATTTATAATCCTAAAGCCTTCTTCGCAAGCTTATCAGCCATTTCATTATAGTGATTATTTGAATGACCTTTAACCTTGTGAAATATAACCTCTATCTTATCTTTAACCGAAATTGCGAATTCTTGATACTTCTTTCCGATTAGGCTTTCTGCCTTCCATTCTTCTGTGTACCACTTTTCAATTCCTAAATAATCATAAAAGATATGTAATCTTTTTATCCCATGATTAATGCAGTAATTAATGATAAATCCAGCACCTTTAATTTCTCCTGCAACATTTCTTTCCTTAGAATACTTATCCTTCTTATAGCATTTCATAAATTCTTGTATTTTATTATCTACTATAAGTACTCCACCAAAGCTATATTCCTCTGTATCCTTATTAAAAGATCCATCAATATAGCATTTAGGCTCAGTAACTCCATCATCAAGGATAATATCATCTAAGAATGCATTTGCTTCTTCTAGTGATAAAAATGATTTATATTTAGGGTTTTCCATACCCTTAATTAAGCTTTGTGCCTCATCCCATGATTCAACTATTAACTTTTCATCATTTGATTTAATAGCATAATACTTTTTCATTACTCTAAATTCTCAACTAGCTTAGCACAAATCTCTGCGCTTCTTTTTGCCATTTCACTTTCAAAAGCGAAATAATCCTCTATTTGTGATTTCTCACCAACTATATCAGAAATGTATCTTAAGATAAGATAATCAACACCTGCCTTAGTTGCAGTTTGAGCAACAGCGCAGCCTTCCATTTCCAATACTATTCCATCTTCTTTATCAAAATCCTTAATCATATCATATGATGTAATGAATTTATCAGAAGATAGTACATTTAAATACTTATAATCAATGCCTAGCTTATTAAATATAGCCTTAATAGTAACTATATTATTAATCTCAGACATATATTTTACAGGTAATCCTGGAACTTGACCATATTCATATCCAAATACTCTTAAATCAAAGTCAGAATAAGCTACTGATTTTGCAATAACTACATCTCTAGTTTTAAGAGGCTTTGTTCCACCAGCAATACCAGTATTAATAATATATGAGCAATTAAACTCTCTTATTAATAATGTAGCGGCAATAGATGCGTTAACCTTACCAATTCCAGCTAAAGCTAGTGTAACCTCGTTATCACCTATTTTTCCATCATAAAACATGATATCGAAAATCTTAATAGGATTAGAATTATCCATTCTATTAACTAATTCATCGATTTCTTGTTTCATTGCTGCTAAAATTCCAATTTTCATTAACATCACACTCTTTTCAATATTTTTATTAAATACTTCCCACTTCTTGATACACTATCAGTTAGCTCAATCTTGTATTTACCATAATGTCTAACTGAAATAATATCATTATCCTTAATTTGATAAGATGGATTTTGATTAATGATGTAATTTACCATTACATCCTTATTTTGAAGTATCTCCTGTGATTTACTTCTTGATATATTTGTTATAGTTGAAACTATTAAATCAAGTCTTAATGATGTGACAAAATCCTTCTTCTCATCATATTTGATTGTTGCCTCTACTACACCTTTATATAGCTCTAATTCTATAGGAGCCTTGCCAACATACTTAAATTCAGCCTCAATAAATGATGATATTTCTTCTGTTATTGCAATATAAATATCATCATCTACTATAATATCTCCTATACATTCTCTTTTAATGCCTAATGACATTAGGCTTCCAAGTATATTTCTATGTGAAATATCATAATATTTCTTATTATATTTGACCTTATAAATATTTATTTTAAAGTCAGATTTATTAACATCAAATAAAGATAATATATATCTATTTCTTTCGGAATTGATAATTCCTCCATCCTTGTAATATATAACACCATTTTTATTTGCAATATCCTCAAGTAGTGCACCATAGTGCTCATCTAAAAATGGAGTTATTATTACCTTAGATTCATAATACCTTTTTATATTTGATTCTAAGTGATGAATAAATTCTAATTCTTCCATAGAATTCTTCCTAATCTGATGTGAGTCGCACCTTCCATGATGGCCTCATTATAATCATCACTCATTCCCATAGATAAATATGGGATTTTTATATTATGATCCTTTTCAACACGATTTCTTAATTCGTTTAATTTTCTAAACTGAATTTTAATATCATCAGAAGTATCATTTTTAATAGCCATCATCATAAAGCCAATAACATTGATCTTCTTATACTTTAAAACCTCATCAATGAATGAATCTATTTCTCTATAGTCAACACCATTTTTATTTTCTTCTAGATTAATAGATACCTCAATAAATGTATCTAAGGGCTTTTCTCTATATTTTTCAATTTCAGCTGCTAACTTCAATGAATCAAGAGAATGAAGATAATCTATTTTATTAATGATATCCTTACACTTATTTCTTTGAAGGTGGCCAATAAAATGCCACTTGATATCATAATTCTTCAATTCATCATATTTAGTTAAAAATGAATCTACTCTATTTTCACCAAAGTTATTTACACCATGATTAAATAAATCAATCATTTCAGCTGAGCCAACATATTTAGTCGCAGCAACGATAGTAATATCCTTTGGTATAGAATTTAAAAATAGATCTATATCTTCTCTTAACATATAATTCTCCAATAATTAATACTCAGTTTTAATTGGCTCAGTAATGCCATACTCCTTCATGAATTTTTCTAAATCACGATAATCAGTAATAAGTAACATTTCGATAAATTCATGAGTATGCTTATTTTTAAAGCCAACTACTGCCTCTCCTGTACATATACTTTTTCTAATAACAGGAACTAAATTTTCTTTATCGTATGTTTTAACCTTCATAATTACCTCTTATTAATGAATAGATTATCTCCACGTTTTTCAATCTTTCTATCTAATATTAAATGCTCTAATGCATCAGATAATTGCATCTTAGATTGAGCTGTAACTCTATCATAGCCAAGCATATTAGCTAAAGTCTTAAAGCATCCAGCCTCACTAATACCATTATTTCTATCGACGATAGTATAAATACCATCAGCAAGCTCATCGATATAAATTTCTGGGAAATCTCTATCTGATTCTAGTCTTAGTTTAATATTTGAAATCTTGAAATTTAAATAGAAATCACCAAGCTTTAATACTCTTGATGGTAAGTATTTATTAACTAATTCCTCAACCTCTTTATCAGGCTTATCCTTGCCCATGATTTCGGCAACACGCTTTAATAAATACTTCTTATGAATAGGTGATTCAACAGTTATGATTTCAGATATTAAGGCTTCCTTATCTGTATCTAAAAGCTTATGAGCCTTATTGAAATCAAGCTTTTGATATGTTGCAAAGTCAAAGTCAATTGAATCATCATTTCCATCAACTCTTAAATAAGATCTTACCTCAGGCTTTGGTCTATATTCAGAGCCTTCAACAAGCTCACCATTTATAGCGTCCTTAATTCTCTTCATTTCGCCTTCGCGGTCATTAATCCAAGCTGTAGTAAATAGCTTATAATAACGCCAGCCTTGACGTTCAAGTAGCATACGCTCTAAACGGTAGTTATCTGTTAGTGATTCAGAATAGCTATTATTACCATCAATCATAATAGCAAGAACAAAGTCATCATCCTTCTTAACAGCTAAATCTACCTTGAAGGCACTTGTTCCATAATTATGAACAACCTCATAGCCTAAATCATTAATATACTCAATGATAGACTCAATAGTGCTATCACCAGATGAATAATTTTGTTCATAAATTACATTTTCAGCAAACTTTAAATAATCCTTTAATAAGGTAACACCTAAAGAATCTGGATTATCTCTAATATCTGAATAGTGAATAGATGCGACAATAGAAATATTAAACTTAGCACGAGTAATCGCAACGTTTAATCTTCTTTCACCACCAGATGCGTTAATAGGTCCGAATCTTTGATAGAATTTATGATCCTTATTATAGCCGTAACAAATAGAGAAAATAATTCTATCACGCTCATCACCTTGAACTGATTCTAGGTTCTTAACAAAGCATGGCTCATCTAAATCCTGTGAGAAGAATTTTTCATACTTTGGTTCTTTCTTTAATCTCTTTTCAATTAGTGACGAAATTAATTCTGCTTGTACATTTGAGAATGCAACAACACCAATAGATAATTGTGAATTATCAAAATGCTCAAATACCATATCACAAATCTTTTGTGCTTCTATAGGGTTTGTTCTTGTTTGAGCATCATATAAACCATCCTCTACATAATAATAGTCAATACCAAAGCCTTCCTTGTGTGCTTTAGATTGTGGTATTGTAATTAGATTTGAATCATAGAATGATTTATTTGAGAATACGATTAATTCCTCACTTCTTGATCTATAATGCCACTTTAACGCACTTGTTTCAAATGTGTATGAAGCCTTATCAAGAATAGACTCCATATCGTACTCTTCCTCTTCGACCTCTTCTTCATCACTCTTTTGTCCAAATGAATCAGTTGATGCTTGGAAGAATGATGTAGGTGGCATTTGCTTTGTATCACCAATTACAATACATTGCTTTGCACGATATATTGAACCGAAGGCATCACATGCAAATATTTGAGATGCTTCATCGAAGATTACACAGTCAAACATATTTAATTCTGATGCTAAATATGTTGAAACAGAAAGTGGACTCATTAAAAATACTGGCTTAATATCAAGCGCAAGCTCAAATGTCTTTTCAAGTAAGCTTCTAATTGGAAGCTGACGTCTTAGCTTATTGTATTCCTTATCTAGAATCTTAAACTGGCTTCCTTCAACAAGAGAATCCTGACGCTTAGTTGAGTTATTTGCAATGATATAATCACGATTAATATGAAGCATTCTTTCGTCTAAGTCTCTAAATTCTTGAATGATATCATCAACGGCATCACTTCTAAACTTAGATAATCTTTCACTTTGTGCATGGATTTCTTCAATCTTTTGCTTAACGAATGTCTTCTTATATGCTTGACCAATGTCCTTTAAATCACGACCTGAGTCAATATAAGCATTTAAGAATTCAATAGCCTTATTTCTAGTTAAGCTATCTATAATTCCTGTTAATTCGTCATAGTTAAAGATATTTTCGCTTTCCTTATATACACCA
>JAEEHU010000039.1 GCA_016280975.1 Acholeplasmatales bacterium | reverse complement strand
TTTTTCTATCATTTATAGTGCCACATTTAGGACACTCTTTTTTTAACTTTTCACCACAATTTGAACAGAATAATTCATTTACTTCAATTATATCTCCACATTTGGGACATCTATTTCCAACTGTTTCATCAATTAAGTTTGATGTATATCCTGTTACTGCAACGCGAAGACCTAATCTTAAAATAACTGTACCTGCACTTAAAACAAATCCAAATAGAATAAATAAAACCATAGATACAATCATACCAGGATTAAACATTTGGTCACCACCACCAACGCTTTTAAAAGCAAGCACGCCAAACACAGTAAAACAAGTAATTACTCCAATTACACCAATTCCTGTTAGAATTGATCCAATTGTAATTGCCTTTTTTCTTAAATTCTTTGCCTTTTCTGAATTTGAAACGTCATTTAAATTTGAATTAAAATTTCTTAACTCATTAAAAAAACTCATAATAATCTCCTAACTATAAATACAAAAATAAATTCCTAAAAAGTGAGTTACTACTCCAAGTAAGACAAATATATGCCAAATAAAGTGAGCAGCAGTTTTTCCCCTCATAACAAAAGGAATCATGCCACTAGTATACACTATTCCTCCACCTAAAATCCAGTACAATAAATTTAAATTTTCATGAATAAACCATCCAGGTATAAATAATACACCGCTCCAACCAAGTGTAAAATACATTGGATAATTTAACCATCTAATTCTTCCTGGTCCAAATATACATGTAAGTGTAATGCCTGTAATCGCACCAGCCCACATTAGTGAGAACCACACAAGCGCTAGCACAAAGTGTGTATAATCGTGAGATGCAAAATCTACAAGCTGAATTGGTGCGAATGTAGCACAGATTAAAAGATAAATAGATGAATAATCAAATCTTCTCCATAATCTTTTTACTCTAGAACCACTAGGCCATGCATGATATAAGCATGACATTAACATCATGATAAAAATAGATGTGCCATAAACTATAGATGATACCATCTTAAGTGTTGTATCCGACTTTAAAACTAATAAGACTAATGCAATTAAACCAAATATAGCTCCAACTCCATGAGTAACTGAATTACCAATTTCCTCTAAAACTGGAAGAGCTGGTGGTTCATTTAATCTTTTTATCTTTAATTCCTTCTCAGATAGGGGTCTATTTCTTTTTTCTTCCTTATTAAATTCCTTCTCATCAGCCTTAGAAAAAGAAATATCTTCCTTTTGAAGCTTAATAGCTTTCTTTACTTCTTTTTTCTCTTTCTTTTCCTTTAGCTTATTCTCTTTTTTGATTCTTTTTAATTCTTTCTTTTCTAAATCAGTCATTTTAATAATTAATACATTATAATTTTTCAAGTAATATTCTTGATAAGAAAATTATAAATGTAGTATGTCTCCTATCAAATGTTTTTGCTGGTTTAAAGACATCATAACAAATATAACCTAATTCGTTCTTTTCATCCTTATATGATACTTCAAGTGTTGAACCAATTTTTTCAGCTAAATAAATATCATATCTTTTTCTATCTAAGGCATCTAAATAATTAGTATTATCGGCAATCATATAGCCATACTCATTTAGATGAGAATTGTATTCATCCTTAAATATATGATTTATTCTTTCATCTAGTTCTATATTCTTTCCTAGTGAATATAATCTTTTAGAATATTTATATACTGATACTCTATCAACATTTAAAAATTTCATAACATTATTAAGTACTTCTTCAATTTTATTTTCTTCAAGTAAATTTAAAGAATCCTTAATAAGATTATAGTCATCATTATAATCAAGTTTAGATTTTAATCCAACCTTTTTATTAATAATATATTCCTTATGGATTTCGGGTCTATAAATAATATAACAATTTCTACCCTTTGATTTTGCAATATAAAGTGCTCTATCTGCAATATCAAATAGCTCATTATAGGTTACACCATCACTTGGGAATCTTGATATACCCATTGAGCATGTTACTACTGCCTCAAGCTTATCAGCTGGAATACTCCACTGAACTCCAATTCTAATATTTCTTGCGATATTTCGAATGATTTCCTCATTAGTACTATCAAGAATAATTAAAAATTCATCTCCGCCTATCCTACCTGCAGAGCCAAAGCCCTTTATAGCTTCCTTTATAGCCTTAGATGTTGTTACTAAAACCATATCACCATATTGATGGCCAAATGTATCATTACATTCCTTGAAATTATCGATATCTAAAACAATTAAAGTAACATTAGTTTTTAATGCCTCTATTTTATTTTTAGCCATATCAATAATTGTTTGTCTATTATATAGACCAGTTAAACCATCAAATGATTCTAAGTAAAATGGATTGTTAAGTGTTGAATAGCTACTATCAACACCTGCAATTATTACTCTTCCTTCTTTATTTTCAACAACTCTTGAATCAATAACTACGTATTTAGAATTATTTAATAATAGTGAATACTTTTTATCGGCAGTTCCACTTAATAAATCATTCTTTAATAACTCTAGAAACTGAAGTGTTGATAAACTACTATCATTGATTTGATATTTATTAATCAAGAATTTAATGAAATTATCAATATCTCCTTCGAATTCATTAATAAAATTCTTAGTTGATTTATATTCGATATTTTTTGTTAAAGTATTATAAATAAAGAAATCATAATCAAATTGAGATAATATTAATCTATACATTTCTCTTTCTAATACCTTATATGATGGAGACACCTTGTCAAAATCATCACAGTATAGATCAAATATATAATTATCATTCTTTTTTCCACAGTATCTTAATACTGTTTTTTTATTTTCATCTAATAATCTAACAACTAAAATGATAGCTTTATTTATACTATCTTCAGATAAATTTTTAATGAATTCATTGAAAATTTTAGAGTCAAAATCATCTAAGTATTCTAAAAAATTAATGCCTGATACAAATGAATCAAAAAATGATTTTACATCCTCTACATTAACAATATCTAGTTTGTTATTTAATTCGATGATAAAACTACTTTTATTTTTCAATGAAATCACCACCTATTATTTATCTTTATTTGAAATATAGGAAATAAACTGAGAAGCACAACGTCCTGATAATGAACCAAATGTCATTTGGAACTTATTTGCCTCTAATAGCAATTCCTTTTCATCAATATTAACCTTAGCTCTTCTTGCAAGCTCAATTACCATATTCTTAAATTCATCATATGATAGGCTTGAATAAAATAGCTGAAGCCCAAATCTATAAGCAAGTGATAATTTTTCAGCCTCTGTTTCTGCTCTATGTAAATCATCAAAGACTCCACCATTATCAGCTATAGATTCCTTTATTAAATGCTTTCTATTGCTTGTTGCATAGATTGCGACATTATTAGGCTTTGGTTCTATTCCACCTTCAATTACACTCTTTAAATATTTATATTCAATTTCTGATTCATCAAATGAAAGATCATCCATATAGATTATATAGAAATATGGTCTAGACTTTAATTTATATACAATCTTAGGTATTCTATTCATTTCATGCTTATATATTTCAACAATTCTTAAGCCTTTATCAAAATACTCATTTAATAAAGCCTTAATTGAAGTTGATTTTCCTGTACCACTATCGCCATATAATAAAACATTATTATATCTTTTACCTGAAATAAAGTTTTCTGTATTCTTCTTTAATTCAGCTTTTTGACGCTCACAGCCAATTAAATCATCAAAGCTAATATCAAGTACATGCTTAATAGGATATATTTCACCCTCATCATCAACTCTGAATGCTTTATATAAGGCCATATGACCTATACCCTTTGTTTGGTAGAACTTAATTATTTCAGAAATAAATGAATCAAGGCTATCTATTTTAGCCTCTAGCTTATCTAAAATATTTGATAAATATGGCTTATCCTTAACCTTATAATCCAAATTAGTTATTTCATTTAGATTATCTATCTTAAAGCTATATAGGCTATAATACTTTTCTAAATCGCTATAAGCATATTTATCTAAAGTGATTTTATTCTTGTTATTTTCTAAATAAAGTGAATAAGGATTCTCGTTATAAATAAGAGAATAAATAATATATTTATGCCAAATATTACCTGTTATTTTCTTGTCATATGCGAAATTTATAAGATTAGAAATCATTTCATCTTTATTTGAAGTATTCTTTGTATATTCTAATATTGAATCAAATATTTCTTTATCTCTTATATTATTAAATAAATAAAACATAAAAACTCAAATCCCTTCTATATTACATTATAAAACAAAAATGTAGAAAGTAATAATTAAAAATGTTATAATTAATTAGAATTTTGAGGGAAAAACATGATATACGAAATTATAACATTGATATTATCAATATCAACTTCAGGTCTAATTATATATTTCACTGGCTTATATAGTATATGGTGGTGTGTATTACTATTAGTTTTAGCAATACCATTTATCTTTATTGTATATATCTCATTATTATTAGGATTCATTTATATCGAATCATTAATAATTGGAACTAAAAGACCAGTTAAAAAGATTAGTAAGCATAGTTTATTTGTAATTAAACAGCTTGCTAAAATGCTTTTAGATGTATCTAATGTTAAATTAGTTATCAAAGGCAAGGAATTATTACCAAAAGAAACCGCAATGTTTGTTTCAAATCATAGATCTGGTTATGATCCATTCCCAATTAATTTAGTAGTAAAGAAAAATCCTATTGTTTGTGTAACAAAGCCTGAGAATTTAAAGATTCCATTCTGTGGACCATATATTCATAGTGCAGGATATATTGTAATGGATAGAGAAAATAACTTCGAAGCAGTTAAATCAATTATTCAAGGTGCTAATTATATTAAAAAGAATCAAGCATCAGTTTATATTTTCCCAGAGGGAACTAGAAACAAAGGCGAAAAGGACACACTATGTCCATTCCATGCAGGAAGCTTTAAGATGGCTCTA
>JAEEHU010000038.1 GCA_016280975.1 Acholeplasmatales bacterium | reverse complement strand
TATGTTGCATCTCCAATTACTAATATGAAAGATGGTGCATCATCTGGCCTTTCTACAGCGTCATATTTCTTTGATGATGATGGAGTATTAGCTCACGATACACAAATCATTAAAGATGGTATTTTAGTATCAGGTATTTGCGATTTAACATCATCAAGAGAATTAGATTTTTCACCTACTGGAAACGGTAGACGTGAAACATATAAGAGAAAAGCTTATACTCGTATGACTAATACATTTATAGAAAAGGGTAATGATAAGCTTTCTGATATGATTAAATCAATTAAGCATGGTTATTTCTTATTTGAAACAAATAATGGAATGGAAGATCCTAAAAACTGGGCTATTCAATGTACAGCAGAATATGGAATTGAAATTGTTGATGGTAAATTAACAGATAATTATGTTGCCCCTGTTGTAATGAGTGGTAATGTACTTGATTTATTAAAATCAATTTCAATGATTTCTGATGAATTTGAGCTTGAAGGTGCTGGATCTTGTGGAAAGGGCTATAAGGAATGGGTAAGAGTCTCAAGTGGCGGACCAAACCTTAAGTGCAGGGTGAAATTATCATGATAGATGTTATTAAGTATTTAAAGGAAAATAAAGAAGTTAATGATTTTAAAATCATATCAACAGAAAAAAAATCAAGTGAACTATTCTTTGTTCATAAGAATTTAGAAACAGTAAGAAGAACTGAAACTAATGAGGTATTAGTTACTATCTATAATTATCATGATGAAAAGATAGGCCAAGCAGAATTTAGCCTATTTGAAGCTGATGATAGTGATTCTGTTAAAGAAAAGATTAATATTGCAGTAAATAAGGCCAAATTAATTTCAAATGAATTATATGAGCTTCCAGGATGCGATGTTAAATCAATTGAGGTTGAATCTAATTTCAAGAATTATTCATTAAATGAGCTTGCAGAATTAATATCTAATTCAG
This sequence comes from Acholeplasmatales bacterium, assembly GCA_016280975.1. Classification (GTDB taxonomy): domain Bacteria; phylum Bacillota_I; class Bacilli_A; order Acholeplasmatales; family Anaeroplasmataceae; genus Anaeroplasma. The sequence continues at coordinate 5,677 of JAEEHU010000038.1, read as the reverse complement.
TATTTGAGGCAGACTCATATAAGGATGGCTCAATTAATGCACTAGAGGTATTTGTTAATCAATATGAAAGAACAATTATTAACTCTAGGGGCTTAAATAAGGTTATGAAGTATTATGATGCCTTCGTTGAGGCTATTCCTACTTGGAATGGTAATAATGAATCAGTTGAGCTTTATGAAGCATATAAGTTCAATGAATTTGATTCAAAGAAGGTAAAAGAAGAAATAGATTCTAAGATGACTGAGGTTAAGAATAGATTCTATGCTAAAAAGCCAGAATCTAAGCTTTCAATGAAGGTTGCCTTAAGAGCTAATGAATTAAATGAATTCTTATCAGAAATTATTTCTAATGCTAATAGCCAAACTATTTATACACATCAAAATGTATATAATATGGGAGATAATATTCAAGCTTTAGCTAAGGGCGATAAGCTTACTATTACAGCTCGTGGTGAAATAAAGGGCTGTGCACTATCTCATTCATTTGATTCAGATGGCTTAGATTTAATTGATACTAAGGTTATGGAAAAGGGAATATTAAAGGCCATCTATGGTGGTAATAGATTCTCTCAATATTTGCATGTTACTCCAACAGGTAACCTAGGATTAATAGAAGTAGAAAAAGGTAAAACTTCTATTAAAGATTTAAAGGAACCATATTTTGAATGTGTATCCTTATCTGGCCTTCAAGTCGATTTATTCACAGATTACATCGGTGGAGAGGTAAGATTAGGATATGTTCATGAAAATGGTGAAATAAAGCCTGTAACAGGCATCTCTATTTCAGGAAAAATAAGCGAAATATTAAAGGATATGACATTATCTAAGGAAACTACTATAGTAGATAATTATTTTGGACCAAAGCTTGCTTTATTTGGAGGATTAGAGATTTTATAAGAAATTGAGGCGATATTATGAAAGGAATAAAAAGAATAGCTTCTTGGAGCAAAAAATATATATTTGTCTTTATATTCATCATATTATTATCAGCTCTTTTACAATGGTTGTATTCTTATTTGCCACTTTTTATATCTTATGTATTTAAAGTGCTTGAGAATTCAGATTCTAATGTAAATTTACCAGGATTCTTAACTCAATGGTATGAATCATATAGTGATGTCTTAACTATTACATTATTCGTATCACTATCTATGGTTATATTACAGCTAATTAGATCTCTTTTAAGATTTTTAGATAACTATCTACAGGGTGCGTTATCACATTTTATTGGTTATGATTTAAGGTGTAAGCTATATGATCATATTTGTAATCTATCATTTAGCTATCATAATAATCAGGATGTTGGTGATTTAATTCAAAGAACAACATCTGATATTGATCAGGTATCAACATTCGTATCTCAGCAAGTACCTAACTTTATAGGTATATTTGTTACAGTTGGTATAGGTGCATATCAGGTTTATCATATATCACCACTATTGATGCTTGTAAGTATAATAATTATTCCTATTACAGCAATATCATCTATTATTTTCTTTAGATATTGTCATAAGGCCTTCGATAGAATTGAAAAGAAGGAATCAAGAATGACAACTATTATTCAGGAAAATGTTAACGCAGCACGTGTTGTAAGAGCATTTTCTAATGAAAAATATGAATTTGAAAAGATGGATGAGGCAGCAAAAGAATATAAGGAGGCAACTCTTAAGTTTAATAGAACAGAGGCTATATTCTGGGGAATATCTGATTTCACAGTATTTTTGCAATATACCTTAACTGTTACTGTATCTATATTCTTAGCTAAGGAAGGCAAGATGTCATCAGCTGATATTGTAGCGGCACTTTTATTAATGGGTATGCTTGTATGGCCAATGAGAGGTTTAGGTAGAATTATTTCTTCATTTGGTAAGGCAAGCGTTGCTGCTAACCGTATTGGTGAGGTATTAGATGAAAAGTCAGAATTTGATATTAATGGTACATTAAAGCCTGAAATAACAGGTGATATTGAATTTAAAAATGTATCATTTAAATTTCCAGATTCAGATAAGCATCTGCTTGATGATGTATCATTTAAAATCAAAAAAGGTGAAACTATCGCTCTTGTTGGTAAAACTGGAAGCGGTAAATCAACAATATGTAATCTATTAACAAGATTACTTGAATATGACAGTGGCTCTATTTTAATAAATGGTGTTGATATTAAGGATATCGAAAAGAAGTATTTAAGAGAAAATATTAAGCTTGTACTACAAGATCCATTCTTATTTTCAAAAACTGTTTATGAAAATATAGCTATCGCATCACCTAACGCAACCGAAAAAGAGGTTCAACAGGCTGCGAAAACTGCTTATATTCATAATGATGTTATGAATTTTGAAAATGGATATAAAACAATAGTAGGAGAAAAGGGTACTACCCTATCTGGTGGACAAAAGCAAAGAGTTGCGATTGCACGTATGCTAGTGTCTGAATCTCCTGTTATTATATTTGATGACTCCCTATCAGCACTTGATACTAAGACTGATAGCTTAATAAGAAAGGCTCTTAAATTAAAGGATAAGAATCAAACAATGATTATTATCACTCATAGAACAACTACCGCAAAAGAAGCTGATCAAATATTAGTTTTAGATGAGGGTAAAATAAAAGAGCATGGTACTCATGATGAATTAGTTAAGAAAAATGGACTATATTCTAAATTATGGGGTATCCAAGGAGAATTAGAAAAGGAATTCTTAAATGTCTTAAATGGAGGTGAGTCTCTTGGAATACGATGAAGAATTAGAAGATCTAAGTTATCACGCATCAAAGGATAAAACTCCATGGGTTAAAATTATTAAAACAGTTTTAAAGCATAGATCACTTGCTATAGGATTAATTGTATCAGTAGTATTTTTAGCAATACTAGATGTAGGATATCCTCTTATCAATCAGTATGCTATAAATACATACTTTGGTGATAATCCAAACTTTGATACAGTTCCATATTTTATTGCATTCTATATTATTATTGCAGTACTATATGGTCTTGCTGTATTTACGTTTATTTTCTTAGGTGGTAAGGTCGAGGCATATACATCGTATGATTTAAGAAAGGAAGCCTATAAGAATTTACAAAAGCTTTCATTCTCATACTTTGATACAAATGCTCAAGGCTGGATAATGGCAAGATTAACATCAGATGCGAGAAAGCTATCTGAAATTATATCTTGGGGTGTTATTAATTTCTTATGGGCATCCTTAACCGCAATAGGTATACTTGTTGCCCTAATTATAATTAATCCACTATTATCACTAGTATTACTTGCAATACTTCCAATAGTATTATTCTCAACAATACTAATTAGAAAGAAAATATTAAAGTCATATAGAGACGCAAGAAGTGAAAACTCTAAAATTACTGCTGCCTTAAATGAAGGATTCATGGGAATTAAGGCTACTAAATCACTTGTTATTGAGGATAAGAATTCACGTGAATTTGAGTATAAGGCATCAAAATATAAGCGTGCATCCCTAATCGCAGTTATGTTTTCTGCGATGTTTGGACCAATAATCTTTATAACATGCTATTTAAGTGTTGGTGCAACCCTTTATGTAGGTAGCCTACTTTCAATTTCAATACCTTCACTATATTTATTTGTTGACTATACAATTAAATTCTTTGACCCAGTAGTATCAGTATCTGAAACTATTGGTGAATTCCAGCAGGCTCAAGCATCCGCTGAAAGAATAATATCTTTAATTGATGAAATTCCAGATATTGTTGATAGAGAGGATGTCATTGAGAAGTATGGAACTATTTATGATCCAAAGTATGAAAACTTTGAGGAAATAGATGGTGATATTGAATTTAAGAATGTTACATTTAAATATAAGACAGGTGAAACTGTACTTAAGAATTTTAATCTAAAAATAAATAAGGGTATGAATGTTGCCCTAGTTGGTCATACAGGATCTGGTAAATCTACAATTGTAAATTTAATTTGTAGATTCTATGAGCCAACAGAAGGAGATATCCTAATTGATAATAAATCATATAAGGATAGAAGTATTACATGGCTTCATTCTAAATTAGGCTATGTACTACAAACTCCTCAGCTATTTACAGGTACAATACTTGAAAATGTAAGATATGGTAACCTAAAGGCTACTGACGAGGAATGTATTAATGCATTAAAGGTAGTTTCTGCCGATACATTTATTGAAAAGCTTCCTGATAAATATAATACATTTGTTGGTGAGGGTGGAAATAAATTATCCTTAGGTGAGAAGCAATTAATATCATTTGCACGTGCTATTGTATCAGACCCAAAATTATTAATTTTAGATGAGGCAACATCATCTGTTGATACTGAGACTGAAGAATTAATTCAAAAGGCTATCCTAAAGGTTTTAAAGGGTAGAACAAGCATTGTTATTGCACATAGATTATCAACTATTGTAAATGCTGATTTAATATTAGTTATGGATCAAGGAAAAATATTAGAAATGGGAAATCACCATGAATTATTAAATAAAAAAGGTGCCTATTTCGAATTATATAAGAATCAATTTGAACAGGATAAGGTTGATTCGTTACTTAACTAAAATAATTAAAGGAAACCACATGATTATTTATCTATAATAAAAATACCTCTTGTTATAAAAATGTCTAGGCGACTATATTATAACAAATAGGTATTTTCTTTTTTATATATACAACTTTTAATTTAAAACGATATCTTATACATTTCTTTTTTAATTTTTCTAGACTCGAACTAATGCGTGAGCGCTAAATAATTCCCTTTAGTATTATTTCTTTATTATCTTCTAATTTCATCATTAGTATTCTTTTCTTACCAATATTATTAAATGAATTATCAATAATATATCCAATATCATCTATAAATAGATATCTTCCGTGAATATCTTCGTTATGTATTATAGTAATATTACTTGGAATGATTTCTTTATTCAAATAAGAAGAAGTGGAAGTAATGATAGTAGTATTGACTTTAATATCGGCAAGCATAGATAGTAAGAATTTATCTGCATAATAGTCAACAATTATTATCTCTTTTTTAGCTAAGAAAAATAGTTTTCTAATAAATGTATAGGCATCTAATATTTCACCTTGATAAAATATTTTAGAATTATCTTTATTTATTTTTCCTTCAATATTATTTATTTTAGATTCGATTGATTCTACTTTATTTTGTAATGAAATAATGTTAGAAGTACAAGATAGACATCTATTTTCATCAATTATGTGACCAATTAATAGATATTGTTTTAACATTGAGATAGCCCATCTTCTAAATAAGATTCCTCTTTTAGATTTAACTCTATATCCTACGGCAAGTGTTACATCTAAACTATATAGAATTACCAACTTGTCAGAAAAAGGAAATTGCGTTTTACGCAAATTGCTTTTTTCATCTAATTCCATTTCTTCAAATATATTTTTTATATGCCTAGATATTCTCGAAATATCAACATTAAATAATAACGACATATCTTTTTGTGTTAACCATACGGTATCTTCATCAGGAGATACATTTACATCAAGTGAAAATTCTCCATCCTCAAATTTTATCAATTCATATTTCTTTTCATTATTAATCATATATAAATCCTCCTATTTTTTTCAAAAGAAAAGGTCTTACTGTATTTCTACAATAAGACCTTAAAATTGATATTAAGTTGTAATAAATATAATTTATATTTCATAATTATTT
>JAEEHU010000037.1 GCA_016280975.1 Acholeplasmatales bacterium | reverse complement strand
TTATTACTATACTTATTTCTATGTAGAAAATGTGACTAAAAATAGTGTTATAAAATCTAATAGCACCGCTAGTAGTACTTCATGGAATTCATTCACATTTACGGCAAATGCTGGAGATGTAATAATGGTAAGAACATATCCATATAATACTTCATATAGTCCAAGTTTATATTACTATGTAAGTGGAATCACAAGTGCACCTGATGGTGGCTTATTAAATACAAATAAAACAAGTGGAAGTAGTATAACTGCAGGTAAGAATGTAATATTAACAGCAAAAGAAAATACTGGATATACATTCTTGGGTTGGTATGATGGAGATACATTAGTATCTGAAGATAAAGTATACGAATTTACAATGCCTAACAAAAGCATAAATTATCAAGCAAAATTTGCAAACTTTACACTAAGCTATAGCTCAATTGATGATTCTTATGGTACTACAAGCGCAAACATAAAAAAAGATTCAGCACTTGTAAAATTTGATTCTCAAGGAGGATCTGGTGTTTTTTCTCAAACAATTACAAAAACAAATGGATTAGTTTATCCTTCAAAACCAACAAGAACTGGATATGCATTTAGTGGATGGTATGAAAACTTATCAGATACAACACCATATGATTTTTCACAAAATATTTCTGATGATTTAACTTTATATGCAAAATGGGTTAAGATGAACACAGGATATTCATCTAATGAAATCAACATTATTGACTATACAAGTTCATCTAATTACTATTCGCAAATTGCACAAGGTTCATCAAGTAATCCAACATATAGATACTTTTCAATTCCAACAAGTGGAACTTACTCATTCTATTATAGAAATTCAAGTAGTTCATCATCTAATTACTATACTTATTTCTATGTAGCGAATGTAACTAAAAATAGTGTTATAAAATCTAATAGCACCGCTAGTAGTACTTCATGGTATTCATTCTCATTTACAGCAAATGCTGGAGATGTAATTATGGTAAGAACATATCCATATAATACTTCATATAGTCCAAGTTTATATTATTATGTAAGTGGAATCACAAGTGCACCTGATGGTGGCTTATTAAATACAAATAAAACAAGTGGAAGTAGTATAACTGCTGGTGAAACAGTAATATTAACGGCCGAAGAAAACACAGGATATTCATTCTTAGGTTGGTATGATGGAGATACACTAGTATCAGAAGATAAAGTATACAAATTTACAATGCCAAACAGAAGCATAAATTATCAAGCAAAATTTGAAATAGAAGAGTAAATTAATACATAATTTATTGGTATTTAATATTACATAGCCTATTTATCATTAATATATGAAATATGCAACTGAATACAGCAAAAATTGACTAGATTAATTTCTAGTCTTTTTTTCTAATAAATTTATTTTAAATTTAATATATTAAAAATAATAGTTTGTGATATAATAGTAAAGGTTTAAAATAAAAAGTAATTAAGGAGATTAAAAATGAGTGAAGTAAAACGCTTCGAGTACAACTGGGCTGGACGTCCACTTGTAATTGAAATCGGAGAAGTTGCAAAGCAAGCTAACGGTGCTTGTTTAGTGCAATATGGAGAAAGCACAGTATTATCTGCAGTTGTTTCTAATAATGTTCAATCTACTGCTGACTTTTTCCCATTAATGGTATTATACCAAGAAAAATTATATGCCGCAGGAAAGATTCCTGGAGGTTTCTTACGTCGTGAAGGTAGAGCTACTGAACACGAGACATTAGTATCAAGATTAATTGACCGTCCTATTAGACCAATGTTTGCAGATGGTTTCAATAATGAGGTTCAAGTAATCAATACTGTATTATCTGCTGATCCTAACTGTACAACAGAAATGGCTGCAATGTTAGGTTCATCTATCGCTTTAATGATATCAGATATTCCTTTCGAAGGACCTATCGCTGGTGTTAAAGTTGGTAAGGTAAATGGCCAATTAATAATCAATCCAACTCCTGAGGAGATGGAAGTATCTACTATTAATTTAACTGTAGCAGGTACTCAAAAAGCTATTAACATGGTTGAAGCTGGTGCTAAATTCGTATCAGAAGATGAAATGTGGGAAGCTTTAAAGTTTGGTCATGCTGAAATTCAAAGATTATGTGAATTCCAAAATGAAATTGCTAAGGAATGTGGAAAGGAAAAGTATGTTCCATCTTTATTCCAAGTAGATAAAGTAATCGAAGCACAAGTTAAGGCTTTTGCTTATGAAAAGATGATCAATGCTATCCGTGTTGAGGATAAACTTGAAAGATATGCTGCTATTGATAAGGTTAACGAAGAAACTTTAGAAGAATTCGGTAAGAAGGTATTCGTTAAGGATCTTGGCGATATCAAGGTTGAAGATACTGAAGCTAAAGAATTATATTTAAAGAATGTTCAATGCACATTAGATGCAATCTTACACGGCGAAGTAAGAAGAATGATCGCTGTTGATAAGATTAGACCAGATGGAAGAAAGGTTGATGAAATTAGACCTCTTTCTTCCAGAGTTGATGTTCTTCCTCGTGTACATGGTAGTGCATTATTTACAAGAGGACAAACTCAAAGCTTAGGTACAGTAACATTAGGACCTCTTTCTGATAGCCAAATCATTGATGGTTTAGGACAAGAAGATAATAGAAGATTCATGTTACACTACAATTTCCCTCAATTCTCAGTAGGTGAAACTGGTAGATATGGTGCTCCTGGTAGAAGAGAAATCGGACATGGTGCTTTAGGTGAAAGAGCATTATCATATGTTATTCCATCTGAAGATGAATTCCCATATACAATCAGAGTAGTATCTGAAATTTTAGAATCAAATGGTTCTTCATCTCAAGCAACTATTTGTTCTGGTACACTTGCTTTAATGGCTGCTGGTGTTCCTATTAAGGCTCCAGTTGCTGGTATCGCTATGGGTTTAATTATGACTGACCCTGAGCATTATACAATTTTAACTGATATCCAAGGTATGGAAGACCATGATGGAGATATGGACTTCAAGGTTGCAGGTACTAGAGAAGGTATCACTGCACTTCAAATGGATATTAAGGTTAGAGGTATTTCATATGACATTTTAAGAGAAGCTCTTGCTCAAGCTAGAAAGGGTAGACTTGAAATTCTAGATCATATGGCTACTACAATTTCTGAAGTTAGACCTGAATTATCTAAGTATGCTCCAAAGGTTGTTACAGCAATGATTAATCCTGATAAGATTAAGGATGTAATCGGTGCTGGTGGTAAGAATATTAACGCTACAATCGAAAAGTTCGATAACGTTAAGATTGACCTTGAACAAGATGGTAGAGTATATGTAATGCACTCAGATATGAAAACAGCTAAGGACTGTCTTGATTACATCATCAATTCAGTAAAGGAAGCTGAAGTTGGTCAAATCTATACTGGTAAGGTAACTAGAATTGAAAAGTATGGTGCATTCATTGAATTATGGCCAGGAACTGAAGGTTTATGTCATATTTCAAGACTTGCTCTTGAAAGAGTTGAAAAGGTTGAAGATGTTGTATCATTAAATGACGAAATCATTGTTAAGTGTATCGGAGTTAATGAAAAGGGACAAATCGACCTATCTAGAAAAGATGCACTTAAAGATGCTCAAGCTAGATTTGCTAAGAAGGAAAACTAAAATAATAAATGGTTCACTATAAGTGAGCCATTTTTCTTTATGCTTAAAATTTATTGATATTAAAAAATAGTTTGATATAATATTTAAGGTGGCTAATGGTAACTGAGCAGAAATGTTAGGAAAGTCCATGCTAGCACAATCTGTGATGATTGTAGTGTTTGTGATAGCTTAATAAATAAGGCTATGCACTAGAAATAGTGACGGCGAGAATAGTCTAAGTCTTTGATATGACGATTTCTTATAAAGTGCCACAGAAACGAGTTATCTAGAAATAGATAAATGAAACGTTGGTAAACCCCGCAAGCTAGAAACCCAAATTTTGGTAGGGGAGCCTAATCCACAGAACAAGAATGTAGGATAAGGAAGATTAATCTTAGATAAATAGTTACCACCTTTATGGTACAGAACATGGCTTATATGGCTGCTAGGAGGGATTCGTCCCTCTTTTTATTTCAATTTTATTGAAATAGTGCCATTTTTTTGTTAAAATTAAAAAGAATTTGGAGGATCAAGAAATGGACATTAATAAATTAAAAATGCGACAAAAAATGATAAGAAATTTCTGTATTATTGCCCATATTGATCATGGCAAATCAACTTTGGCAGATAGAATACTTGAAATTTGTGAATCTGTTGAGCAAAGAGAAATGCAAGAACAAATTCTAGACTCAATGGAACTAGAGCGTGAGCGTGGTATTACAATTAAATTGAACGCAGTTGCGTTAAAATATAAAGCTAATAATGGCCTTGAGTATGATTTCCATTTAATTGATACTCCAGGACATGTAGACTTCACATACGAGGTATCAAGAAGCTTAGCTGCCTGTGAGGGCGCAATTCTAGTAGTTGATGCAACACAAGGAGTTGAAGCTCAAACATTAGCTAATGTTTATTTAGCGCTTGATAATAACCTTGAGGTATTACCTTTAATCAATAAAATAGATTTACCTTCTGCAGATGTTGATAAAACTAAGGAAGAAATAGAAGATGTGATTGGCCTTCCAGCATATGATGCAGTATTAGCATCAGCTAAAACTGGAGTTGGTGTAAGAGATATACTTGAACAAGTAGTTGAATATATAGCTCCACCTAGTGGTGATTTAGAGGCTCCATTTAAAGCTTTGATATTTGATAGTGCCTTTGATGCATATCGTGGAGTAGTAATCCTTGTATGCGTAAAAGAAGGTATAATAAAGCGTGGAGATACTATTAAGTTTATGGCAACAGGTGCTGAATATACAGTTGTTGAGCTTGGTGTAAGAACTCCAAAGGAGGTTCAAAAGGATTTCCTAATGGCTGGTGATGTAGGTTTCATTACTGCATCAATTAAGGATATTAATAATGTTCATGTAGGTGATACTATAACATTAAAGGATAATCCTGCAGCGGCTCCACTAGAAGGATATAGAAAATTAAATCCAATGGTATTCTGTGGTTTATATCCAATTGATTCAAAGCAATATCAGGATTTAAGAGATTCACTTGAGAAATTAAAGCTTTCTGATGCATCATTAGTATTTGAACCAGAAACGAGCCAGGCTTTAGGATTTGGCTTTAGAACAGGCTTCTTAGGCCTACTTCATATGGATATTATAAAGGAAAGAATATCAAGAGAATTTGGTATTGATTTAATCGCTACAGCTCCATCTGTTTCATATCATGTATATTTAACAAATGGTGATATGATTGAAATTGATAACCCTGCATCTTTACCAGATATTCAAGTAATATCAAGAATTGAAGAGCCATTCGTAAGAGCAACTATTATGACTCCAACTGATTATATTGGAGCTGTAATGGATTTATGTCAAAAGAAGCGTGGTATATTTATTGATATGCAGTATATTGAAGAAACAAGAGCTGTAATTCACTATAATATTCCACTTCTAGAAATAGTATTTGATTTCTTTGATAAATTAAAGAGCTACACAAAGGGCTATGCATCATTTGACTATGAGCTAGGTGATTATGAGCAATCTAAGCTTGTAAAGATGGATATTATGCTTAATGGTGATGTAGTAGATGCCCTATCAATAATTGTTCATAAGGATTTCGCTTATGATAGAGGAAGAATCCTAGTTGAAAAGCTAAAGGAAATTATTCCAAGACAATTATTCGAAGTTCCTGTTCAGGCTGTTATTAATCATAAGGTAATTGCAAGAAGTGATATCAAGGCCTTAAGAAAAGATGTATTAGCTAAATGCTATGGTGGAGATATCTCTAGAAAGAAAAAATTACTAGAAAAACAAAAAGAAGGAAAGAAAAAGATGAAGGCTATAGGTACTGTTGAAGTACCACAGGAGGCATTCTTAGCTATTCTTTCAACAGATGAGGATTAATATGGATAGAATAGAAAAAGCTGTAGAACTTAAAAATAGTGGCAAATTTAACTGCGCTGAGGCTGTAGTTATGGCATATTCAGATTTAGTAGATGTAGATAAAGAAACACTTCTTAAAATAGCATCAGGCTTTGGAACTGGAATGGGTTCTTTAGAGGCTACATGTGGAGCTTTAGTTGGTGCGAATATTATTTTAGGACTATTAAATAATAGTGAAACTAAAACTAAATTCATATCTAAAAATATGCTAAAAGACTTTAAAGAATTATCACACGCAACAATCTGTAAGGATTTAAAGGGAATTGAAACTGGTGTAGTTTTATGTCCGTGTGATATGTGTGTAAGAAATGCTTCAAAAGTTTTAGAAAAAACTTTAAAAGATAATAATTTATAAGAAAGGAGTACTATAAATGAAAAAAGATGGTTGTCCATACTGCCAACAAGGCGAATTTCTAGCTAAGTTTGGAAAGCTTGCTTTTGAAACTGAAACATCAGAAATAATCGTATTTAAAGATCAACATCATAAGGGTAGAGCAATCGTAGCTTATAAGAAGGATCACGTTGCTGAAATCCAAGACCTATCTGATGAAGAATTAAGATTATATATGGCTGATGTAAAGAGAACTGCAAAGGCAATTCAAAAAGCTTACAATCCAGATAGAATCAACTATGGTGCTTACGGAGATACACTTGGTCATCTTCACATCCATTTAGTTCCAAAGTATAAGGATGGATTTGAATGGGGCGGAACATTTGTTATGAATACAAATGAATATGTATCTGATAGTGAAATTGATGAAGTAATAAAAGAGATTAAAAAGAATTTCTAATCGAGTAGAGTAGAAAAATAAATATTTCTCATATTTATTCTTCATCCCCTCTCACACCACCACATCGTGCCGTTCGGCAATGGGCGGTTCAATTCATAAGTTTAAATTCAAGCTAAATAATAATCTAGGGCGAAGACTAATCCTCTTCGTCCTTTATTTTTATTTGGTTTTGATAGTGCTAGTTTAGTTATCGCATTTTGTAATATTTTAGAATGTGCTACGAACATATAGCCTCTCCTACAGTTTGCCAAACCTCTAGCTTCTTCACGTGAATAACCACATTTAACAAGATTAT
>JAEEHU010000036.1 GCA_016280975.1 Acholeplasmatales bacterium | reverse complement strand
GGATTTTAACCAATCAACATTTGATAGCTATAGAAATACATTCGTAGGATTTGTATTCCAGGAATATAATATTTTAAATGAATTCAATGTTGAACAAAACCTAGCCTTAGCTATGGAATTACAAAATAAAAAGGTTAATAATGAAGCTGTAAATAAGCTTTTAAGTGATGTAGATTTAGCAAACTTTGCCAAAAGAAAGCCAAATACATTATCTGGTGGTCAAAAACAAAGAATCGCTATTGCGCGTGCTTTAATAAAGGAGCCTAAAATAATACTTGCAGATGAACCAACAGGTGCACTTGACTCTAATACTGGTAAGCAGGTATTTGATACACTTAAGAAACTATCTAGTGATAAATTAATTATAGTTGTATCACATGATAGAGATTTCGCAGAAATCTACGGTGATAGAATTATTGAGCTTGCTGATGGAAAGATTATTTCTGATGAGACTAAGTTCCATAAGGAGCCAACACTTCTTTCAGAAAATATATCAATAGTTAATGATCATGCAATTAGAATTACTGACACTAAGAATTTAGATGAGGAAGAATTTCATAAGCTATATGAAAAAATAAAGGAAACTGATGGTGAGGTCTTTATTACTAGTGGTGAGAATGCTACTAAGTCAATGAGGGCAACAAGAATATCACCTAATGGAGAAAGTGAAGACTTTAAGAAAACTGAAGGTGTAGAATTAAAGGAATATAATCCAAAGGAAACTAAATTCATTAAATCTAAAATGCCAGTTAGGAAGTCAGTTAAGATGGGCTTATCTTCTTTAAAGACTAAGCCTATTAGATTAATATTTACACTATTTTTATCAATAGTATCATTTACTATGTTTGGTGTTGTATCATCCTTAATGCTATATGATGCTAATTATACTTACTCTGAAGCATTAAAGAAAACTGATTTTGAGGCAGAAAAAATTAGAAAACATTCAGTTGGTACTACTCACTATGAATCCTATAAGAATGGACAGCTTCAAAATGAATCAAGCTATGATGCAGAAAAGAATGCTAAATTTGGTGAGGCTGAAATTGAAGCTTTAAATAATAATTCAAACAATTTATATTTTGTTGGTATTCTTCCTAACGCAACAATAAACACATCAGGAAATCTAACAACTTATTATGAATATTATTCACAATTTAAATTAGATACATTATCTGATGGTGGTACTACTGCTTTAGAAAGATTAGGATATACTATTACAGGTACATATCCAGAAAATGATGATGAAATAATTCTACCTATGGCATATTATAATCTAGCTAAGGATCAAAATAGTGAAATTTCAAGTCCTTCTGATGCCTTTGGTTCTTCAATTACAGTAAATGTTGGTGGTTATACTGAAACATTTAAGCTAAAAGGCTTCTTTGATGTAGGTGCTATTCCTGAAAAATATAATAAGCTTAAAACTCCTACCGAATTAAATGAACAAGAAAGAGTAAAGCTTTCTGAAGGATTAAAGAATTATATCTCAAATTCATTTAATTCTGTTGCCTTTATTACTAAAAATAAAATGACTTCTCTTACTAATAAGTCAAATTATAATTATACCTATGTATCATCATATGATAGAAACGGAATACAACATGGTAGATCAAGTGATTATCTTGGTACAGTTAATTCTGATACAAGATCAAGTTGGTTTACAGACAAAATAGTTAATGATAACAAATCTGAATTTAAGCTATATGATTTAAATGGTAATAGAGTTACAGATATTAATCTTTCTAGTAAGCAAGTATATGTATATTCTGGAACATATAAGGAATACTTCTCTGAAGATTTAAACAGACTTAAATATGATGTACAAACTGCCTTTGAAAGTAAAGAAATGTTTGCAGGCGATGTTAAAGCTTACTTAGTTAATAATCAAGATAACTTCGATAAGCTATATAATAAATCAAATAATATTTATAGCTCTACTATCGAAGAGCTTAATGATATATATAATCAGCTATTAACTATGTATAACACTATTAAGGTTGAAGGTAATAAGGTTAGAATTATAGGAGAGTTCCTTTCTAATATTATGTATACAGAAAGCTACTATAATCTTTCTGAGGCTGATAGAACTCTAATAAATAATTATCAAAACGCTGATACTAGAACTCAAGAGTCATTAAATAAAGCCTATGCATTTATTAAAGAAAAATATGAGATAGAATTTCCTAATCAAATATTAAGAAATACATTCATGAATATAGCAGGTAATCATGAATATAGTGAAATAATTCTTAGAGATTCTGACTTAGAATATGCATACAATAGTCATGAGCCTCAAAACTGGTCTTCTGATTTAGTTAATAAGGTCAAGGCATTTGTCGAAGAAAATTATCGTAAATTATATAATAGAGAATGCCCTGGTGTTACTGCAAATAACTTAAACTACTATAAGGATGTAACAAGAACTACTTCTTATAAGTACTATGCTAAATCTTATAATAGTAATAATGTAATTGAGCTTGATGTTATTGGCTATTATGAAGGACCAAATAACTCATGCCCAATAATCCAAAAGTCATATCTTGATTCAATTAGTAATAGTGTTGAATCATCAAGCTATAGCTATTATGAAACTAAGTATGTTGAAGCAGATGATGCAAGATATCTAGCAATTATGAGTAAGACTACATTTACTCAAGATGAAATTGCAGTTTTAGGCAAAACTTCAGATACCTATAAATATAAGATGACTGATAGTGTATATCAATCTACTTCTTATATCGCATCATTAATTGATTCATTAAAGCAAGCCTTCTTCTGGGTAGGCTTAGTAATGGGAGTATTCGCAGCATTAATGCTATTAAACTTCATTACTGTATCAATTTCATCAAAGAAAAAGGATATTGGTATTTTAAGAGCCATTGGAGCAAGAAAGATAGATGTATTTAAAATCTTCTATTCTGAATCATTATTCATTGGTATGGTATGCTTTATACTAGCAACTATCGCAACATTCGTAGTGGAGATGTTTTTGAATAACTATTTCGTTGAAAAGATTAATATATCAGTATTATCATTTGGAGTAATCAATATTGGATTAATCCTTGCGATAGCACTTCTTATTACATTCATTTCAACTATATTCCCAGTTACTCACGCATCTAGAAAACCTCCAGTTGAGGCAATTAGATCATTATAACAAAACAAAAAGAAGTTTGAAAATTAAAATCAAACTTCTTTTTTCTTTTACTTTAATGTTAATTCAGCTTTATATCCATTTAATTCAATTACTTTATTAGACTTATTATTCTCATAACCATTTAGTATTAATTTAGTCTTTCTTCCATCATTAATAATATAAGCAT
>JAEEHU010000035.1 GCA_016280975.1 Acholeplasmatales bacterium | reverse complement strand
ATTCAAGAAGGATATAAGACTATCTTCTATCCATGTATGTCATATAACATTGATGAAAAGCTAGGAGATAATCATTATAACTGTCCTATTGTTGCATACTATCCACAAAACATTTTAAATAATGTTGGTAATATCAAAAATGTTACATTCATTTCTGACTTCATTGGTATTGATAGACCTGAAATGTTTGTTAAGAAGATTAAGCTTATTCTTGATAAATACTATAATGGTATTTCAAAATCAGAAATAAAAAAGGCAAGCGACGCTGCCTATAAGGAATATGAATCTTACCTAACAGATGTTAGAAAAAAGGGTGAGGAGTATATTTTAGATGCAAGAAAAAATAAACAAGAAATTATTGTTCTTGCAGGACGTCCTTACCATCAAGATCCACAAGTTAACCATGGAATTGATAAGCTAATCGCTTCTATGGGTGCAACTGTTATAAGTGAGGAATCAATTTCTCACTTAAATGAAAAGTTTAAGGTAAGAGTATTAAATCAATGGACATATCATTCAAGATTATATAGTGCAGCTAAATACTGTACACATGAGGATGATATGAACTTAGTTCAATTAGTATCATTTGGTTGTGGACTTGATGCCGTTACAACTGATGAATGTAAATTAATATTAGAATCAGAAAATAAGATCTATACACAAATTAAGATTGATGAAATAACAAATCTTGGTGCTGTAAAGATTAGACTTAGAAGCTTATTTTCTGCAATTAAGCAAAAGAGGGAGGAATAGAATGCAAACTTTAAAGCAGTTAGATAACTATCCAAAGTTTACAGAGGACATGGTTAAAACTCATACTATTTTAATCCCTTCTATGCTAGATATTCATATGTCTTTATGGGAAGCTGTATTAAGACAATGTGGATACAAATGTGAGGTTATGCAAAATCAAGGCCCTGATGTTGTTACTGAAGGATTAAAATATGTTCATAACGATACATGCTATCCTGCACTTTTAGTTATTGGTCAATTTATTGATAACCTAAATCATAGAGATGATACTCATAATGTAGTATTATTAATAACTCAAACAGGAGGAGGATGTAGAGCATCTAACTATCTTCTTCTTTTAAGAAAGGCTTTAGTAAAGGCAGGATATGGATATATCCCTGTTGTATCACTAAACTATTCTAATCTAGAAAAAGATTCTGGATTTAAATATACATTACCACTTATCTTTAAGCTTACCGCTGCGATGACTTATGGTGATGAGCTTATGTATTTACATAATAAATGTAGAAGCTATGAGAAAACTAAAGGTGATACTAAAGCATTAACTACTAAGTGGGTTAATAATATCATTAAGCAATTTGAAAATAATAAGGGTACATCTTATAGAGATATTAAAAAGAATCTTAAGCTTATGGCTCAAGATTACGACAAATTAGATTTAGATTTATCTCACAAAAAGCCAAGAGTTGGTATAGTTGGAGAAATCTATATTAAATATGCATCACTTGGTAATAATCATCTAGAGGATTTCTTAGTAAGCCAAGATGCTGAGGCAATGGTTCCTGGTGTATATGGCTTTGCCTTATATAGTATGTATAATGCAATATACGACTATAAGATTTATGGAATGTCTAGAAAGGGTATGTTTATTGCAAAGCTTTTAATCAGATATTTTAGAAGACGTGAAAAGGCAATGATTAATGCAATGAAAAATACTAAGTTCACTCCAATGAACTACTTCGCTCATACTAAGGATCTATCTGAAGGTGTACTTGACCACGGAACTAAGATGGGTGAGGGTTGGCTTTTAACAGCTGAAATGATGGAATTAGTTGAGGAAGGATACGAAAATGTAATCTGTGCTCAACCATTTGGATGTCTTCCTAACCACATCTGTGGTAAAGGCGTTATGAAAAAGATTAAATCTATTCATAAGGATGCAAATATCGTAGCAATTGATTATGACCCAAGTGCTACAAAGGTTAACCAAGAAAATAGAATTAAATTAATGCTTGCTATTGCAAAAGAGCGTATTAAAGATGATGAAAAGGCCGAGTTATAAAACTCGACCTCTTTTTTTATTATTTTAATTTAGCAGCAAGCTTAACGCATTCGTAAGCTCCATTATAATATCCTTCTTGCTTTAATTTATTAATTACTTCTATCATATGCATTAATATTTCCTTATCGGATAATATTCTATCAAGCATAGAATTTAGTGATTTAATATCAGGACATTCAAATGTTGCATCACCATATTCAGAGCCATGAACTGCACCATATGCCTCATGACCACCAATATGTCTCATGAATACCTTTGGTATAGGATAGTAAACTAACTCTGATGGCTTAGTTACTAATAAATCAGTAACAGGCATTAATAAATTAGTTGAATATACTGCCTTAAATATATCATCGTTATAGATTGAATATATACCTTCAGCATCATTATTTCTTATATCAGTAACAAATGACTTAAACTTATCATATTCATTAAAGAATGTCTTTGATTCCTTAAACCAAGAAAGCTTTTGGCACATCTTATCATATACATTCTTATGATCACCAAAGTTAATGAATAAGGTTACCTTCTTTTCATCAACATATTTCTTTAAATGCTTAATCATAGCTAAGAACATATCAAAGCCAGCACCAGCGCCACCAACAGTCATTAAAATTCTTAATGGCTTATTGTTATTAATTCTATCTAGTCTAAGCTTATTATCCTCTTCTAGATTAACTAATAACTCATGGTCAACATAACATCCAACCATCTTTAAATCGTTAGATGACATACCATTAAGCTCTTTTTTATCAAAGCCATTAAGCATCTTATAGCCTAAATATGCAAATTCAGTTTGAACTGTATGAATACTTCCTTCTGATAAATGAAGTCCCATTGGCCAGTTATCAGGTATTGCGTTAACAACATTAGTCATACCAGCATGAATTGCAGCTTGGCTTGGCCATACGTGAGTTGCAATATATGGAATATTCTTATCAATATTCTTATAGATTGGAACTAATAATTCAGTGTTCTTTTGATCCTTTGCATTATATGTAATCTTTCTAAAGCCCTCACTATTTAGTGGCTCCCAATAGAAATGATTAAATAATTTAGATTTTTGAGATAATCTTGAGCCCATAGAATATAAATCATTTTGACTTCTAATCCACTTAGATCCAGTAGCATCAAAAGATGCTAAATCTAACCATAGTGGAGTAAAGCCTAACGCTTTAGCACAAGATGCCATAGCGATACTAATTCTATAGTGGCCAAAGCCCATTCTAATATTTCCAACAATTAATGGGTTTTTAGGCATTTCCTCATTCTTATCAGAAAATACTATATTTTGTGCGCCAATAAAATCTAGGGCATCGATATTCTTAAATCCTATTTTATAATCAGTATTTGTATCATCGCCAAATTTCTTTAGTGCCTTTTTCTTACTTTTATTAGCTTGCTTTATAACCTTTTTAGGAATAGGATTATTAAATATCATAGATGTTTTATCCATCATATTATTCCTCCTCGTTTTCTTTAGTTTCCTCTACTTTAGCTTCTTCTTGAGATTCTTCAGTAGCTGTTTCTTGAGGCTCAGCTTCAGCAACAGCCTCTAAAGTTTCTTCTACTATAGTAGTTTCTGCTTCTACAACTTGAGCGTCAGTTTTATTCTCAATTTCTTGATGATGCTTTTCAATTGTAGCGTTAACCTTTTTCTCGTTATAGAACATTAATATAACAGCGCCAAGTACACAGAATACTATTGCAACAATAGCAACAATAAGCATACCAATTGATGATGGTGTAATATCATTTGAGCCAGCATCTTGAGCAACACCAATAATAGCTAATGATGTAAATGCAAGCATAGCTAAAGATTGACCCATCTTCATTGCGAAAGTACGAGCTGCGAAGAACATACCTTCTCTATTTTCACCAGTAGTAATTGCCTCTTCTTCAGCCACGTCTGCGACAATTGATTGTGGAATAATACCAAGTAGTGCCATTGGGAATGCTGCAATAACAACAACCATAATAGTGAATGGATCGATTTGTAATGTCCAGAATCTACCAATTAATGCTGCACATAAATATGCTAAAGCTAGTCCAAAGAAACCAGCGATAGTTAACTTTTTCTTACCGAATTTCTTAACAAGCTTTGCGACAAATGGGTAGAAACATGCAGAAAGTAATGTCATTGCGCCCATATAATATAAGCTTGTTGAGCCTGTTGTATCTTGAGTCATTATCTTAATAAAGAATGGAAGTCCTGTTTGGAATAAAGTTAAACCAATCCAGTACATAATATCAGAGCCAATGAATACTCTGAAGTCCTTGTTCTTGAATGTAGACATTAATGATTTGAATGTATTAGTCTTATCTGGCTTAGAATCAACGAAATCACGTTCTTTTAGTAAGAATGTTGGAAGTAACATACATACTAAAGCAACTACGGCTAATACTATAAAGCAAATTCTATAGCTCCATGCAAAGCCAACTGAACCCATTAACATAGGTGCAACAGCGAATGGAACATAAGATAGTAATAATCCAAAGAAATAAGTTAATGAAATAGCTGTTGAAATATACATTCTATCATCTTGAGTCTTACCGAATTCAGAAATTAATGCATTATATGGAGTACAATACATAGTCATGAATAAATAGAATAGAATTAAGAATATTAATACCCACCAGAAGTTAATCATACTAGTAGATGCTTCTGGAGCTAAGAATACAACAACAGTTAATACTGCGAATGGAATTGCAGAATATTGCATAAACGGAATTCTTCTTCCTCGCTTATTATTGCTTCTATCTGAAAGTGATGCAATTAATGGATCTGATACTGCATCAAATATTCTACAAATAAATGTAATTAAACCTAGTAATGTTAAGATACCACCAATAATTAATCCTGGAACTAAATATGGAATAGCTCCGTTTGCGATATCTTCTTGTGTTGGAAGATAAAATGTAACTAACCAAGTGTTAATAATACCACCAAGTAAGCTCCATCCTAGCTGTCCTGTGGCGAAAATCCACATCTCTTTTTTGTTTAAACGTCTAGTCATTTGTTATTCCTCCTTTTAGCTTAAAACAAAAACGCATTGTATGATAGTTATTTTACCGAAATGATAGTCTATCTATCACTATAATAAATAAAAATATCAAATAAGTCAATGAAAACGTTTTAATTTTATTATTTGCATATTTTTATAAGTGTAAAAAAGCTCGCTTAGGTTAAAAGCGAGCATTTTTTAATTTACTTCTATTTCCTTTAGATAGGATTCATGATTTTCATTTAAATACTTAATAGAATGGATTAGTAGTAATACAATTCCAGAAAGCATTATTATTCCATCAAGCTCTAAAGTAATAAATGTTCCATTCCATCCAAATAGTATTTTTTCAACAACTAGGAATGATGAAAGGATTGTAATTATTGGAATATATATTTTCTTAATATTAGTAAATATGAATAGGATACCTAATATATCTGATAGATAGAAATATCTTTCATGCATATGTGGAAGGATAAATGGAATTATAAGTGAGAATATATAAGCAATTAGAATAATAGTTCTATCATCATACTTAAGCTCATACTTATAAAGTACTACACATATTATTCCAACAAAGCCTAGACTCATCCAAGTAAACATTTTTGATAATTCCTGTGGAGTATTTTTAAATATCGCATAAATATTTGGTGCATTTAATACTAATTGGCTATATTCTCCTGCTTGATTAATGTATATACCAATTAATGCATCAAAGTAATTAGCACCAGCTATTACTGCAGGAATAGGAATTAACATATATGTAAGCATGAATGTAATAATAGAGAATAAGTTTATTTTCTTTTTAAATATTAATACTACTATTACTGGTAGGAAGAATATTGCTTGAAGCTTAAATGATAAGCTCACTGCATAAAATGCCATAGCCAAATGTGATTTATCCTTTAATATAAAATATAAGCTAATAATTATGAATGTTGTAAATATTACATCACATTGAGCCCATATTGCACTATTAAAGAATACATTAGGTAAGAATAATATAGTTGCGTAGGCTAGTAAAGTTAACAAATTATTCTTTGTAATGTGCTTTATTAAGAGTCCTACAAATCCTGCAAGCACAAAATCAAATATTATTGATACAGCTTTATACATGTGTAGTGGATTCTTATTAAATAATGTTAGGAATATAATTATATATCTATAGGCAGGTGTATAATCACCTATCTGCACTTTAAAGGATGCGAAGCCTCCCTGATTTACTACCTCCTGATACCAATGAGATAGGAAATACTTATAATCATCAGATTCAAAATCTAAAAATGATAATCTTATGACAAGAGCTATTGCGAAAAATATAATCGCAAAAATAATTAGATCATATTTTTTAATAAATCTAACTATAGCTTCCCAAATAGTATTTAGTTTTGATTTTACTTTTTCGAATCGATTCATAAAATTATCACCATTTCTATTATACAATATTAAATTAAAAAGACCACTTGATAGTGGTCTAATTACTATATTTTCTTTACTTCATCAAAAGATAATTCAGTTCTAACTGCTGAACCAAGTAAATCTGCAAATACTACAACGATTGACTTAGCCTCATCGATTTCAGCAACATCAAATGTATAATCCTTGAATGGTCCTGATGTAACTACAATCTTATCACCAACAGAGAATTCTGCCTTTGGTTTAACAACCATACCAAGCTTAGAAAGGATTCTATCCATTTCATCAGTTGGAACTGGAACTGGTTTAGTACCACCACCAGATGAGCCTAAGAAACCTGTAACCTTTGGTGTATTACGGATCATGAACCAAGCATGGTCATCCATTTCACCCTCAACGTTCATTTCAACGAATACATAACCTGGGAATAATTTATTAACCTTTTGCTTTTTCTTGCCCTTCTTATCAGTAACCTCAACTGTCTCTTCTGGAACTAATACTTGCAAAACATAGTCTTGCATGTTCATTGATTCTCTTCTTCTTTCAAGGTCAGTCTTTACTGAATTTTCATATCCTGAATAAGTGTTAACAATATACCATCTTTTCATAACGTACCTCCTAGAATATTAGCTTTAATACGCTAGTCATGAAATAATCATATAAAATGAATAATGCGATAAATACAAGCATGAATACAAATACACGAATTACATTTCCAATAAATTCTGGAACCTTTAACCATGTAATCTTCTTGAATTCAGGGAATGCAGGCTTAAAGAATGGATAAAGTGCATATAATAAGCCAAGTGCAGATACTACAACTAATATCCAACCAAATAGGCTTGAATATTGTCCTAATACTGGGAAGTCACTTCTAATTGCAAGTGCACCATTTAAGATTAGGCATCCTAATAATAATGTAATGATACTTACTGCTAGGAATAACCAGTTTTCCCATTTATGCTCTTCCTTTAAGTACTCAGAAATTCTATAGATACCAAGCTTCTCGCGCTTTGCTTCTTTAGCTTCGATTTGCTTTTTAACCTTTTCTTCAACTTCTGATTTCTTTGATTCAGATACTTCTTCAGTTGTCTCTTCTTCTAATACTTCTTTTTCGTCAGTCATTTTTACACCTACTTAGTTTCTTTATGTATTGTATATTTGTTGCAAGTTGGACAGAATTTTTTTAATTCTATTCTTTCAGTTGCTTTTGTCGGATTTTTTGTAGTTGTGTAGTTTCTTGATAAGCATTCTTCACAAACTAGTATAACCTTTACTCTCATATTATCACCTTTTTTAGTCAAAAAGAAAAAACCTTTTATTCGGTTCTTCTTAATTCTATATCATAATATGATATTAGTCAAGAAAATCTTTGATAGCGGAAAGCTCCCTTAGTAGATTCTTATATTTATAATATACCTTACGATATTCAATATTATATATTTCAGAAAATGTTATTATTTTAGTATTTCCAATAATGCATTCTCTAAATATATTCTTTGATATCTTATCATCATTAAACATTTTATCTATATATTTAGTAACAACTGATATATGATTATCATCTTCTATTTTAGATGGATCAAATATTATTACCTTTTTATAATAGCTTGAATTAATGATTAATCTATTAAGCTTTCTTGATAAGCATAAATTATAATAGCTTAAGAATTTATGAGTATCATCATTAAATGTTAATAATGATTTCCATAAAACAAGTAAAGCCTCCTGGTATAAGTCATCTTCCTTATTTTTAGGAACCATTCTACTTTTTATTTTATATATAATTAAACCTTTATAATAATTTACTATTTCATTAAAATAGATATCTTCTTTTGTCTTTATAAATAAATCTATTGAATCATAAATACTATTCACTAAAATCTTTTATAAGATCATGTAATACTATTCCTGCGGATACTGATGCGTTTAAGCTATTAACGTGTCCTACCATTGGTATTTTAATTAGATAATCAGAGGCATTTACTAATGTCTTTGACATACCAAATCCTTCAGAGCCAATAATAACTGCAAGTGATAAGGATTTGTCAATATTTGATGTTAATGTATCACCTGATGCGTCTGTGCCAAGTATCCAATATCCTCTTTTTTTAAGGATATTAATTGCTTGAAGTAAGCTATCAACATACATAATTTTAGTATGCTCTATAGCACCTGTTGATACATGGGCAACAACACCTGTTATTTTAACTGATCTATTATTAGGAAGAATTACTAAATCAAATCCAAAGGCATCAACACTACGTAAGATTGCCCCAAAGTTATGTGGATCTTGAATGCCATCTAATATTAAAACTCTACCCTTATTAGTAGTTAAATTATTAAGGTATGCTAAATCATAGGTATCATAATCATATCTTATGGCCCCATATCCTTGAGCCTGAGATGAAAAATCATTATTCATCTTCTCCTTAGATACTACCTCATATCTATAATTATTCTCCTTAATAAGCTTTAATATGTCTTTATCCTTTTTTACCACATTATCAGTAAGATAAATTGTATCAATTTTAGCCTTACTAACTAATGCTTCGTAAACACAATTCTTTCCATAAATCTTAATCATATAAGTTACCTCATGCGAATTCATTATACCATAATATAACTTTAGAGATACAAATTTTCACAAAATCTTAACATTTTATTAATAAAACAAATATTTAAAATTAAAGTGTAAGGTAAGGAGTGAAATTATATGTTTATTTTCGACACAATTATAACTGAATCATTTAGCTTTGAGACAGATTGGTATAAGGTTTTGATATGTATGGGAGTATCTATTGTATACGGCTTTTTACTAATCCTTTTATATAGATATTATAGAAAAAATAAAGGCATTTCAGCTGATATGCCAATATCAATATTAGTAATGCCAATACTTGTTACAGCTATTGTATTAATATCAAGAATTATTGGTATTGAATCAAGTGCATTAAGAACTACACTAGGCTTTTCGTTTGCAGGAATACTTGCGATGACACGCTTCCGTTCAGTTCAAAAGGATATGACAGATCTACTATTTATAACATTTGCTATCGCATTAGGATTCTTATCAGGCTTTGGCTATCTATTCTATTCATTTATAGTATTAGTATTAGCATCAGGAACAATTATATTAATGACAAAGCTAAAGCTTGATGAACCATCAAATAAAGAAATGTCTTTAAAGGTAATTGTTCCTGAATCACTAAATTATGATAACCTATTCGATGATTTATTAAACGAATACACTAATAGATGGAATCTAAAAAGTGTTAAAACAGCTGATTTCGGTACAGTATTTGAATTAAATTATATTATTAATTTAAAAGACATAAATCAAAAAGAATTCATAGATAGAATTAGAGAAAGAAATGGTAATTTAAACGTATCACTTTCTTTAAGAAAATATGAAGCATAAAAAAAGAGTGCACACGCACTCTTTTACTTTATATATTATTTAATGAAAATAACTTGTCATTTAATTTTTCATTCTGTGACAATTTATAAACAACATATTTTTCTAAATTAGTAGTATTTGTGTGAACAACGCCGGTTGAGCTTATTAATCGCGTTTCATTCTTTTTAACCGCATCTACAAGCCATCGTGTATAACTTATAATCTTATCATTTCGATTGATTTCTTCTTTTAAAAACTTTTTAGCTAGTGATAAAGCTTTTTTAGAATTAATATGATCATGAAGTAAACTATTAATCAAATAGTTGATTTTATAGGTGTGATCTCCAATTGAATTCATAATATATTCCATTTCGGAGCTATGATCCATATGGTCCTTTCTAATTTCATTCCACTTGCTATCTAATTCTTCCTTTAAAATAGCATCTCTTTGATATTTAATTGCTTTCATTTGCACATAATAATCATCAGGGACAAGTAATGTTCTTTTGAACATTGCAAATAGCTCATCTTGTCTTTTCTTCTTTTCATCATAATCTGGCTCACCTGGAATAGGCTTCAAATAATTATAATTTGTTGTAGGAGCAGTTAGATCCTTAAGATTCTTTTCATCGACTTGGAATTTACCTATATTTTTTAAATTCAATTTATTTTGGATTCTCTCAACCATCTTATTATAGGCCTTTGCACATTGCTTTGCACAAAATCTACTTTCTTCCAGGCTGTGCTTTGATATATTGGCTGCGCCGTTTAGTGTTGCTTTTCCGTTTCTATCATTCTCATCATATAAAATAGAAAATCTTGATAGGTCTTTATCACCTAATATTTCACACACCAAGTATATCATATCGCTAGAAAGGTAGTTTAGCTTTTGTCTTGTTGTTGGGGATTGAATAACACTATTAATAGTTCTGGCAAACTTTTGGATTAAAGCCTGCATGTTTCTTGCGGCTTGTCCATAAAAATCCCTCTTAATGTTGTGAGCCCAGTTTTCAATGTCACCTTTTATTTCATTCATTTTTAGATATTTTGTTAATATTTGATTTGCGCCCTTTTTTAATACAATATTTCCAGTTACCATAGATTACACAACCTTCACTATATTATTTTTATCATATCTATATTTATTACATCTCAGATTGCTTTCTTTTTTTGAAGCATAATTAATATATGCATTTAAGCATGGAACATTTTTCAAATATGATGATGCGCCTACCACCCATATTTGATTTTTTGCTCTAGAAATAGCTACATTTATTCTGTTAATCTTTTCAAAAAACACAGTTGGGTTACCTACATTTCTAACACAAGAAAAGATTACGATATCATTTTCTTGGCCTTGAAATGCATCAACCGTATTAATATTGTACTTTGGAATAACTCCATCAAAGGCAGTTCTAAGTCTTCTCATTTGCTCCTTGTATGGAGTAATAATAGCTATTTTCTTTTTATTAGCCTTTTGTAATTTGCCATTTAATAGTGACTTAATAATTTCTATTTCAGCATCATTTCCAAGTGGAGGGCATGCAACCTTACAACTTCTAAAGTCATAATCAACATAGTTTAAACCATTCCCATATGATTCTTGTCTACCATTTTCTAGCTTTATAGGCTCGTTATAGAATGTGTCAGAAATATATGAACCAATTTCCTTAACCATTCTATATTGCTTATTTAAAAACAAAAAGCATTCTCTATTTACGTTTTCGAATAAATAGTTTATATAAGGAATTTCATTAAGCTTCTTGTAATAAGAATCTGTTGCTTCCATATCAGAAAACTCATATTGTACATCAGAAGGTAATTGCTTAGGATCTCCAATTAAAATCATTTTTTTAGCAAATCTTGCAGCAAACATTATTTCAGCAAAGTTTGATTTTCCAACCTCATCAACAATAACATAATCAAATTGAGCATCATCAAATCTACATGAATTTAAAGCATTTATTGTAACTCCAATGATGCCTCTTTTTAATATTACGTTTGAACGATATCTTGATAAAACTGAATTACCGTATTCATTACTATCCTCTTCTTTTTCAATATCGTATCTTTTTATTAAGTCTTGTATCTTATCATCCTGCTTATTCAAAATATAATAAAATAAGCTTTCTTCATTAAAACTATTAATTATCTGTTCAGTATCATCAGTATTTTTTTGACGTACTCTTAAAACATCCTCATATAGTTTCAATTCTGAATACTCATCTTTTTTTGTCAATGAACGAATAATTCTTTCAATTACGTTATCAACAGCCACATGAGTACCAGATGTTATTAATAATTTTGTTTTTCTATCTCTCTTTTTTAGCTGAGCAATTATTTCTAAAATGGTTGTAGTTTTACCTGCTCCAGGAGGGCCTTGAATTAATAAAAGATTATTCATTCCACAGGCCATAGACACAGCTAATGCTTGAGTCTTATCTCCCTTAATTTTATCTGAAAAGAAATCAACATCTACTTTTCTACATCCTTTAGCTTCACTAGGGTAAATAAAATCCTTAATAAGATCTGGATTTGCTACAAGTCCAAGCTTAATATGAAGTAATGCATTTAATAAATTTGTAGCTATATTCAAATCACATGAATTAACTTTATATTCATCTTGAAAGTCATGTGTTGAGAAATATGCTTCATTCTCTTCATTAATAATTTTTTTATAGAAACCAATATAATTATTTAATTCTTCGACAAACAAATCTTTAGAGGATTTATTTACATTTTGGTTATACATAATTAATCAAACACTCCAGTTCGTTATCAAATGATTTTTGGTATATGCTTTCCATTCTTTTAGCTAGTAATTCTTTTATTTCAAATCTCTTAAGCTCAGAAACATCTTCATCAAACGAATCAATAAATTGAATTGCAGTGTGCATATTTTTAGATAAGAAAACACCCTCTCTACAGATACTTATAACACTAGAATTTTGTAATCTAAAAAGCAAATTAGATATTCCATCAGAGCTAATAAAAAACATTTTTCTATTAATTGAATAAAAAGAATTCATACCACTTTCAAGCATTGTTAAAAATAAAAACGATTCATTAAAATATTTCTTATTCATTGCTTACACCTTCATTAATTAAATAATATATCCAGCTTTTAATTACGCGTTTTTTGTCGCCTAATTTTGCACACTCTTCATAATCGTTTTTAGATGATATAAGAATTGATTTATATATTATATCGATAGTTTTTTCTAAATAAGAATCATAAAGAGAATTTATTAACAGATCTTTAGGACCATTGATTTTGTCTCTTAAGCTTCTTCTTTCCTCTTTCAGATTCTTAACTTCATCGATATTCTTTTTCTTTAATCTATAATAAGCTGACTTATAATAATATACTTTATTATTTCTTCTTTTTATTCTTCCTATCTCTAATAGAATCTGATCAACTTTTTCAATCGCCTTAGGATCTCTTAAAATTTTATCGTTGAATTCATCCTTTATATAATTAACTTCCAAGATTTGATCATATTCTTCACATAGTTCTATACTATCGTAGTAACATTTATATTTTTTATCATTTAGTAAATTAACTAGTTCTAAATTTTTATTACAAAAATTACCTTTCAAGCTATCATTTAATTCTTTTTTTAATTCTTCCATTCTATTGTTGTTTTTCTCTATTTCTAGATCAATATCTGCTATCTTATCACTTATTGAATTAATTGAAGAATCGTAATAATCGATTTGAGATGAAATATCTGCTTTTATAAAAACTAAGTTCATCATTTCACTTAAACAATCTTCAAAAGAATGAATATCTTTTTTTATTTGTTTATAAATGTCTTTAATGGCATTTACTTTATTATTAAAGCATTCTTTAATCTCTTTGGCGTATTCTTTTTCAATCTCTTTTCCGCTATTTTTAAATCTAAAATTATTAGTTGTATAGGATGCTATTATGTCATCGATTTTGCTATAAACTCTACTTAAATCTATTTTCATTTATATCACCCTAACATCTTTCCAATTTCGTTTTCAGCATATAGACTCACATTATCTAAGTCTATTGATATATCCAAATAATGAGATATAGCTTGTGATGATAAAAATAGTTCATCTGGTTGATGCTTCGAAAACGCATTTTCGTAATTACCTGTCATTTGAGCTATTATTGGAACAATTTTTGCTTCATCACTCTGCTCTTTTGTAAGAAGCTGAACTGTATATTGGTAATAAGTATTTAAGTTATCAACAACACTTGAATTAATTATATTATCTAAATGATAAACAGAACTATCAATTTCAACTCTAGGCAATTTGGACATATCGACATTTACTTTTCTAAAAGCAATAGATTTTTGTCTTTCAAAATCCAAAATTTCCATAAGCTTTTCAATAACACCATCAATCAAATCATTTAAACTTGTAGTTATATTAATTCTACTATTGATTTTTATAATATTTAGCATGCTTTGCTTTATGCACTTTTTAAGCACTGTTTTAGTAGAGTTTACTTTTTCAAGTACACTCTTTATTTCTGTTTCAAGCTCACTATCCAAAATTTTGTTATTAAGTTCATAGTCAATTTCTCTAAATCTAAACGGAATAATCTTATCTGCAATTCTAAAACTTCTATCTACTCTATAAGAGTCTCTACATTGTATTTTAAGTAATAACGCAGTAAGTGCATAACACACATTAGAGGAAAAGTCATTGTATATATAATTCATAATTTTAAAGCATTAGTTATAATGCCTTCCCTCCTTTTCTTATTCTTCGTCTTCTAAGTACAGATTCTGCATCTCAGAAGTAATCTTTACTACTTGATCAACTAACCACTCAGGTTCTAAAACCTTACATAATGAGCCTAAACCCATAACAAAGTTTATAATGTTAAATTTATATTGCATTGAAACTGTTAATATTCCCTTATTCTTATCAATCATTTCAATGTGCTGATTCTTTCCAATTGTCTTTTCTTTGATTCTTGATAAGTAATATCCTGATACCTCAAGCTTGATATCATACCACTCATCATTCTTCTTATAGCCATCCTCATCTAAATAATCAGATTTCTTATAAAAAGGATCCTTTGAAAAGTGTTTATTTAGATTCTTAATTGTTTCCATTTTAGATAACTTAAATTGTGCAAATCTTCCTGTTTCGACACAATCAGCTATTAAAAACCAGTTTTCATTATAGATATATAAATCATAAGGCTTAAGTGTCTTTTTAACATTATTTCCTTTTGAGTTTATATAATCTACCTCTACCATTAAACTCTTAGCAATGCATATTTTTAAAATGTTATATGTCATTTGAAGCTTATCACGTTCATATATGGCAGAATCTTTTTCTAAAACAGTAGTTAATGAAATATCTAGCATCGAATTATCAAATGTAGACATGACCTTTGCCATAGCTCTTTCAAAATGATCTTTATTTACAAAAACATTTTTTGAAAGTAAATATGAATAACATTCTCTTATAGCTTCTTTTTCCTCTTCTTTAAAAAATAGTGCTGGAATTAGATTGTGCTGTTCTAATTTTAATCCACCATATCTTCCTGGAACTGATGTAATATAGTAACCACATTCCTCTAATTCTTTTTTATATTCTATTATATTTCTAGGATTTGTATCTAATAAATTAGCTAGTTCAGAAATTTTGACTACTCGACCATTATTTAATATTTCAAGCATCTGTATACACATTGAAGCTTTACCCATCAAAATCACCTTCTAAAACGCAAATTTATGGTATGATTATACCATACTTTAGGATACTATCAAAGTATCATAATCACCTAATAAATTAACTTATTATTTTCTATAAGCAATAAGCTTACTTTTTGATTGAGTGTTAATTTTATCTAGAAAATATTCCTTTTGACTTATATTATGGAAACATTTATCTATTTTTGAATCAATTGATATAAAATCTGATATTCCATAATAATTAACTATTCCACTCTGAGAGGAAATATAACACTTTTTGGAAATACCACTATAGGATATATTTCCTTTTTGAGATGTTATTTGTACGCTACTAGAATTAATATCAACACATGAGTTGAAATTATTAATTCCTACATCTAAATAGCTAATATTTAAACCTTCTGGAACCTCTATTTCTACACTTGATGGAGTTTCTTTTTTCTTTTTGTAAATAAATTCTAATTCTAAATCTTTATTCTTAATTAAATATGAACACTTTATATCATCAGGATATTTACTGTTAATAGTAACATTAAAGGAATCACCATATTTGATTTTTAATTCACCAATAGTGCAATGAACTTTTAGTGAATCTATTTTATCAAATATGATTTCTTCTTTTTTATTTATTAATAACTCACTCTTTTTAATATTCTTATCTAAATTCTTATTCAATAATTCTGTACTTAATATTTCGTTTATAGTATCTAAATAAATAGCTTTATCAATATCTGTAAATAAATCAAAATATGTTTTTTCAAATATAAATTTCGCTTCTTCTGAGCCATAGACCTTTAATATCTGAAGGATATTTAACTTCCTGGCTATTTCAAAGAAACAAGACAAGATATCCTTAGACTCATAAGAAAAATTACCAATCAAATCTCTTAAAACCGAATACGTTAAAAATGGATTCTCGATATACATATCTATATGTTCTGAATTATATACTATTTTTATTGCTTCATTTAGAGTCATACATTTCCTTGTAAAAATCACTTATAGCATATGTATATCCCTTTTTTATTTTTGATTCTATCTTACTTTCTTTCTTGTTCTTTATGATAAATGATAATGATACATCATCACCTATACCTAGTTTTAATCCAACAGTATCAACAAATAGATTAATTGTAGATAGATTTCCGTTAGAATTAAGACCTTTAATAAGTGGCTTTACCATTGAATTAGTGAAATTATTATAGTTCTGATATGGATTAATCATTCCATCAGTACACATCATAATTCCATCAATCTTATTAAAATCAAAGACCTTTATCTTAATGTGATCATACGCATCTTCTTCACATAAAGAATTAGTAATATTACCAACAGGCTCATCATCATCCTGAAACGGATATATAACATCGTTTTTATGAACTAATGCTACCTCTCCATCACCAAGCTTAACAACAAGAGCTTTATTTCCAATGAGTAAAGCTCCCATCATTGTTGAACCGTAAGCCTTATAAGTATTAGATAACAACTTATGAAACTCATTTTCGTTTAGCTTTAATAGCTCCTTCTTAGTTAACTTGTATTTTGCAAGATGAGTTTCAACCATTCTATTCCACTCGCATAAAATGTTTATTTTGATTGTTTCTAAATACTCATCTTGATTGAACTTTCTTGTATCATAAGGAGTTATATTCTTAAAAACATTCATTATGGCATCTGATGCAAATTTAGATCCAATGTTGCTTCTGAAATATATCTTTCCACCATGCCCATCGCAACATGTAATGATCGTTCTTTCTAAATCACTATATGATGATGAAAAGTCTTGGCAACATTTATTCTCTTTTATATGGTTATATCCAATTGAAGTCTTATTAAAAACGTACATACTACCACTCCCAATCTTCTGTTCCTGCAAGATTCTCTGTTATTTCTAACTGTGCAACTGTGTTAATCGAATTCTTTCCCATATCTTTACTTATTGATACGTTAGCTGTTTCTGATTTAACTCTAGATGCTGTTATAACAATAATCCTAATGATTCTTTCAAGCATTTTTGAATCATAGCATTCAATTACATCACCATTGTCACCAACGAATTCTCTTAACACCTGAACTGTTCTCTTGTCGTTTAGTTCTATGGCAATTCCATATCTTAAAGCAACGTTAAACCAAGGAAGTTTTTTAAGTTTAGCTAGTTCAGATTTATAGCCATTACCTGTTGGGTGACCATCAGTTAATAATACAATTATTGGAGCTATTCCACCAAAGTCTGGCATTATTCCACCTTTAGACTCTTTTTTTAATAAGTCCTCTAGCTTTACAAGCGCCAAATGTAAATTACTCCAGCCACCTACTTTTAAATTTGATAAATCAACATCACTAATTCTATCCATTTTTGAGTTATTCAAATATTTAGCTTCTGATGAAAATGTAATTAACGTTAAATAATAGTCAACATTGATATTTACATTTTCCATATCTATTAGCTGCTTCCTTATATCAACTAACGCTTTTTTAACCTGATCAATTCTTTTTCCACGCATTGATGTTGATGTATCAATAAGCATAATTACATTTGCTCTTTGTTTTGCAATTCTATCAATTATCATTACCACTCCACATCCTTAACATCTTCTAGTTTTTCTGCTATTTCTACTTTCGCTTGTTCGTTTGCATTACCTGTAGTTTGATTATCGACAGTAGATGTATTTGATTTAACCTTTGATGCTGTAACTGCAATTACCTTAATAACCTTTCTTAAGGCTTCTGCAGTATAAACCTTTAATACAGTTTCTTTATTTCCAGTAAATTTAGTTAATACATCCATTGCTTCATCTGTATCGATTCCAATGGCAAGCGCATATTTAAGAGCTATTCTGAACCAGCCCTTTTTCTTTAGCTTATCTAAATGACTTTCCCAATCGTATGATGTTGGAAGTCCATCAGTCATTAAAATAATGATTGGGGCAACTCCGCCAAGATCAGGCATCATACCGCCATTTGATTGCTTAGATAATTTTTTAGTAAGCTCATCATATGCTGCACTTAGATTTGTTCCTCCATCAACAGTTATGTCCTTCCATTTAAAATCATTAACTCCAAGTGGCTCATTATTTACCCACTCTGTTTGATCAGAGAATGTCAGCGCAGATATTTTGATTAATGCATCTGAAGTATCCTCCTGAATATCAGGCATTATACTTACTACATCTCTAATGGCATTATTTACTGCACCTATAGATTCACCTTCCATAGATCCAGACTTATCAATTACAAATATTAAATCTAACTCTTGCTTTGCGATTCCCTCGCCTAAAATTCTTTCACTCATTTTCATTATCTCCTTTAATTATCTTATTTCGGCTATTGTTTCACCGATTTTTATTTTTAAACCCTTAACAATTGGTATAACACCATTTCCATCAATTTCCTTTTGAACACCCTGTGTATCCTTGACTAAAATTTGTTTTCCAATTGCCATCTTAATTCCCCATAATGCTGGATTCTTTTTGTTCCTAACAACAATTCCAACTGCTTTAGTATAATCAGATGAATACTTATCAAAATGACTAATGTAAAGCTTTTTTTCAGGTTCTAGTATTATACTTTGCTTATTTATGTATAAATATGTGTATGCCTGTTTCTTTTTGTTACAATATGGACAGCTTGAGTTTTCTTTCTTTTCAAATAGTCCATAAATATATTGTTTACCACATTCACAGGTTACAAGCTCATCTCTATACCTTGTTAATACCTTGATCCACTCTAATTCAGTAGTTCTTTTGTTTTCACGATCATCTAATCCATCAACAAAGGTTCTATGAAATGCTTCCTTAACATAAATCGGAAGTAGTGGCCATCTTTTCAAAACTGCACTATGGTAGCCTCTAATTGGTCTATTATCCTTGTTATCCTTGTGATAAATAAACACTGGATTTTTACCATATATTTCCAATTCGGCTTTTTCATCAATAAATTCATACTTTTTTAAGCACTCTCCCTCAAACGGGTTTCCTAAGCATAGCGCCATAAATAGAATTATTGCTAAGCTAAATCTATCTGTATGAACATCTGGCATCCAAGCTTCATTAGTAATTGGATTAATTTCTCTACGAACTATTTCAGGAGCCATATATCTCATTTTTCCTAAAATACCTAGATTCTTTCTATCGGCTGTGACATTATCGTTATCACAAATTAGTAGACTTCCAGTATTCTCATCAAGGAAAAATGATCCATCATTTAAATCCTGATATGAAAATCCCTTTTCATGTAATTGTTTAAATGATTTACATAGCTCTATACACCAGCTAATAAGTGTGTAATTATCTTTAAATCTAATATTTCCATTTAAGTATTTTACGAAAGAGCTATAATTTGATGGTCTCAAATCCATTAAGTATCCAATTTTATCATCATCAAAATGAATTAGCTTTTGAGGCCATAAGAACGAATCTGATGGAGCTCCTTTATTAATATTGTTCTTTAAATTGTATTCAAAGTCACTTGATACCAAATCACTATACACCTTTAAAGCCATTTGCTTGCCTTCATACTCAGCTAAATAAACAATACCCTGTCCTCCTTCTCCTAAAATATCTAAAATTTTTACATCCTCTTCATTAAATTTGAACTTGTCATTCTTTTTAAACTTTGGCATTTTCTTTTCCTCCTAATTAAATAATTATTTATTTTTCTCATCGTGCTTTAGAAATTGTGTTTCATTCTTTTCAGTAATGATATTAAACTCCATAGACTCCGTATCAGTGATAATAATCGGATAATCAACATAAATATCATGTGCTGCCGATGATTTAATAGCCTTGACTATTCTAGTTACTGGATTCTGCTCTTTTTCTGTTGTAATCAATGATCCAATAGCTTCTGATTCACCAGAACCAATTGCTACACAATCATCAATTTCAAGGACGCTACCATCACTACCAATTAAAAATAGCTTATCCCTATGAGCAAATATAAACCTTGAATCTAATCCATCAAACACTTCAGATATATCAATGTACTTTCTATCCATAAGCTCTCTTACTATCATAGGGAAAATCCTATCAACAACATATTCATAATCAATAACATCATGAATATCATCTATTTCCCTAACTAAATCACTCATAACTCTAACGACACATGCATCTCTTAACCTACCAACATGTGCCATTAAAGTATGACCACATCCATTTACCTTCCAAATCTTATAATTGTTCGGATTAGTTAATGAAGATCTTGTGCTTCCTCTTGTCGTCTGTGAATCAGCACCAATATAAACCTTTCCATCTTTTTTGATTGCTACTACTACACTCATCTAAATCTCCTCCTTTTTAGCAAACTCTAACACCAATAATTTCGTTATTATTCATGGATAATTTGTATCCACAATATTCCTTATTCATCTTTGCATATACTTCTACTCTGTAAGCAAACTTTGTAGAATCAGCAACGCTACCATTATTATGAAGAGCTAAGTACTTCTTTGCCCAAGTATATGAATCCTTAGCAACAATACGATTCTTGTTTGCCGTTGTCTTAACAGTCTTTGCTGTAGATTTAGCATTTAATATTGTCTTTAAATGCTTGATTGAATAAATCTTATGACAAGCAAGTAAGTCTAAAAACTCGTTTGGGTCATTAACAATCAAGTTCTCATCATCTTCTGATAATAACTTTTGATTTGCTCTTCTAAGATTTTCTTCTTTAGTTACATATTCAAGATTCTTTAAACGATTATCACGTCTATTACTATTAATATGATCAATAGACATACCTTCTAGCTTTGGACCTTTGAATGTAAGCATAACAAGTGAATGTACAGCTATAACCTTTTCATCATGCTTGATTATGAAATATCCACCTGAATTAATCATTGGTTCAACAATCTTCTTTTTTGAATCCTTAACTCTTCCTAATGTTGAAACATATAGGTTGTACTCCTTATTAAATTTCCATCTTTCAAATACTACGTGTAAATTAAACATACTCTTTTTCCTCCGATTTATTAATTTTGAAAGGTACAATCATTTGCCCCTTGCACTTACATTCTATTAATAATCCCTACATTATTTATGTATGGTTTCAAAATTGTTAAAAAAATTTTTAAAATTATTTTCTTAATTCAAACGACAAAAAAAGGCCAAGTTTCCTTGACCTTAATTTAAATAAGTAATGATTTATTTTATATCAGATTTGTTCGCAGCTAATAATCCAAATGAAATGTTAATTGAAATATATAGTAATAGTGGTACTCCTAACTCAATTGATTTAGCAATTGTATAGTCTCCGACTGAAGTGATAAGGTTTCCAAGTAGACCAAGTAGAGAACCATTTGGTCCTAAATATTCATACATATAGAATGGATTTAGGATTGTTAAATATCTTAATAAATAATATGGGAAT
The DNA here is from genome assembly GCA_016280975.1 of Acholeplasmatales bacterium. GTDB lineage: Bacteria > Bacillota_I > Bacilli_A > Acholeplasmatales > Anaeroplasmataceae > Anaeroplasma. The sequence continues at coordinate 29,818 of JAEEHU010000035.1, read as the reverse complement.
GAGCCATATTCAACAGATCTCTTAGTGAAATCCGTTATAGACCCGATTGAACGAATAAGCATTATTCCAATTATAAAGAATAAAAGTGGCATTAATGCTCTCTTATTAATAAATACAAATAAAGAAATAAAGCTTGATATAAATAATATATATAATAATTGGAATCCAAACGTTTCAACTATATAAAGTATATGATCTACTACGTCTCCTTCTGGTAGTGGATTAAAGAATATTAGAGATACTCCAAATCTAACAATACCATACATAAATAGCGATAATAATATTGTTGTAAATATTACAATCAATGTTGAAAAATAAATCTTAGTTCTTGAATAACCTTGAATTATTTTATTTCTAATTGTTCCTTGTGTGAAATCTCTAGATATTTGAACAATTAAAATAATTACTAAAATAACACTAAAGAAGTTAGTACTTGCAATACTTAATGATGATGAGAACATATTAATTGAATTAATTGCAGTTCTCATATCAAATGAACCAGCAGCATCAGGCATATATGTTAGTATTAGCATTATTATTCCATATAGGGCAACAGGTGATAATGCACCTAATATTAGACCAACAATTAATATTGCTCTAAAGCCACCAGATTTAAATATTCTTAGGAAGTCATTTTTTAATAATTTACGCATTATTATTACCTCCTATTAGCTTTAAATAGTAATCCTCAATATTACCATTCTTAGTTTCTATAGAAGTAACAATAATATCATTATCAATCATTAGCTTCATTATTTCATTAATATTATTTGAATGAACTACTATTCTATTTGTAGTTACAGTATAATCATATGCTTTTAGTAAAGCTTCTGCTTTTTTCATATCATTAACAGAAAGTACTATTCCTGGCTTAGATTCTAATTCTAAGTCTTCTTTTGATATCTCATTAATCATATGACCATGAGAAATAATACCGTATGTTGTCGCAACAAGCTCAAGCTCAGTTAATATATGAGATGAAATAATAAATGTTACATTATATTCCTTATTTAATTTAATAATTAGATTTCTTATTTCAACTATACCCTCTGGGTCTAGTCCATTCATTGGCTCATCAAGTATGATTAATTCAGGATTAGATAATAACGCCATTGCGATACCTAATCTTTGACGCATACCAAGTGAATAATCACATGACTTTTTTTTATCGTCATAAATATCACCTAAGCCTACAAGCTCTATTATTTTTCTATGACGATTCTTATCATTATTTCCAACTAATATGCCTTGCATAAGCATATTATCCTTAGCACTTAAGTTAAGATAAATAGATGGAGATTCAACTACAGCTCCAATCTTTTTTCTTTCCTTTAGTATATCGATATTATTTGAGCTTTTTCCAAATAATTCGTAAGTTCCACTGTTTTGATGAACTAATCCTGTTAAGATTCTTATAATAGTAGTTTTACCACTACCATTTTCTCCAACAAATCCATAAACGTCTTTATACCTAACATTCATAGAAAAGGAATCTAATACCTTCTTGCCATTATATAGCTTAGTTATATCCTTACATCTAACTATATATTCACTCATTATTATTCCTCTTTTGTATCCTCAACATCAACTATTTCAGATAGATCAGCACCATCTTCAACTGAACCACTAAATTCATCTTCATTTTTAGCCTCAGCCTCTTCTTGTGCCTTTTCTTCTTGTTCCTTCTTGATATCCTCATCAAGAGCTTCCATCTTTTCTTCCTTAGGTTCGTTTTTCATAACATCTTTGATGTAGAAGAAACCAATAACACCTGCAAGAACTAAAATAGCAAATGCGATAATTAAATCTAAATACCATTTATGCCATAATGATTCAAATAGTATGATATATACTACTTCAGCAACAACAGTATATCCTAATACTAATAATAAACTTTTGTAATACTTTTTAATAAAATCCTTCATTTTATTCACCCGACTTTAAAACAATAATATCATATTTTAAATTCATTTTCCATTAATTATCATATACACCGTATTCAGCACCTGCATTAATGACATCTAAATCATGAATAAGTACTTTCTTTTTGCTCATAAGCTTATATAATTTAATATTTCCATGAGCATTTCCACCATTATATAAATGGTTATATCTCTTTTTACCATCTGGAGATTCATAATTAACAAATAGCATATCATTAATATTACATTCCATATGTGTTTCCATTACATACTTATTAGCTTTTTGAGTGATATCCCAAATTAGAATATCTCTTTCTATTTTGCAATCAAATTTAGTTTTATTTCTGCGCCAGAATTTAGAAAAATTGAATTCATATTCCTTTCCCTCAACATATAGGGCTGATAATAATTTATTCTTAAGTGGAACAAAGAATACCTTTGGTCTTCCGCCGCCAATATCAAATACAGTATTATTTAGCTTTTCACCATTTTGTCTATTAATAATATTGTTTGATGATAACCAAATCCAAGGTGATGTAAAATTTTTACCCCAGTTTTTATCGGCATAGCCATTTGATGTTTCAGGTGAAACAATATATTTTTTACCATTGTAAATGACATAGCCATCATAGTATGATTTCATACCCTCAGCATGCCAGTACATCTCAAAGGCCTTCATTTTTCTTAAAAGTGGGCTTGTGCCATATCCAACATTAAATGCGATATTCTTATCAATTTTAAGCTCAAATGACATTTCTCCATCATCACACATCCATTCAGGATGATTTTTTGAATCAGTGATTTTAACATCACCCTTTATTAATGTATCTGATGCGTAAAAATCCTCACCCTTAAGCACATATGGGGCTTTTTTTATTTCTACACTAGATACTGGGTAGAATTTATGAAGCTGGCTTTTACCACTACCCCAGCTTCCGCATTTAAGCATAACATAAGATGGCTTTTCGCCAAGTCTTCCGAATGTAGGCTTATCCTTTGATACCTTAGGATTAATAATAAAATATTCAATAAAGAATTGACGCTCTTCTTTCTCACAATACCCAGTAAATGAATGCCACCACCAATCATAGCCATGACGCTTATATTTACCTTCAAGCATATATCCATTTTTATTTGAATTTTTCTTATTAAACATAAAAAGCTCCAATCTATTAGAAAACCACCAAAGATAACTTCAGTGGTTTAATAATTAATTATTTTCTAGGATTTTTGATGTTTGCTTGAGCAGCGGCTAAGCGCGCAACTGGTACTCTAAATGGTGAGCATGATACATAATCAAGTCCAACATTATGATAGTATTCAATACTTCTTGCGTCTCCACCAGTTTCACCACAAACACCAACATGTAAATCTGGTCTTGTCTTTCTACCTTCAGCAACACTCATCTTAACAAGCTTACCAACACCCTCTGTATCAAGTGTCTTGAATGGGTTAAATTCTAAGATCTTAGTATCATAGTATGATGGTAAGAACTTTTGTGCATCATCTCGAGAGAATCCGAAAGTCATTTGAGTTAAGTCGTTTGTACCAAATGAGAAGAATTCAGCTTCTTGTGCAATTTCATCTGATAATAAAGCAGCTCTTGGAATTTCAATCATTGTACCTACATGATATGTAAGCTTAACGTTTGCTTCCTTAATGATTCTATCAGCTGTTTCACAAATTATATTCTTAACATATTTTAATTCTTTTACTTCAAGTACAAGTGGAACCATGATTTCAGGCTCAACCTTAATACCCTTCTTAGTTACATTGATAGCAGCCTTAATGATAGCTTCTGTTTGCATACGACAAATTTCAGGATATGTAACAGCAAGTCTACATCCACGGTGACCCATCATAGGATTTGATTCTGATAATTCGTTAATTCTATTCTTAATATCAGAAACACTCTTATTTAAAGCCTTAGCTAATTCTTCAATTAGCTTTTCTTCCTTTGGTAGGAATTCATGTAGAGGTGGATCTAATAATCTTACGTTAACATTTCTACCATTCATGATTTCATATAGGCCTTCAAAGTCCTTTTGTTGCATTGGCTCAATTTCAGCTAATGCCTTTTCTCTATCTATAAGCTTGTCAGCTAAAATCATCTTTCTCATAGAGAAGATTCTATCCTTATCGAAGAACATATGCTCTGTTCTACATAAACCAATACCTTCAGCGCCAAAGTCTAATGCTTTTTGAGCATCTCTTGGATTATCAGCGTTAGTTCTAACCTTTAAGTATCTATTTTCATCAACCATCTTCATGAAACGAGCGAAGATTCCGCTTGTTAAATCTGGTGATATAGTCTTAATAGCACCTAAATATACATTACCTGTTGAACCATCAATAGAGAATGTATCCTTATCTGTATATACCTTACCATCAATAGTAACAGTCTTTTTCTTTTCATCAATAATAGCATCGCTACATCCACAAACGCAGCATTTACCCATTTGTCTTGCAACAACGGCAGCGTGTGATGTTTGACCACCTCTCATTGTTAATATTGCTTCACTTGAAACCATACCAACAATATCCTCAGGTGATGTTTCTGCTCTAACTAGAATAACCTTTTCGCCCTTTGCTTTTCTTTCTTCTGCTTCCTTAGCACTGAATGCAAGCATACCAGTTCCTGCACCAGGACCTGCAGCGATACCCTTTGCGATAGGCTTATAATTCTTTATATCATCTCTATCGAAGTCTGGAAGTAAAATCTTATCAAAGCTTTGTGCATCTATTCTTAAGATAGCTTCCTTTTCATCAATTAAACCTTCATCAAGTAAATCAAGGGCTATTTTAAGAGATGCCTTAGGAGTTCTCTTACCATTTCTTGTTTGTAAGAAATACAATTTACCATCCTCAACAGTAAATTCCATATCTTGCATATCCTTATAATGGTTTTCCATTAGCTTAATAGTCTTCATGAATTCCTTATATACTTCAGGCATTCTATGCTCTAATTCTTCAATCTTAAGTGGTGTTCTAATACCAGCAACTACATCCTCACCTTGCGCGTTAGGTAAGTATTCAGCTGATACCTTGTTTTCACCTGTAGCTGGGTTTCTTGAGAATGCAACACCAGTACCTGATGTTTCACCCTTGTTACCAAATGCCATAGATTGAACATTTACTGCAGTACCCCAATCATAAGGGATATTATTCATCATTCTATAAACATTAGCTCTTTCATTATCCCATGATCTAAATACAGCCTTAACAGCTTCTATTAATTGAACATAAGGATCACTTGGGAATTCCTCATTAAATGTCTTCTTATAATAATCCTTATACTTCTTTACTAATTCCTTTAATTCGTCTGCCTTAACCTCTGTATCAAGCTTATAGCCCTTCTCCTTCTTAAGATCATCTAACATCTTATCCATATCATCTCTTGGATGACCCTTAGCTATATTAGTAAACATTAATACAAATCTTCTATAGCTATCATAGGCAAATCTTTCATTATTAGTTTCATTTGCTAATACCTTAACAGTATTATCATTTAAACCTAAATTTAAGATTGTATCCATCATACCAGGCATTGATACTCTAGCACCTGATCTAACTGATACTAATAGTGGATTCTTATCTCCACCAAATTTCTTTCCTGTTTTCTTTTCAACTTCTTTTACTGCTTGATAAATATCCTTAACTAAGAATTCAGGTAATTCTTTGTTGGAATTATAGTATAGGCTACATGCCTCAGTTGTAATAGTAAATCCTTGTGGAATAGAAACACCAATATGAGTCATTTCAGCTAAGCCTGCGCCCTTACCACCTAATAACTCTTTTCCTAATCCATAAGCCTCTTCAAAATGATAAACATACTTCTTCATAATATGAACCTCCCGTATCGTTTATAATTAGCACAACTAATTATACTACTATTGATTTTAAAAATAAACAAAATTAACAGTTTATTTTAATTTGTAAAATTAAAAAAAGCTCATAAATTGAGCTTGATTTTAATTATCCTTAATAACTATATTTTTAACCCATTTCTTTTGACGGTATCTAATAAATCCAATTACAACCTTAACTAATTGTTCAGTCTCACAAAGGACAAATACCCATAATACATCTAGGTTAAGTAGGAAGGCACCAATAGCGCCAAGTGATACACCTATACCCCATAAACATGTAAGCTCCATTATCATACAGAATAATGTATCTCCACCACTTCTTAATATACCTACAATCATAATTAAATTAAATGTTCTTGCAGGCATCATAATAGCATAGGCTATACAAACCTTTCTTATATTTGATGCAACAACATCAGTTGTTTTATAAAGCATAATGTATGGATTAACAACTAATACTAAAATACCAGCTAATACTGCAGATAATACTATTCCACATATTAGTAATTTAACTGCGCTCTTTTCTGCCTTTTCTAAATCATTAGATCCAAGCTGATTTCCAACTATTACAGCACAAGCAGTTGATACACCAAATAATAGTGCATAAACTAAATCCTCTAAGGCAGTCGCGATAGTCATAGAAGCTACTACTTCATCTCCCATATGACCATATATTACTGAATACATCGTAGTTCCAAGTCCCCATCCTACCTCATTAACAATAACAGGAAGTGCAAACTTTAGATTCTTCTTTATAGTCTCTTTATTGATATGTACTATTTCTTTTATCTCAAGCTTAACATCTCTTTTTGCAAATATTAAATAGAATAATATACACATAAATTCAACAAATCTTGCAATAATAGTACCTATCGCAGCACCATCAGCGTTCATAACTGGGGCACCCATCTTACCGAATATAAATATAAAATTAAAGAATACATTTATAAATACGGAAATTATAGTAAATATCATAGGAGCTCTTGTTTTATTAATACTTCTTAGCATAGCTCCTACTGCCATTGAAAATGCAGTAAAAACATAGCTTACTGATACTATTCTTAAATATGATGCACCAATTGTAATTAATGCTTCACTTTCAGTAAATATTCTCATCAATGCACCCGGAATAGATACAGCCAAAATAAAGAATATAAAGCTTCCTATAAGTGATAGTGCCATCATAAATCCAAATGTTCTATTTAAATTTTTATCATCTCTTTTTCCATAATACTGGCTTAATAATACTGAACAGCCTGATCCTATACCAAATATTAAAAGATTTAATACAAAAAATACTTTATTGGCAAGACCTACAGCTGATACATAATCATCACCAAGAGATCCAATCATAAATGTATCAACCATATTAACTACAGTGTTAATTAAGTTTTGAATGGAAACAGGAAGACCAATCATTATTACCTTTTTCCAAAAATTACTTTTCATAATATCACCAAAATTTAAATATGCCTATATTCTAACGCTATAAAATTAAAAAGCAAGAAAAAGTAATATAAAGTAACAAAAAGCCCACAGATTGTGGGCATATTTGTACTATTTAGTTACGTTCTACACCAAATTAAAATATTAATTGAATAGTGGTGTTGATAAGTATCTATCACCATTATCTGGTAATAATACTACAATGTTTTTACCCTTGTTCTCTGGTCTTTTTGCCAATTCCTTTGCAGCAAATAAAGCAGCTCCTGATGAAATACCAATAAATACACCATCAGTTTTAACTACCTCAGCACCAGTTTTAAATGCATCTTCGTTTGATACAGTAATTATTTCATCATAAATTGTTGTATCAAGTGTATCAGGAATAAATCCTGCACCAATACCTTGAATCTTATGTGGACCTGCAACACCTGTAGAAAGTACAGCTGATGATGCTGGTTCTACTGCAACAATTTTAATCTTTTGATTCTTTTCCTTTAAATATTTACCAACGCCTGATATAGTTCCGCCAGTACCTACACCAGCAACGAATATATCAATGTCGCCTTCTAAATCGTTCCAAATTTCTGGGCCGGTTGTCTCATAGTGTGCCTTTGGATTTGCAGGGTTAACAAATTGTCCTGCAATAATCGAATTTGGAATTTCCTTATTTAATTCATTGGCCTTTTCAATTGCGCCCTTCATACCCTTTGTTCCATCAGTTAAAACAAGCTCTGCACCATATGCTTTAATTAAGTTTCTTCTTTCAACTGACATTGTTTCAGGTAATGTAATTATTAATCTATAGCCTTTTGATGCAGCTATAGCAGCAAGACCAATACCAGTATTACCACTTGTTGGCTCAATAATAGTTGAGCCCTTCTTTAAGATACCTCTTTTTTCGTAATCCTCAATTATTGATTTTGCAACTCTATCTTTTACAGATCCTGCTGGATTAAAGCCTTCTACCTTAGCATATATTGTTGCTCCAAGCTTATTCTCCTCGTTAAAATTAACTAATTCTACTAATGGTGTTTTACCAATTAATTCTACTATTGATTTATATACCTTACTCATTTTCATTATCTCCTTTATATACTATAATCGTTTCCTATTTTAAGTAATTCTTCATTTCTTAAATCATCAAGTGTAACACTATCGACATAATTATTTACAACATCATAAAATCCCTTCCAGAAATCAAGTGTTGAACATATATCCTTTCTAGGACAGACATTACAGTCTGTTTTAAGGCATGAAACAGGTGCGAGTGTGCCTTCTGCACATCTAATGATATCTCCTGCTGTATATTCCTTAGGGTCTTTAGAAAGTAAATAACCTCCATTATTACCTCTAATACTAATTAGATATCCTCTTTTTAATAATAGTGATACAACCTGCTCTAAATATTTAATTGATACATCCTGTCTTTTAGATACATCTTTAAGTGTAACAGGAGATCCATTTGAATATGATGCTATATCAATCATTAATCTTAAAGCATATCTTCCTTTTGTTGATATCAATCTATTCACCCCATTCCTAGTAAAATACTATGCTTATTATATCACTTTGAGCTTCTCTTTAAAAGATTTACATCAACCTGAAATAAATCTCCTGATAAATAATGATCACCACTATCTGGAATAATAACTACAATGTTATTTCCCTTATCGCTATTTTTAGCAATATCTATAGCCCCTGAAATTGCAGCGCCAGCTGAAATTCCAATGCTTATTCCTTCTATTTGTGGTAATAATCTTGCATAATAATATGCATCTTCATCCTTACATTCATATATTGAATCTATTAAAGAGAAATCTAAATTCTTATTTCTGATGGCACCACCAATTCCTTCTATTTTATGTGGCTTCCATTCTCCATCCTTAAGTTTCTCAGTGCCTTCTGGCTCAACACCAATAATTTTGATTTTTTTATTCTTTTCCTTTAAATACTTAGCACAACCTCCTAATGTTCCACCAGTACCAGCTGCCGAAACAAAGTGTGTTATTTTTTTACCTAGTGCTTTATAGATTTCAGGAGCTGTTGTCATATAGTGCATGAGTGGATTATTTGGATTTTCAAATTGATTAACAATTTCTGAATTCTTAATCTCACTATTAAGCTTTAAAGCTAAATCCTTAGGTCCCTGCATGGCTTCCTCCTTCGGTGTTAAATACACCTTAGCGCCATAGCTTTTTAATAATTTAACTCTTTCTATTGTTACACCCTCAGGCATAATAATAATTGCTTTATAGCCACGAGAGGCTGCAATTAACGAAAGTCCAATACCAGTATTTCCGCTTGTTGCCTCAATAATGGTTGAGCCTTCCTTTAATTTCCCCTCTTCTTCAAGCTTATCTATCATATTTTTAGCTATTCTAGTTTTAATAGAACCACCTATATTATAATATTCAAGCTTCACATAAATATTTGATTTTAAATTTAAATACTTCTTTAGGTTATTTAATTTTAATAATGGAGTATTTCCGACTAAATCATCAATACTATCATAATATTTTTTCAAAATACCACTTCCTAGTTATATTTCCATCTAACTATTCTAGTTTCAAGCTTTCTTACTAATATATCTATAATAGATACAACAACCGCAAGAACTAATATACCTGCAAGGATTGCTCTAAAGTCTAAGTTTCTTTCATACATTTTTATAAAGAATCCAAGTCCTGCTTTTGCGCCAAGCATTTCAGCACCTGTTAAACATAAGAATGCAGCTCTTAAACTTCTTGAAAGTCCTACAATAATTGCAGGGATTATATAAGGTAGGATTACCTTAAATAACATACCAAATGTTGATACACCCATTGTTCTTGCGGCTTCTATTACTCTTCTATCAATAGATTTAACACTATTAATAGTTTGAGTTAGAGTTGGCCAGAATACTGATGAGAATATTACAAACACTGATGCAATATAAAATGTTGGAGCAACCATTACTACATATGGTGTATATACAAGTGGAGGAATTGGAGATAATACACCTGCAATAGGTGATACTACCTCCCTCACTCTTGGAATAAAACCTGCAAGTAGTCCAACAACTACACCTGATGCTAAACCTATTATTACACCAAAGAATAATAACTTAAGGGATGCAAATATGCCATCAGTTACTTCCTTTGTTTTTTCACTATAAATATTAAATAATCCTTCTGGAGATGGAATAAGTAAATCACTTGTTGTCCATCCAAGCTTATATCCTAATTCCCATAGTAATAGAAATCCAAAAAGCACTGTAAACACATCAGATACACTTTTTTTCTTTCTAATTACAAATAGTATTAAATAATATAATTCAAATATAGCTAAGAATATAACATAAGTTGTTGATGGATAAATATATTCATGCTCTGTTTGATAATCTAAAAACAATGCTAAAAATAAATTTGTAATAAATAATACATTAACAATAATAAAACCGACTAATAGTTTTTTAAAACCACCCTGAGAAAACTTTAGAGACGCATATCTTGCTTTAAAAAATTCTTTTATTCTTCTCATTATAACATCGTCTCCTCATATATATCTTCTCTTATTCTATCGTAGAATAATGAGAATAATTTTTGATATAATTCTTGATATTCTTCTGTCTTAACAAGCTCTTCTCTTTTTCTTGGTGTTTTTAAATTTACCTTTAATTCTTCTTTTATCCTACCTGGTTCCATTACAAATATTCTATCTGCAAGTAAAAGTGCTTCATCAATATCATGAGTTACAAATATAACAGTTTTTTTATTATCCTTTGATAATCTTAAAACAAGCTCTTGAAGCTCTAATCTTAATTTAGGATCAATAGCTCCAAATGGTTCATCCATTAATAGGATATTTGATTCTAATGCAAGTGCTCTAGCTACTGCGACTCTTTGTTGCATACCACCAGATAATTCATTAGGATATTTATCCTTAGCCTCAAATAATTCAACTGATTTTAAATAATTATTTGCAAGCTCATTTCTTTCAGCCTTAGAATATTTTTTACCTGATTGCTTTATACCAAATAAAACATTGCCTTTAGCTGTAAGCCATGGGAATAATGAATAGTGCTGAAATACAACAGCTCTATCAACTCCAGGACCTACTACTTCATTTCCATCTATTAATAATCTCCCACTTGATGGTTTGTTTAGACCACTTAAAATAGAAAGAAGTGTAGACTTACCACAGCCTGAATTACCTAAAAGACAAATAAATTCGCCTTCTTTAATATTAATATTTATATTGTTTAATGCAGGAAACTTTGTCTTTTTTCCTTCGTATTCAAAGCTTACATGCTCTATTTCTATTTTATGTGCCATAATACCACCTACTCATTTAATAAGAATAACGAATCCCTAACTGTAACTAAATCATCATGTCCTGGATAAATATAATAATTTTCTGGATATGAAAGTAGCTTTTTTAAAGTGTTTTTCATGTCGGTCTCATCACCTGTTGGATATGTAGTCCATGCATGACGTCCTTTAAAAATTGTATCTCCTGAAAATATTGCATGAGATATTAGATAAGATGTTGCACCTTTTTGATGGCCTGGTGTTGAAATAACCTTAACCTTCTTACCTATGATATCTATAATGTCATTATCCTTTACATGAATTATATTTAAATCACCCTTTTTAAATGGTGGATTTTCGTTAATCATATAATATGATGTTATATTCCTATCATACATTGTTCTTTCTGTTTCTTCTGACATATAAATAGGAATATCACTACCTATGAAATACTTTAGCCCATCTATATGATCCATATGAGAATGAGTTATAAATATTCCTTTTAGGTTATATCTTTCATTTATTATTTTTGGTACCTTATCAAATTCAAATGATGTATCAAATATAATTGCATCATCACCATTTGATACTAAATACACATTTGTATCTACTCTAAAGCCTTTACCGTATGTAAATAATTCAATGTTTAAATCTTTTAAAAACTTTAAATCTTTTACTAATACATTTTCATAATGTCCAGGATATATTAAGTAATCATCTGGATATGATAGAATTTTATCTATGCTTTTTAGCATATCCTTATGATTTCCACCATAATATGTTGTCATACCATGTCTTCCTGGAAATAATGTATCACCTGAAAATATTGCCTTTAAGCTATCTATAACGATTGTTATAGAGCCTGTTGTGTGACCCCTAGTTAATAAGAATTTAAAATCATAGCCAATAATGTTTAAATTCTCATTATCTTCTACTACAATTATATTTAAATCATTTTCCTTAAAAGGACTTTCCTCGCCTATTATATAGTATGAAGAGGCCTTAGAATCACTAAGAGCCTCTTTTGTTTCTTTTGACATATAGATTGGGATATTTGTTTTATTAAAGAACTTTAATCCATCTACATGATCTATATGGGAATGAGTAATTATTACTGCCTTAATATCATATTTTTTGGTAATTGTTTCATATAAGGTATCAAATTTATACGTTGTATCAACTAATACACCTTCATTTTTATCGTTTGATATTACATATATATCAGTTATAATTCCGCATTCATCGCCACTATAAAACTTTTCAATCATTATACGTTTTGAAGTGTAAATAGTGCGAGTTTTTCTTGTAAGTATTGGCTATTTGGATTTTCTCTAATTAGTGAATCTAATGCATCCTTATAAATTGTAGTATCAATGTTATTTTCAATATGTACCTTAGTTAAATCTGCACTTCCAAAGAATCCTATTTCAGCTGCAGAATTAAAATATTGAATAATTCCTTTTTTATTTGGATCAGCAGTTAACTTTGATGCAGTATGGAATAAATAGTTATCAACATATGTTGTAGTTTGACCTGTGAAGTGTGCTACCTTTTCTAATACATCTTGTCTATTGTTTTCATTTTCAATATATTCCCATGCTCTAATTCTTGCTCTTTCAAGCTTAACAAAAGCATCTCTTTTTTCTGAAATTTTAGTTGGAGTTGTAGTTTCACGGCAGCATACATAATTTGGTACTAATTCTCCTGTCCAGTATAGACGCTTAAGTCCAGCTATGCTTCCTTCATAAGATGCCATTGCACTATCAGATATAAATGCAACATCTACTTCTCCCTTTGCTGCTGCTTGAGCTGCAAGAAGTGGAGTATCATATATTGTTTCTTCTATTGTTGAAAAATCAATATTTGGATAATTTTCCTTAATATATTGTCTTCCGATAATCCATGCTTGCTCATCAGCCTTCATACCAATTTTAATATTGTTATAATTATTAAAATCTAAAAATCTATCATATTTATCTGTTGATGTGAATAAAGCTCCACCTTCAGATGCTGTACCAGCTATAATTCTTAAATCCTCACCACGTGCTATTGCAGATAAATGTTGAGGAAATCCTGTTGATAGAATATCAAGCTCCTTACTATTTTTCTTTAATGCTGCAAAGGCATCAGTAAAGCTGAAGTTTACATATTCAAGCTTTATTCCTTCTTCTTTAATATAACCAAGTTCATCTGCAACTTGTGTAATTGCACTTCTTGCAGCTCCTGGTGCATATGAATAATAAATTGTATTGTTATCTGCATTTGAACAAGATGCAACACTAAATAAACCAACTACACCTAGTGCAACGCCTATTAATTTCTTTCTTAAACTCATCTTTTTTCTCTCCTTTAAACTATATTGCCTTAAGTGCTGTATCAATATCATCTAGGATATCATCAATATGCTCTGTACCAATTGATACTCTTACTGTATTTCTATAAATACCAACTTTTTCAAGTTCACTATCTGATAACTCAGCATGTGTTGTTGATGCTGGGTGAATAACAAGTGACTTAACATCACCTACATTTGCAAGAAGTGAGAATAACTTTAAGTTATCAATAAACTTCTTAGTTGTAGCCTCATCGCCATTAACCTCAAATGTGAAGATTGTACCTCCTCCATTAGGGAAATACTTCTTATATAATTCTTGTTCCTTCTTATCCTTAGATACAGCTGGATGATGTACAGCCTTAATCTTTGGATTTGCATCTAAGAATTTAGCAACCTTAATTGCATTTTCTGTATGACGTTCAACTCTTAGTGATAAAGTTTCAAGTCCTTGTAATGCGATAAATGCATTAACTGGAGAAATTGAAGCTCCTGTATCACGAAGTAGGATTGCTCTAATAAATACAGCGAATGCTGCCTTTCCTACTGCCTTTGTGAATGATACACCATGGTATGAAACGTTTGGTTCAACAAATTGAGGGAACTTACCTGATTTTTCCCAATCGAAGTTACCTGAATCAACTATTACACCACCAAGTGCTGTACCATGACCAACTATGAATTTAGTTGCTGAATGTACAACAATATCAGCTCCATGCTCAATTGGTCTAATTAAATAAGGTGTACCAAATGTGTTATCAATAACAAGTGGAATGTTATGCTTATGAGCAACACTTGCGATTGCCTCAATATCAACAACATCACTTCTTGGATTACCTAATGTTTCAATAAATACTAATTTAGTATTTTCCTTAATTGCCTTATCGAAATTGTTAACATCATTTGCAGGAACAAATGTTGTATCAATTCCATAAGTTTTTAATGTATGCTCAAGTAGGTTATATGTTCCACCATAAATATTACTTGCAGCTACTACATGATCACCTGCACCAGCTAGTGCTAGGATTGAATATGTTACTGCTGCTGCACCTGATGCTACAGCAAGTGCTGCTACACCACCTTCAAGTGCTGCAACTCTCTTTTCAAATACATCTTGTGTTGGGTTTGTTAATCTACCATAGATATTTCCAGCATTTCTTAAGCCGAATCTATCTTCTGCTACCTTTGTATCATCAAATACATATGATGATGTTAAATAAATTGGTACTGCTCTAGCACCAGTTGCTGAATCAGGATTTTCCTGACCTACATGTAATTGTAATGTTTCAAATCTATAATTTTTACTCATTTTAATTTTCTCCTCTATTTTTCAGTAATTTTATTTTTTTGTAATTTAAATATTATTTACTGAGTCACACATGACATTATGACTCCATTTCTTTAAATTACACATTCGGGCATAACCCATACATCGACTAACTAAAATAGTCATAATATCACTCCTTTTCTTTCTTTTCCTTCTATTCCTATCTTTTTAGTAGGATTAGCATTATTATAAAGGTGAAATTTTATAATGTCAACACCTTTTTTATATTTTTTTTAAAAAAAGAAAAGGCCACCTAAAGTGACCTAATTCTAAAATTAAAATATATTACTTCTTCTTTATAACTGGTAGCATTATTAATAATAAGCCTAATACCATTAATAGAACACCTGTAATGATATAGAATACTGTCATAATTCCGTTTACTGGAATTACTGCTAAAATACCAAATACAAGTAATAATACACCTATTACGCCTTCTATTATAGCTGGAACTTGATTTCTCTTGTATGCTAAACAAATAACCATATCAGCTATTAATATAGATCCTAATACTATTGAAAACCAAATAATAAATACTGTAATTGGTAAAGCATTATAAATAAGAGCTATTAAGCCAAGAGTTATTAAGCCAGTAGCAACAATTGTAGATGTTGATACTACTCTTCTTGTTTTAGCTGCATCTACTATAATTAATACTAAGCCTGCAATCAATAGCATAGCACCAATTACATAATTTAATACAGCACCACCATCACGAGTAATAACAATTACTAAGCCGACTATAAATAATAAAATTCCTTCTATTATTTGAATGGCTAAAGCTGCCTTACTTGTTGATTTTGAACTTGCCATCTTACCCCTCCAATCAAATTTTATTTTATTCTCTTATAAATAAATAGTCAATAAAACTATTAATATATTATATAAAGAAAAAAGTTATACAAAGAAAAAAGCATGCAAAAATGCATGCTTCAACTTTTAACATATTATACGCAAGTATAACCGCCATCAACAGCTAAGATTTGACCTGTAACATATGATGATTCTTCTGCACCTAAGAAAATAGCAGCAGAATTTAATTCACCTTGGTTACCATATCTCTTCATTGGAACTGATTGATTAGCAAAGTTTTGGAAATATTCAGTATTTAATGTATCTGTTGTTAATTCTGTATAGAAATAACCAGGGCAGATTGCATTAACTGTAATCTTTTGTGTAGCAAGTTCAGCAGCTGCACCTCTTGTGAAGTTTACAACAGCTCCCTTTGTTGTATGGTATGCAATTGTAGGAAGTGCTGTATTACCTACTAAACCATAGATAGATGCAATATTGATTACTCTACCATATGTTTGCTTACCAGCAGCAATTGCCTTCTTCATGAAGTTAGCAAATGCTTGAGTTACTGCAAATACTGAAGTTAAGTCTAGGTTTAAAGTGAAATCCCAGTCTTCTCTCTTATAGTCTAATAATGGTGTTCCAGTTCCCTTTTCACCACCAGCATCATTAACAATAACCTCGCAATGACCAAATACTTCTTCAACCTTAGATACTGCAGCCTTAATTGATTCAGCATCTGTAACGTCGCACTTTACAGGAAGCACTTTAACGCCATACTTCTTCTCCCATTCTTTTGCTGATTCTTCAAGTCTTTCAACTCTTCTAGCTAATAAAACTAGATCTGCTCCACATTGAGCATATCCTTCAGCCATTTGTTTTCCAAGACCTGATGATGCGCCTGTAATCGCAACTACTTTGTTTTTATAATTGAACATAATAATTAATCCTCCTAAATATATTTTACCATTTTTTATGAAAGGGTTTTTATGAATACGTTTACAGTAATTTGCAAATTAACAACTGTTTCATAAATATATTAAAAAAGACCCTTTTAGGGTCTGTTTTAGTTATAAATTTTAATTGCTATTTTGAATTCTTTTATTAACATTATCCTTTAGGTTATTATAGAAGAATTGATAGTCGTATGTATGATATGAGCCATCGCCCATAAATGCTGTTTTTGGATTACTTCCAATATTATATGTAGCCTTATCTACATCTGTCATTTTTAGAGTTCCTCTTACACTATCAACATAACGCTCTCTCATTTTAATTATTAATAAGTATAAGGATTACCATAAATCCTTATTCTTATATATTGAATCTCCTTTTGTTATTTTTCTTATAGCCTTACATGGATTACCATAAGCTAAATAATTATCTGGTATATCATGTGTAACAACTGATCCTGCACCTATTACACAGCCATTCCCAATTTTTACGCCAGGTAGTACTATAACATTTCCACCTAGCCAGCAATTATTACCAATTTCAATTGGCGCACCATATTCCTTATCAGTATATCTATTAATACTTTCATCAAAGTATTGATTTCTTTCCTGATACATTAATGGATGTAGTGGTGTATACAAGCTAACATTTGGTCCAAAGAAACAATCATCACCAATAGTGACCGGACATACATCTAATATAGTAAGTCCATTATTAGCATAGAAATTATTACCAATTGTCGTATGAATACCATAATCTACATATAGATTTCCTTGAATATAAATTGAACCTTTATGATTAGGAAATATCTTATCAATTAATTCTTTTCTTTTAGGGTCTCTATCATATAATCTATTGTAATCTAAAACAAGATCATGTTGATTATGTGCTAATTCATTTGCTTTAGGATCAGATGGAGAGTATATTTTTCCACTAATCATCTTTTCATATTCTGTCATATTATCACCTTATTCATCAAAATGCTCAGAAAGATACTTAAGCCATATTCCTATTAATATAAATATTACACCAATAATTATAAAGAATAAACCAAACCATGAATAAAATATAAGCACTATTCCCAAAATTATAAAAATAACACCCTCAATAGGAGCAATATATTTATTCATATGTGCTCTATTTAATTCATAATCATGCCAAGCTTGAAAAAAGCCTTTCTTTTTCTTTTTTTTTCTCTCTAATTTCAATTTGCCTAGTAGATTTTAATACATCATAATTTACATCAGCTTTTGTTTCGTCCTTTGGCAATTCCTCATTACAATAAGGACAAATGAAATATTCCTTTCCTTCATCAAAATTTGCATTACAATAAGGACACTTCTTTAACATAACAAACACCCCCTGATATAAATAAAAGACCTTTGAAATTAATCAAAAGTCTTGAAAATTACATTAATACCGGACATAAAGTCGGTTGACGATATTAAAACCATTACTGGATTTCTACTCCCTTTTTTAAAGGTACTATTTATTTACAATTTAATATTAAAATATTTCCATATTTTGTCAACATTAATCGTACTAAAATTATCAAAAATCGTACATTATTATTAAAAATGTTTCATTATAGATATTTTTCATCTATAAGCATCATTAATACCTTAGCTTCTCTTTCAATAATATGCATATTACTTTCTGATGTATTGTTATGATTATTATTTAAATTAGTATTAATTGCATCTCTTGGATCAACCCACTTTAGAGTAAATCCTTCTTCTTTTTCATAATAGTCTAATTTCTGATTAGAAATGCTATTGTTTGTTCTACATAGGTAATAATAATTCTCTTGAATAAAAATATCTTCTACTTTACCTTTTTCTTTTCTTATCACTAAACCATATTCCTCTATAGATTCTTTAATAACATCTAATCCTACTTCTTCCTTAACCTCTCTAATTAAAGCATCTATATTAGTTTCACTTGATTCAATTCCTCCACCAGGGAATTTAAAATAATCATATTTTTTAGAATATACCATAGCTATTTTATTATCCTTAATAATTATTGCTCTAGCAGATGGTCTTTTACCAACAGTTCCATTTTCTTTATAATTTTTATAATCAATTTCAAATAAAATTCTCATTTGATTTAACCTAACTTCTTTCTATATCTGGTTATGCGCCCAAGGATATAAAGATTTGTTTAATGAATTCAGGGACATAATTTGCTTTTAATTCAATTAATTCTCTAATTTGATCTCTTGTATAAGTGATTGTGCCATTCTGGGTATCAATTGGGCAACCACCAATTGCCCTTGCACCAAAAGATATACTAGAACCATACGCAAACGCACCAATTGAATATTTGCCTACTGCTACTGCACCAACTGAGAAATATCCAACTGAAACACTTGCAACAGATAAGAATCCTACTGCGATAGCACCAATTGATAAGAAACCTAAAGAGAATACTCCAAAGGCAAATAATAAGCCTAGTGCTAAAAATCCAAGAGAAATTAATCCAAGAGAAACTATCCCTATTGAAATAAACCCTGTTGCAATATTACCTATTGCAATAATTCCTTTAGCTCTTTTTATTCCAAATCCAATATTAACATGTACTAATGGCATATTAAATATTTTAGTTTTACTAACATATTCATAATGTAATGAAAATATTCTATTAAGTGAAAGTGCAACACTAGGTTGATCCTCTTCATCAGCTTCACCTAATATTTTACTTAATACCTTAGGATCTTCTAAATCAATCGTTTCATCTAGTAATGCATCATAAGATACATTTAATACCTCAGCTAAATCTCTAATGTTATCTAGCTTAGGCTCAGTCTTTCCATTTTCCCAATCTGATACCGCTTGACGACTAATTCCATTTTCACTTACTCTAGATAGCTTATCTCCAAGTTGTTCTTGAGAATAGCCTCTAGCCTTTCTAATAATTCTAATTTTATCTGCTAACTGCATTTTTTTCTCCTCCATATTTGCAACTTAATTGTATGCTTTGCAAATCAAGCACTCCATAAAGAGTAGCCTAGAATTTTGTCAAGCGCCACCTTACATTCCATTTTACACTATATTTTGTTAATTTATTATTATTTTTTTAAAGTAGCGTTGTTCTTCTTTTAAAGCTCTGATTGCTCACTGTCTAGCGCCATAGTAGGGTAGTACAAAAATGACGCGGTCGGCTAGCGGAAGGCCAGTTCATCTTACCACACCCATCAAGCCAATTTCTAACCCCTGTCATTTTTGTGCTTTCAACCTCTGTCGTCTAGCCTTCCATAACGCACGTACGCACTCACGCGCTGGTTCGAATCCAGCTGGATATACAATAAAAAGACTTATTGCTAAGTCTAATAATTCTATACTATATAAAACGATTGAATAATAAATCTAGTATATTACAATTAAAAACTAATTTTTATCTAAAATATTGTTTTCTTTGCACTTATCAATAAATTCTTCTTTCGCTTGATTTATTTCTTCATCATTAATATCCATCGAATATATTTCATATGTAGTTTTAGCTTCACTATAATATTGTTCATTATTATATTTTGAATACACTCCTAATTTGCAATAATCAAAACCGTAATCTTCATCCTTATAATCTATCCAAACTTCAATTTTTAGTGTATCATAATAATTATCACTTGATTTTGTTATTACGTCTGAACTTGAAGCTCTTAAAACCATATAGTGATTTTCAATTTCTGTTTTTAAAATTATATGGTCTTCAGTTAATTCAAAACTAGATTTATAAAAATCTTTTAGTTCACTTGATTTTGGAATTCCATATTCTTTCATATCTAATACTAGAGGCATTCTATCGCCAAGCACATTAAATTCGTTATGGATGCTAGAAGGCATAGGATACCTTAACCCTAAACTTATTTTATATTTATTAAACTGTTTTTTTTGACTAGCAGCATCTATACTAATATTTTCATCATATAATGTATCTTTTTCTGACATCTCTATTTTGCTAACTAAAGTATTCGAATTTGTTGCTAAAACATCAAAATTTCTATCATTTACTTTATAATAACATCCAACATTTTGACGATTAATTTCATTTTTATTATCAATTTCTATGTCACCTGTTCTTTTTATTGATGTAAAACCAGTAGAATTGTCTATGGCAAAAAATTCGTTATAAGTAGATATATATGTTTTAGATTCGTAATGAAATTCTCTTTCAGAGTTTTCTTTGTATTCATTACTATTTCTATTACTTTTTGATTTATCATTAATTATTTCTATATACGGTGTGTAATTAACGCAATTACTTTTTACGCTCGTCATAAATAAAGAAGGGTATCTTGATGCCAAATCCTCATAAGTATCATTCTTATTTATAGTTTCTTCTTTTCCCTCATACATGAAAGTAATTGAATTTAAAGAATTTGAATTTTTGCATGAAGCAAGAGTTAACCCAAGAATTGATAACAATAATATAGATATTTTCTTCATGCATATCACCTCTGTTTCATTATAACACATAATTGTTCATGCTTATAAACCAAAAAGAAAAAGACCATTTCATGTCTTCTTTCTTTTCGCTACTTTTTGTGTAACATTTATGCTAAAGCTTTCTGTCTCTTCATCTACATAAAAATAAAAGCTCTGATTACTCAGAGCATTTTTTTAGACTGGCAGGAATAGCTGGATTCGAACCAGCGCGTGAGGGAGTCAAAGTCCCTTGCCTTACCGCTTGGCTATATTCCTATTTATTAAGGGCTTCATAAAAGTCCTTAATCATTTTACTAAATAAAATTAAAAATTGCAAGAAATATTTTTTCTACATTTTTTCATTCTTGTATTCTTTTACTAATCTATCAGCATCTAATAAGAATTCATCAAGCTTATCCCAGCTTTGAAGCTTAGCGCCACTTGCCTTTTCGTGGCCGCCGCCTTCATACTTTTCAGCTAGTATATTTACCTTAGGTCCTCTTGATCTTAATCTTACTCTTATTTGATCTGGATATTCAATAAACATTGCCCAAACTGGACATTCATTAATTGTTGATATTGCATTTACTTGGTTAGCAGCATCCTCATCAGATACTCCAAACTTATTAATGATATCTCTTGTCATTATTAAATATGCAAATCCATTTTCTGTTGTTTTAAATGTATTTAGACAGTATCCTCTTAATCTTAACGCATCAATAGTTTCGATACTTAAATTATTATCAATCTTACCAATATTAACACCATATTCAAGAAGAGATGCAGCTACTCTATGAGTTACAGGTGATGTACTATCGTATTTAAATCTACCAGTATCAGTAACAATACCAACATATAATGCTTCTGCTGCTTCTTTTGTTATTTTAAAAACATCATTAAACTTTAAGAAAAATTCAGTTAATATTTGAGCACATGCTGGTGCTTTTGAATCGACATATTCATAATCACAGAAGCTATCAACATTAATATGATGATCAATTTTAATTGAATAATCACAATTCTTAAATCTTTTATCTGATAATCTTTCGCCATTTGCACAGTCTACACATATAGCAAGTGCACCTTTAAATAGACTATCATCTACCATTGTAGGTCTTCCTATAAATGATACATATTCACTAACCTCACCTGATACATATACTTCTTTTTCAGGGAAAGATTCCTTTAAAACATAATACAAACCATATTGAGAACCAATACAATCTCCATCTGGACGTTCATGGCCAAATATTATTATTCTATTATATTCTTTTATTTTCTTTAATATATTTTCCATGATTTCCTCCTTATTGGACTCCATTTTGAGGCCATACTCTTCTCGAGACTAACACTGCCCCTGCCGTTTCGCTCGTATAGAAATTAGTTGTATCTTTACGATCACAATTCTTATATATATCTATTTTATCTCCGGCTCTATTCCATGCATCTTTCTCAGATGTTTTTACAGCATATATTTTTTCATTAAACCATTCGGTATCTTTTAATCTAATTAAATTATTAGATGCATTAAGACCTACTTTAGTTCCGTTAAATGAAACTATGATATTGCCATTCATTGATGTAAACTTCCACTCGTTATCAATATATTTTATCATTGATGTGACATAAACTCTAGATGTATATTGTGCAATTCTATTAATAAATGCTTGTGAAGGGAATTGTCTTTCAAGGCATGGAGTATATTCTGATGTTCCAGCACAACAACATACACAACACATACTAGGTGTTAACTTTTCTAGTAAACATTCATTTGATGATGTTGGAGAACCGTGATGACCACCTTTAAATAAATCGCAATGTGGTAATGTCTTTTCAGGAGTTGTGCCATCATAATACTCTGCTAGCTTTTCTTCTCCTTCTTTTTCTAAATCTCCAGTTAAAACGAAATGATGATTATTATAATTAAACATTGTACATACGGAATAATTATTCTCGTCTGATGAAGAATTAAAGTAGTAATAATTATATAATATATCCATTGTTAAACCTTCAGCTAACGTAATTGTTGTATTATTACTTTCCCATAATTCCTTAGCTGTAGTATGAACTGTATTATTTCCGATCGCAAATTCTCTAGCGCTTAAATATTTACCATATTCAGTACCTGAAGAATAATCACCTGATACTGCAGTTTTATTATCTACCCCTGTTTTTTCAGTATATGCAAAATCAATAAGGTTTTCTACATCGTAATAGTAAAGTACTCCAGTTCTTCCAACAGTTTCACCTTTATAATTCTTTGCTTTATTATTTACTGTACCTGCAAAACCTGCAATATGGTCCTTATGCGCATGTGTTGCAATAACATATTCTAGCTTTCCATCAGTACAATAATTATTAACATAATTAATGATTGTTGTAGATGAAGAGCCTAATGATCCTGCATCAATTAAAATATCTTTATCTCCAGCTTTAATGTATACAGAATCTCCTGCCCTATCGTTTCCTAATTCTAGGAAATGAATTTGAAAATTATCATAAATTATATTCTCAACAATTCCATCCTCATCCTCATGACTATGAGTTCCAGTTCCTGTTGATTGGGCTGGTGATGATTGCGATGAAGTTGGTTGTGCTGTTGATTGTGGAGTAGTTTGTGTGCTTTCAGCATCTTTTACTCCATTTATCTTATTTATAATATTATCAAGTGTACCTGTAAAATATAAAACCGCAACTACTCCGCCAATAACTAAAACTATTAATAATAATATTATAAATATCTTTGGATTTTTCTTTGCTTGTTTTGCTACTTTTTTAACTGCTAGTTTTTTCTGATTCTTTGTTGCCATTTAATAATCCCTCTATTTATAATTTATCATAAATTATAAAAATAAAGAAGAGTCTTGCTCTTCTTATTTTATATTTGTGGAATAACTCCTACTGTTCTTAATATTAAATACGTCAAATATAGTAAATATATTGATATAAATACAAATCCCATTTTCCTATCAAGCTTTTTAGTTAAAGCAAATAAGAATAGTAATATTGTAATAGCCATCATAACAATTAAATCTATTACTACTTCGCTTCCAGTAACAAGTGGATTAACTGTTGCTGAAATACCTAATACAAATAAGATATTAAATATATTTGATCCTACTACATTACCAAGTGCGATATCATTTTCACCTTTTCTTGCTGCAACAACACTAGTTACAAGCTCAGGAAGTGATGTACCTACTGCTACTATAGTTAAACCAACTAATGACTCAGCTAAATCTTGGTTAATTCCCATAGCTGTTGCGCCTGTAACAGCTAAGCCCTTTGCACCAAATACAACGAATTCTCCACCTAAGGCAATACCCACTGCACCAATAATAACAAATAAAATTGCCTTCCAGATTTTCATATCCTTTATTTCTTCTTGATTCTCGTTTGTATCTTCACTATCACTAGTTTTTTCTAAATCAATAGTAGGATGCTTTTTAGCATCAATTACTAAAAATACAACATAAGCGATTAGTAATACTACAAGTATTATTCCTTCCCATCTTAATATTGCATAATTACCTGTTACACTTCCTACACCAAAGAATATTCCAAATATTACAAGTAATAGTGATACACCAAGTAAAAATGGGAATTCCTTTTTTAGACTAGATTTTTTTATTATTATTGGAGTAAATATTATAGATAATCCTAATACTAATAATATATTACATATATTAGATCCTACAACATTTCCGATTGCGACATTAGCATTACCGCCATTTACTAAGCAAGCAATAGAATCTGATACTGATACTGCAAGCTCGGGACAAGATGTTCCCATCGCTACTACAGTAAGACCAATAATCATAGGTGCAATATGTAGTTTTTTAGCTATTGCTGATGCTGAACCAACAAATAAATCACAGAACTTAACTAAAAAGAATACACCAACTACCATAAATGCTAAAAGTGTAATAATTTTTGGCGCGATATGCCAACTTTGATAAAACTCTGGTATCATTTTAATCTCCTTTAAAATATAAAAAGACTCCTACCAAAATGGTAAAAGTCTCGAAATTTAACTTATGTACGAGTATATAAATATACTGGGTATGTCGACACATAATCCTATAATATAGGTTTCTACTCCCTTTTATGGAATCTATTAATTTACTTTATTAACATACCACATATTTTATTATTATTCAATTATTTTATAATTGTAAGCTTTTCTAAATTCTCTTTATACTTTTTAGGCTCTTTTAATTCAATAATATCAGCCTTATACTTTTTATTAATCTTTTTTATAGCCTTTGGCGCACGTCCACCACCACTATATAATACAAAAGTTAATTTCTTATCTTTTAAATCAAGCTTACTTAATAAAGTATTAGTAGGGCATGCAAGTTTTCCATTCCATATTGGAGAACCTATTACTACCTCATCATAATCTTTAATATCATAATTAAAATCCTTTAATTTTGCCTTATGATTAAATCCAGCAAGCATTCCTCCAACCATCATCTGACAAAAGAAGCTTTTTGGTAATTTCCTTTTTGATTCTACTTTTCTTATATCATATCCATTTTCTTTAAAATAATCCTTAACTATCTCTCCATTGCCTGAATGGCTATAATAAATAAATATCTTTTTCATGATATCCTCCTTATTTATATTTATTATAGTATTTTATCTAAAAAGAAAAAAGATATTGCAATGAACAATATCTTTTATAATTATTTTTCTGAATACTTAGAGCTAATTTTCATAAATTCAACATCATTGGCAAAATCAAGTAATGCATTTGATACCTTTTCGGCTGAATTATTTAGTATAGCTAATTCTTCTTCAGTTAATTTTTTTAATACCCAATCAACAACTGGAATATTAGAATCTCTTCCGATACCAATTTTTATTCTTTTATATCCTTCAGAATGAACATGACTAACAATGTTCTTATGACCATTGTGTCCACCTGCAGATCCATGATCTCTTAATCGAATTCTTCCTAAATTAGAATCTAAGTCATCACTAATAACTAAAATGTCCTCTAAATTAATCTTATAGAAATTCATCACTGCGATTACTGATTCTCCAGATAGATTCATATAAGTCATAGGCTTAAGTAATATAACCTTTTCGCCATTAAATGACTTAATTCCAATCATACCCTTAAATTTAGGCTCTAATTTAAATTCGATATCATTCTTTTTAGCAAATAAATCAATTGCTATAAAGCCTGCATTATGTCTTGTATATTCATATTCTTTTCCAGGATTTCCAAGACCAACAATTAGTTTCATTATTATAATAATTCTCTCTTGCTCTTATCGTATGTATAAGTAAATAATCCTGATAATGGTTCATCAGATAAAATTCTTAAGATACCATGACCTAATAATTGACCAACTGATAATACTGTAATCTTATCAATCTTCTTAGAATCATCAAGCTTAATAGTATTTGTAATAATCATTTCCTTTAAGCATGAATTTTGAATTCTTTCGATTGCAGGACCTGATAATACACCATGAGTACATGCAGCATAAACTTCTGTTGCACCTGCATCCATTAATGCCTTAGCACCAATTGTTAATGTACCTGCTGTATCACACATATCGTCAACTAAAATACAAGTCTTACCCTTAACATCACCGATGATATTCATAACCTCAGCCTTATTTGGTTCAGGTCTACGCTTATCAATAATAGCGATTGTTGTATCTAATACCTTAGCGAATTCTCTTGCTCTTGTTGTTCCACCATGGTCTGGAGATACTACAACAACATTTTCAAGATGCTTATCCATTAAGTAGTTAGCTAAAATTGGAAGGCCCATAAAGTTATCAACTGGAATATCGAAGAAGCCTTGCTCTTGTGCTGCATGGATATCCATTGTAATAACTCTATCTGCACCTGCAACTTGAAGTAAATCTGCAACTAGCTTAGCTGAAATAGGTTGACGGCTTCTAGCCTTTCTATCTTGACGGCTATATCCATAGTATGGAATAACTAGGTTTATAGTCTTTGCAGATGCTCTCTTTAGTGCATCACACATAATTAATAATTCCATTAAGTGATCATTAACTGGAGCTGAAGTAGGTTGGATAACAAATACATGATGACCTCTTACAGTTTCGTTAATTTGAACATTGATTTCACCATCAGCGAAATGTAGTACATCGCAGCTTGATAAAGGCATACCAACTGCCTTAGCGATTTCTTCTGCTAATTCAACATTAGATGATAATGAAAAAATTTTTACTTTTTTTCCCAATAAGATAGACATGAGAAAATCCTCCTAAACTTTTTTAAAATAATCCACTAGGATTATAACACAATACTATATAAAATTAAACACTATAAAATCACTATTTTATAGCAAACGATTACATTATAACAAAAGTACCATATTGAAAGTAAAAACTCTCGAAATATTACAAATTGCAAAAAGAAAAAGACTTATTTTATAAGTCTTTAATCTCTTTTTGTTGATAATATAATTCAAGTGCAATTGTATGAGCTATTGTTTCTAAAATGTCTAGCTCTAATGATTGCCATATTCTTCCTCTTACATTTTCAGTAACATCAGCTCTTAAGTAACCAAATGCCTTATTATGAACCTTTATCTCAACATAGGCTGATGAGAAAATGCCTTCATCCAAGCATATTTTATCAATTTTAGTTGATTCCTCACCTAAAATAAATGTGTTCTTATAGAATAATCCAGTAGTTGAATTCTTACCTAGCTCTATTAGTTTATTTTGAACAGGCTTGAAATCCTTTTTCTTACATAATGAATGGAAATATTCATAATATAAGCTATCATTTGCTTGAATACAGAAATGATCTAGCATGAAATAATTACCAAAGAAATTGATAGTTTCTTTAATATTATTTCCTAAATCTCCTCCAGATGTTATGGTAGTCATAGCCTTACAATGTAAGTATTGACTTGATACTACCTTATCTCTTTCGCTTTTTAAGCTTATATTTGCATGCTTCTCAGGAAGATAGATGATAAAGCAATTTCTACCCTTCATCTTCCCTCTATATAAAGCCTTATCTGCAACCTCAAATAATCCATCTATAGATGTTGAATCTTTTGGGAATCTTGATGAACCTATGGTAACTGTTATATTTAGCTTTCTTATTTCTTCAACATCAATTAAATCTGATAGACCAAGTAGGTCGTGCCATATTTCCCAAATCACGTCATAGTCAACGACATTTTCTACTACGATTAGGAATTCATCGCCACCATAACGACCAACAACACCAACTCCTTCTAGTGATTCCTTTAAAGCTTTACCAAATTCTCTTAGAACATCATCGCCAAAAAGGTGGCCATATCCATCATTTATAAACTTGAAGTTATCGATATCTAAAACTCCAAATGAAAATGGTTTATTCTCTGATATTAGCTTATCTAAGTATTCAATTATTACATCTCTTTGGTAAACCTTAGTTAACTCGTCAAGATGATCTTCGTATTTTTCAAAAAATTTTTTGTCCATACAATACTCCAATCGTAATACATAGTATTATTATATCTTATAATAAACTAAATTTCAATTTTACTCTTCAGCGAATAAATCAACAGAGTCATCCTCATAATCGAAAAGCTGGAATAAAGCTTCACTATGTGAAAGCTTCTCGTATTCTTGATTCATTGCCTCGTATTTTTCTAATACTTTCTTTTCTTCTTCCTTAGCTACAGCCATAATTTCATCAAAATCAGTGATTAAATGGTTAACTACTCTCTTATCAAGCTTACCATTTTCAGCTTCTTGCCTAATAATTGATATAATCTTATCATCATCAAATGATTCCTTGTAGCTTCTTTTACAGTAAAGTGCTGATGCTATATCTGCAACAGCTAAAATTTTATCATGAATAGATAAATCTATTTCTTTTAATCCATAAGGATATCCACTACCATCAAGCTTTTCATGATGACGTGATGCTATTTCAACTATTTGATAAGAAAAGCTTCCATCTAATATCTCTTTTGTATATTCAACATGCTTCTGCATTGCTAAAAGCATATCTCCTTCTAAGCGTCCTGGGAAGCATAATACCTCTCTTGGCACCTTTATTTTACCAATATCATGTACTAAGCCTGCTAAATATAGCTGATATGTTTGAGCATCAGTTAATCTAGAACGCTTTGCAAGCTCCTTTGCTATAAAGGCAACTGTTACAGTATGTGCAAGTGTCTCATGATTATGGAATTCAAATGAGTAGTTTGCTGTATCAATAAAGCCTAATAACTCCTCTGGTGAATAATTAGCTTGTGATACATATTTACTTGTTTCATATACATAAAGGGAAGCCTTACTGTTTAGTTTTTCTAATATTTCAGAATCTTCTCTTAATAGCTTAAATAGCTTTTTTATTTGCTCCGGATGGAATATACCACGCTTATCATTCTTAATTAATTCATACGTTTCATCAAGTGTATATTCCTGATAATTATATAAAACAACTTGATTAATTAAGCTT